>JALZMX010000087.1 GCA_030857985.1 Actinomycetota bacterium | reverse complement strand
GGCCTTTGCCCTTCTTCTTCTCCCAGCGGTCGCCGATCTTCTCGTGGGTGTGCTTGAGCGCCGAGTAGGCGGTGCGGTTTGCCCGCTCGCCCTCGCCGTAGGAGTCCACGGCCGAGTCATGAGCCTTTGCAAAGGTGCGCCGGGCCTTCTTGCCTGAGCGCGCAACGGTGCTCGGCAGCTCGTCCCTTTTCGGCTTCCCGCTCTTCGTGGTCTTGGGCACGATGTCTCTCCTTCGCTCCGGGGTGGCGGCAGACGCCCGCTCACATCTCCCCTACCCACTGTTCGCGCCGTGCACAACCCAGGAACGACGCCTCGTCACCGGGCCGAATGCGCTCCGAGGAAGTCGAGGAAGTCGGTCTTGAAGAACTGCGAGCGCTCGAAGTACCCGAGCAGCGACATCGCGTGCCCGGACCCCTTCAGCGCGATGTAGTCCGTGCCCTGCCTCGCCGTCACCCGATAGAGCGCCCGGTACGCCTGCTGCGGCACAGCTACGTCGCCGAGCGCGGACACATAGAGCACGGGTACGTCGATCCGCCGGGCCAGCGCGACCGGGTCCCGGGAGGCGTCGGGACCGGTGTAGAACTCGTGCGGCCAGCCGCCGGACAGGGCCACGACGGCGTCGAGGTCGTGGTCAGGACGGGCGGCCGTGGCAAGGGCAACCGAGCTGCCCTGCGAGCCGCCCACCGCGATCACGGTCTCTGCGCCACGACTCCGCAACCAGTCGGTCGCCGCGAGCAGCTCGAGGTCGAGCCCCTCACCGGTCTTGCACTGGCGCCGGGCGCCGGTTACCGCGCGACGAGCTCGTGCTCAAGGTATTCGCGCCCTGGGTCGGCGACAAGCAGCTGATGGCTGAGCACTATCGGGCTGCCGCCGAGCAGAGCCAGCGCCAGCTTGCGACGTACGAGCGGATCCTTGCCGGCATCGGCGGCGAGGAGGCGCTGGCCGACTCGGAGCGCCCGGAGTTCGGCTGGTACCTCTCGCTCCAGCGTGGCATCACCGCACACCGCGCGTGCGCGACTGGTGCGAGATGGTCGCCGCGCGGCTCGATCGGGCAGCGGCGATGGACTGACCGTCTACGAACCGGGGCGCTCGGGAGAGTGCACCTCTATCCCTTGAAGCTGCACCGCGGCGGTCATTCGTGCGTCGTAGGTGAACACCCGGTCGAGGGCGCTGCCGAGGCTGAGGGCGGTGGCCACGTGGAGGGCGTCGAGCGAGCGTAGTGACACAGGAGGCAGTCGCCCCGCGCGGTCAAGCACGTTGTTGTCGACGGCGACGAGAGCCACCGTCCGCAGCAGCTCCTCGACCCGCTGCAGCACCCGCGGGTCGGGATGGCGCGCCGCGGCTCGACGCAGTTCGGTCCGCACAAGGGCGCTCGCCACGAGTTCCGCATCCCGCACCGCGACCGTGAGCTCTGTCGAGCCCGGCTCGTCCACAACTAACTTGACCAGCGCCGAAGTATCGACGTACGCGAGCACCTCAGCGGTCGTCCTCATCGCGCATCTGCTGCAGGATCTCGCTCAGCGTCGGTGCGTCCGGTGCGATCACCAGTGGAGGGGGTAGCTGCTCCAAGCGCGCCCGAGCTGGCGTGACCTTCCCCGCCGCGACCAGATCCGCCAACGGGTGATCTCCGGATGCGAGCGGGGTCAGGAGGGCGACCGGACGTCCGTGTTCCGTGATTCGCAATGCCTCACCGGTCACCACGCGTCGCAGGTAGACGCTGAGATTCTGCCGCAGCTCGCGAATCCCCACACTGTCCATGTAGCACAACGTAGCACGGCTCCCTGGACGATCGGTCCTGATCCAGCTCCTCGATATATGTGGCCGCACGACTGGGGCAGTTGCGCAACCTCGGCGGGAGGAGGGGCGGGAGGAGGGGCGGGAGGAGGGGCGGGGGGTGCTGGGGGGCGGGAGGAGGGGCGGAGTCAGCGCAACCGGGCCCGGACGTGCAGCCCGACCTCGGGGTCGACCAGCACCTCCTGCGACGCCGCCACTCCCCCAGCCAGCAGATCGGCGTCCACCACCACGGTGCGCTTCAGCAGCGCCAACGCGATCGGGCCCAGCTCGTGGTGCCGGGCGGCCGACCCCACGAAACCCACCGTGCGCCCGTCCAGCACCACGTCGTCACCGTGCGCGGGCAGCTGGTCGACCGAGCCGTCGAGGTGCAGCAGCGCCAGCCGCCGCGGCGGCCGACCCAGCGTGTGCACTCGGGCGACCGTCTCCTGGCCCCGGTAGCAGCCCTTGTCCAGCGCCACCGCCGGCCCGATCCAACCGACCTCGTTCGGGATCGTGCGGTGGTCGGTGTCGAGACCCATCCGCGGCACCCCCGCCGCAATCCGCAACGCTTCGTGCGCCCACACCCCAGCCGCCGGGCGGTGGCTCTCGGCGTACGACGGCAAGGACGAGCGCTCGATGATGTCCTCGACGCCCGTACCCCGGGCCACGACCGCATACGAGTCGGTCACGTCGGCGACCTCGACCCGCAGCATGAACCGCATCCGGTCCAGCCACTCGACCACAGCAGCAGACGCACCGGGCTCGACGTGCGCCCAGAACGTCTCGCCGTCGTCGTAGCCGCGCAGCGCGTGCTCGACGTGCCCCTGTGGCGACAGCACCAGCGTGGTGGTCCACACATGGGGCAGCAGCCCCTCGAGCTGCTGCGTGGTGAGCGAGTGCAGCCAGGCCAGCCGGTCGGGTCCAGTCACGGTCACGACGCCGCGATGGGACAGGTCGACGAGACCCTGGCCGGCGACCAGGCGACGCTGCTCGGCCGACCAGCTGCCGTAGTGCCACGCCACCCCGGTGTCCGGAGCCTCCGCCTGGACCGCCCCGGGCAGCTCCAACAACGGGCTGCGGTAGACACCCAGGTCGGTCACGAGGCGCACTCCTGGCAGATGCCGAACACGGTCAGGTGCTGCACGTCGGTGGTGAACCCCTTGTCGGCGTGCAGCCGTTGCACCAGCGGCGCGAACACCTCGGGCTCCACCTCGGCCACCTGCTGGCAGGCGCGGCAGACGAGGTGGACGTGCTGCTTGACGGTGGCGGAATGGTACGTCGGGGCGCCGTGGCTGAGGTGAGTGTGCGTGACCAGGCCGATCTCCTCGAGCAGCTCGAGCGTGCGGTAGACCGTGGACAGGTTGACACCGGCCGACCGTTCTCGCACGTGGGCGAAGATCTCGTCGGGTGTGGCGTGCTCCAGCGCCTGAACGGCGTCGAGGACGAACTGGCGTTGCGGCGTGAGCCGGTAGCCGCGGGCGCGCAGCCGGGCCCGCCAATCGCCGTCGGCGGCGGTCGAGGCGGCGGGGGGGTTACGAACCGGGCTCACCTGCTGAGTCTACGAGGGTCCGCCGGTCAGGTGCGCTCGAGCCGTCCCCACAGGTGCGGCTGCAGCGGCTGCCCTGCCGCGGCCATGTCATAGGCCCACAGCAGGTCACCGTCGACGAGACCGTACAGCCGGTGCCCGGCGGTGTAGTCCTTGGCTGACTGGGTGCGCGCCACCAGGTCGGTGCCGAGCTCGATCTTGGCGCCCTCGACGCCGCCGTACCAGACCTCGGCATAGCCGGTCTGGTGGGCCAGCACGAGCTCCAGCTCCCCATCAGGCCTCGGCCTCAAGAAGCCGGTCTCCAGCGCGCTGGGCCGGACGTCCTTGCCCTCGTCGTCGATGACCCAGGAGCGGCTGAAGTAGTGGAAGAACGGCCGCCCGTCGTGCGCGAAGATCGCCTCCTGCCGGAAGCTGAACTGCTCGATCGTGGGGTAGTCACCGTGCCCATTGCCACGCCAGGTGCCAAGCAGCCACACGATGGGCGCACAGTCGGGGTGCAGGTCGGCGGGGATCTCGAAAGCCATCGCAGTACGACGCTCAGCGCGGCCGGGCGGGCCGGCTCAGCCCTGACCCTTGTAAAGCCGGTAGGCGGCGAAACCGGCGAACCAGCTGATCGCAACACCGCTGAGCACCAGCACGGTGAGATAGAAGGCGTCCACGGCAGCTGAGTCTAGCGTCGAGGCCGATGGCGACCGGTGGCTAGAGTCGATTCATGCCCTCCGCGCGTTCCCTCGTCATCAAGGTCACCAGCGGCACCGACGGACCCGAGCGCTGCAACCAGGCGTTCACGGTGGCGGCCACCGCAGTCGCGGCCGGTGTGCAGGTGTCGCTGTGGCTGACCGGCGAGTCCGCGTGGTTCGCGCTGCCCGGTCGCGCCGCCGACCTCGAGCTGCCGCACGCGGCACCGCTCGACGACCTGCTCGCGTCTGTGCTCGCCGGCGGCACGGTCACCCTGTGCACCCAGTGCGCAAAGCGCCGCGACATCGAGGAGACCGACGTGATCGAGGGCATCCGCATCGCCGGCGCGCCGGTGTTCACCGAGGAAGTGCTCAGCGACGGCGCGCAGGCGCTCGTCTACTGACCCGAGCGCACACTAGCGCACATTGTCGCTTGTTGCGCGTACACTGGACGACGAGGTGAGCGCGATGACGGCCGAGACCGTGGCTGACTTTCTGCACGAGCGAGGACTGCCGGTGCCCGAGTCGGAGCTGGTGGCGACCCTTCGCCAGTTCCTCGACGCGCACCTGGGCGCTCCCGCGGCAGCAGCACTGCCTGTCGAGACCGCCGATTTTCTCCACCAGCACAGCGGGGTTGTCCCTGGGGACTCCAGCGTCACCGGGGCCGCCGGACAGGCCGTTGCCGCCACGGCCACGCTCGCCCAGACGAGCCTGTCAGTGCAGGAGGCGGCCGAGCTGCTCGGCGTCCACGCCTCCCGCGTCCGGCACCGGATCGCCGACGGCGCCGTGCACGCCGTCCGCGTGGGGCGGGCGAATCGCCTGCCTGCGTGGCAGTTCAACGACGGTCACCTGCTCTCCGGCCTGTCCGCGGTGCTCGGCGCGCTGCCGGCAGGACTCCATCCACTGGAGGTCGAGGGGTTCTTCATGACCCCCCAACCGGAGCTGAGCATCGGCGGCACAGTCCGGTCGTCCCGCGACTGGCTCATCGCTGCCGGCGACCCGAAGCCAGTGGTGGAGCTGGCCCAGAGCCTCGACGCCCAGGTCTGACCTCTGGCCAAGCTGCCGCTGCCGCCGTCTCCGAGTCAGCTGCGTCGCATCGGCGTCGAGCTGCGTCCGGAGTCCGCGCACACCGTGTTCTGGCGGGTGCACCACACGATGGGGAGCCACGTGGTGCCGTGGAACGCGCTGCGCCGCTACGGCCCGGTGGCGCGGTGTCGGTTCGACCCGCACGAACCACCCGCGCGTGACCAGGCCGTCGGTGTCTGCTACCTGGCCGCTGATGTGCCCACTGCTCTGGCAGAGTTCTGTCAGCTCACACGCACCGTGAACGTACGACGCAAGGCTCCCCACCTCACCGGCCTGTCAGTCGCGCGACCACTGCAGCTGCTGGACCTGACGGGGCGCTGGCCACTGCGCGCGGGCGCCTCACAGGCGATCAACACCGGCCGCCGCGACGTGACCCGTGCATGGGCTCGTGCGATCACGTCGGCCTGGCCAGACCTGGACGGGCTGAGGCACGCGTCGTCCATGACCGGCCGGCCGTGTGTGACGCTGTTCGACCCGGCAGCCGACGCACTGCCGAGCGAGCCGTCGTTCTCGGAGCCGTTGGCGCACCCAGGCTTACGGCCCTGGCTCGCGGCGGCCTGCCGCGACATCGGCTACCAGCTGCTCTGATCCGGTCGAGCCGGCAACCTGATCTGCAGCAGATCCCGCACCGCGTCGGGCGTCATCGGCGGGCGCTGCGCCAGCGTCGCCAGCGAGGCCGCCCGCTCGACCAGCTCGGCGTTGTGCTGCACCGGCTGTCCCTTGGCGAGCGTGAGCACGTCTTCCATCCCGACCCGCAGGTGGCCGCCCTTGGCCAACGTTGCCAGTGCGACCGGCAACGTCGTACGCCCCACCCCGGTGGCCGACCACGACGTGACCGCGTCAGGAAACGCGTTGACCGCGGCGACCAGTGCGTCAGCGGTGCCGGGCATGCCCCCGGGCACGCCCATCACCAGATCACAGTGCACCCGACCCCCGGCCGGTAGGCCGAACGTGTCCAGCAGCCGGTGCAGTGCCGCCACATGCCCCAGGTCGAACAGCTCGAACTCGGGCACCACCTCGAGCTGCTGCGTGCGTTCGTACAGCTCGGTGACGAAGCCCCACGGGTTCATGAACACGTCGTCGCCGAAGTTGACCGTGCCCATCGTCAGCGAGCACGAGTCGGGGCCGGCGTCGAGCACCCGCAGCCGGTGTTCGTAGGGGTCGCTCACCGCTCCTCCGGTGGACAGCTGCACCACCAACGAGGTCTGCTCGCGCAGCGCAGCCACCGTGTCGCGCAGACGCGCGAGGTCGAGGGTGGGGCGGTGCTCCTCGTCGCGGATGTGCACGTGGATCATCGCGGCACCGGCCTGCTCACACCGCTTCGCGGTCTCCACCAGCTCCTCGAGTGTGGTCGGCAGCTGCGGGAAGGCGGCCTTTGTGGCCTCCGCGCCCGTCGGCGCGACGGTGATCAGGGTCTGCGCCATGCCGGTCATGGTGACAGACTGCCGACGACGCGTCGACGCCGACCGCCAGCCGGGGAGTCGCGGATGAGGGCCGTGTGAGAGCCGTCGTACGACGTCCCGCCGCTCGGTCAGACCGCGATCTCCACCTCGGACACAACGCCCTTGACCGCCACCACCCTGCGGTCGACGGAGGCGGTCTTCGGCGCGAGCGTGCGCAACGTCCACTGGCCAGGAGCGGCGAAGAACCGGAAGTGCCCCGTCGCCGACGTGGGCACCTCGGCGGTGAACTCACCGCTGCGGTCGAGCAGCCGAATGTACGCGCCGATGACGGGTTGGGAGTCGCGGATCACGACGCCCTGGATGATCGACTGCTCGGCGGTGTGGATGCCCTCCAGCGACGTGCCACCCGCGCTCGCGCCGCACATCTCATGCGCTCCCTGGGTCGTCGCCGCGGGCTACCGGTACGCCGACGAGCGAGCCGTACTCGGTCCAGGACCCGTCGTAGTTCTTCACGTTCGGCTGGTCGAGCAGCTCGTGCAGCACGAACCAGGTGTGTGCGCTGCGCTCGCCGATGCGGCAGTAGGCGATGGTGTCCAGCTCGGCGTCGACCCCGGCCTCGGCGTAGAGCCGCTGCAGCTCGGCGTCGCTCTTGAACGTACCGTCATCGTTGGCTGCCTTGCTCCAGGGGATGTTCTCCGCGGTCGGGATGTGGCCACCACGCTGCGCCGACTCCTGAGGCAGGTGGGCGGGGGCGAGGAGTCGGCCGGCGTACTCGTCCGGTGAGCGAACGTCGACGAGGTTCTTGACGCCGATCGCTTCGACCACCTCGTCGCGGAACGCACGGATGCCGAGGTCGGGCGGCTGCGCCGCGTAGGCCGTCGCGCTGCGCTGCGTCGCCTCGTCGGTGAGCTGACGGCTGTCGAGCTCCCACCGCTTGCGGCCGCCGTCGAGCAGCCTGACGTCGCGGTGCCCATAGAGCGTGAAGTACCAGTAGGCGTAGGCGGCGAACCAGTTGTTGTTGCCGCCGTAGAGCACGACGGTGTCGTCGTTGCCGATGCCGCGTTGCGACAGCAGCTCGCTGAACTGCTGCTGGTTGACGAAGTCGCGGCGGACCGGGTCCTGCAGATCGTGCTGCCAGTCGATCTTGACGGCACCGCGCAGATGGCCCTTGTCGTAGGCCGAGGTGTCCTCGTCGACCTCGACGAGGACGACGTTGGGATCGTCGAGATGCTCTTCGACCCATGCTGCGTCGACGAGCACGGATGTGCGGCTCATAGGGATACCTCCGTGGGATGGATGGTGGCGACAGGTGGGTGCCACGCCAGCAGTCACGGTGAGGTCCTGACCAACGTGGAGGACAAACGTCTGGGCGACGCGCTCTGCGCCCTCGATCCGGCTGGGCTGGTCAGAGGACTCGGGGCGTCACCCGGTCAGGAGAGTCGACACAACGCCGAATGCATGCGGCAGTGATCCACTGCGCGGCGCTTGGTCAGCCAGGCCGACGTCATGAGAACGAGCGTACGACACCCGGCGCACGATCCCCAACCGGGGCCGAACGGTGACCTCGACGCGCTCACCCGTGACGCCGTCCGTCGGGTCAGCCGCCGGCGAACGGTGGGAGAACCTCGACGACGTCGCCGGTCTCGAGCCGCACTGAGGCCGGGTCGCGGGTGCCCACCGGCTGCGCGCCCAGCAGGATCGAGCAGACCCCGATCACCCGGTAGAACCTCTCGTGCTCGCGGTGCAGCAGCCGCACGGCGTCGAGCGCCTCGGCGAGTGTCGCCGCCGCGACCACGTCGGACTCGCGGCCGGCAGCCGCCCGAGCCGCGGCCCAGTAGCGCACGGTGACACGGGGTGCGTCGGTGTCACTCTCACTCGGGCTGCTCACATCGGATATCCTGACGCACGCGACGAGGCCCGGGCGGTGCGCCCCTGGGCCTCGTGTTGTTCACCGGGAGGTGCAATGGCCGCGCTGGTGCTGCTCACCAATGCACTGCAACCGTCAGCCGAGGTGCTGCCCGCTCTCGCCCTGCTGCCCCACCAGGTGCGGGTGTTGCCCGCTGACGCCTCCGCGCTCACCGACTCCAGCGGCTGGGACGTGGTGCTCGTGGACGGACGCACCGAGCTGGCGCACGTGCGGGCGCTGACCCGTGAGCTGCGGACCGCCGGAATCGACGTACCGCTCCTCCTGCTGGTCACCGAGGGTGGCCTGGCCGTGGTCAACGCCGACTGGGGTGTGGACGACGTACTGCTGCACACCGCCGGCCCGGTGGAGGTCGACGCGCGGCTCCGGTTGGCCACCGGAGGGCTCCAGCGCGCCGGCCACGCCGGACACGCGAACGTGATCCGGACCGGCGACGTCGTCATCGACGAGGCGGCCTACACCGCCAGGCTCGACGGCCGCGTTCTGGACCTGACGTTCAAGGAGTTCGAGCTGCTCAAACACCTCGCTCAGCATCCCGGGCGGGTCTTCAGCCGCCCGCAACTGCTCCAGGAGGTGTGGGGGTACGACTACTTCGGGGGCACCCGGACCGTCGACGTCCACGTGCGTCGGCTGCGGGCGAAGCTGGGACCGGAACACGAGTCGTTGATCGGCACCGTCCGCAACGTGGGCTACCGGTTCGCACTGTCGACCGGGAGCTCGGTCGAGGGCGCGGCTGCGGGAAGTCGGACCTGACGATCGCTGCGAGCCCGGCTGCGGCTACGCCGGCGGCTGAACCTGCGCTCGCCTGCCCGTCGCCGGCGTACGTCGTCGTCGAGCGTCTCCTCGAGGCGGTCGAGCCACAGCATCAGTCCCAGGCACGAGAGCGGCACGAGCGGCGCCATGAACATCACCAACAACTGCGGCATATCGAGGCCGGTCGACGCTTCCCGAGATGAGCAGATCGGCCGGCTCTTCCTTCCTCACCTGCCCTGCCCGCGACGATCACCTACGAAACAAGAAACTCCGCAGCAACCCCTAGTCTGGGGCGGTGGCTGCCCGCCCCGATGCCCCGATCGAGATAGCGGCCCTGACCGCGCTCGGCCCCGGTGAGGTGGAACGGGTGCACGCGCTGGTCGCCTCCGCGACCAGGGTCGACGGGGCACAGCCGCTGAACGACCACGTGATGCTCGGCCTGCGGTACGGCGGGACCGGGGAGGTGCGCCATCTCGTCGCCAGGTCCGGAGCCGAGTGGGTGGGCTACGGCCACCTCGATCTCTCCGACCGGATCCAGGGCGCGAGCGCGGAGGTCGTCGTGTCCCCCGAGCACCGTCGGCGAGGCATCGGGGCGGCGTTGGTGGCCAGAATGCTGGAAGAAGCGGCACCGTCGGCGCTGCGCCTGTGGGCGCACGGGCACCACCCGGCCTCGACGGCACTGGCCGCGCGGCTCGGCTTCACCCGTGCCCGCGAACTGTGGCAGCTGCGCCGGTCACTGCACTCGGCGCTGCCATTGGCCGCAACGCCGGCGGGGGTGACGATCCGCCCGTTCGAGGTCGGTGCCGATGAGGACGCCTGGCTGAAGGTCAACGCCGAGGCGTTCATCGACCACCCGGAACAGGGTGCGATGACCCGGGCTGATCTGGAGCGGCGCGAGCAGGCGGCGTGGTTCGAACCGAGGGGTTTCTTCCTGGCCGAGCGAGACGGTGAGCTGCTCGGCTTCCACTGGACCAAGGTCCACTCCGGCGGCGGGCACGACCCGATCGGCGAGGTCTACGTCCTCGGGGTCGCGCCGGCTGCGCAGGGGCTGGGGCTGGGCAAGGTGCTCACTCTGACCGGCCTGTGGCATCTGCGGGACCGCGGGCTGGATCAGGTGATGCTCTACGTCGAGTCGGACAACGCGGCGGCGATCACAGTTTACCAGCGGCTCTTGTTCGTCCATTGGGATACCGACGTCATGTACTGCCGCTGACCGCCAGCACGGTCGCCCACTCCCGCTGGGAAGAGGCCCCGGCCGGATCAGAGGCGGAGCTGCAGTTGCTCGATGATCTCGGCGACGCCGCGCCGCGCGGACCGGCTGACGCCCACCATCGTGACGAAGCCGTGCATCAGCCCGGGATGGCGGCGCAACTCCACCTCGACACCGTCCTCGGAAAGTCGGTTCGCGTAGGCCTCACCCTCGTCGCGCAACGGGTCGAACCCGGCGGTCAGGACGTATGCCGGTGCCAGACCGGCCAGGTCCTTGGACTGCAGCGGGCTGACGTAGGGGTCGTGGCGGTCCACGCCGAACGTGTAGGCGGCCTCGCTGCGCTCCACGAATCCCTGCGTCAGCCCGAAGTCCTCGCGGAACCGCTCGCGCGACGGCAGCCGCCGGCTGAGATCGGTAGCCGGGCAGATCAGCACCTGCAGCGTCGGTTGAGCGACGCCCTCCTCGCGCGCCCGCAAGCAGAGTACGGCGGCCAAGTTGCCGCCGGCGCCGTCGCCGCCGACCGCGATCCGGCCAGGCACCGCACCGAGGGAGTCGGTGTTGTCGCGCACCCAGCGGTAAGCCGCGAGGCAGTCGTCGAGCGCAGCCGGCGCCGGATGCTCCGGTGCCAGCCGGTAGGTCAGCGCGAGCACGCGGACGCCGGAACGCTCCGCCAGGTGACGGCACAGTGCGTCACGCGAGCCGAGCCCGCCGTACCCCCAGCCCCCACCATGGAGGTAGACCAACAGCGGCGTGCGCGGCAGTGCTGCGTCGGGCAGGTAGAGACGGGCGGCCCGCTCGCCCCCCACTGCGCGCACGTGGACGTGGCGGACCTGACCGAGCGGCTGCCGGCCGCCCAGCACCGCGGCCTGGCGCAGCACCGCTGCTCGGCCGGCTGGCAACGGCAATGTCTCGACCGACGGCTCCTCGTGCAGCCGTTGCAGCCGCAGGACCACCTGCATGTCCACATCCAGCTGCTGCCCGTCGACACGGACCGGCCTCCCGGCGACCAGGCGCTTCAGCGGTCTTGGCATCCGGAGGGTCGCGCGCAGCGCCGCGGCCTCTGTCCGCGCGCGGGTGTCGAGCGCAAGCTGGAAGGGATCGACCACCGCGACAGGCTACTCAGCGGACGGCCTCGTCCGTGGTTGCCTCTCGTTAACCCGATGGTGCAACCATGACGCCATGCCTGCCGAAGCGTCACCCCTGAAGTCGGTGCGGAGCGCGGCCACCGGCGGCCACACGACACTGCGTCCCACGCTGCCCGCCTCCACCGCCGCAGATCCTGACGAGGGACCGTTGGACACCCGCAGCCACCCGGTCGCCGACGCGTTCGACGTCGAGCCGCCGTACGAGCACCTCGACGACGCCGAGCTGCCCGACGACCGGTTCCTGGACCGGGAGCTGTCGTGGCTGCGCTTCAACCTGCGGGTGCTCGAGCTGGCCGAGGATCCCGAGCTGCCGCTCCTGGAGCGGGTGCGCTACCTGGCGATCTTCGCCAGCAACCTCGACGAGTTCTTCATGGTGCGGGTGGCCGGTCTGAAGCGGCGCATCGCCGCCGGAGTCGCGCTGCGGGCGGCCAGCGGGATGCTGCCGCGTGATCTGCTCGAGGCGATCCTGGCCATGTCCGACCAGCTCATGCGTCGCCACGGCCAGCTGTTCCGGGAGCAGCTCGTGCCCGCGCTGGTCAAGGATGGCATCGAGCTGCTGCGATGGGAGGAGCTCGAGCGGTCCGAACAGGAGGAGACGGCCACGGTCTTCCGCGATCGCCTGTTTCCCGTCCTGACCCCGCTGGCGGTCGACCCCGCCCATCCGTTCCCCTACATCTCCGGGCTGTCGCTCAACCTCGCCGTGATGGTGCGCAACCCGACGACCGGCAAGGATCACTTCGCCCGGGTGAAGGTGCCGCCGATCTTCCCACGGTTCGTGGCGGTCGCCGAGCAGCGCTTCGTCCCGCTCGAGGACGTCATCTCACACCACCTCGACCAGCTCTTCCCCGGCATGGAGGTGGTGCAGCACCATGCGTTCCGGGTGACCCGCAACGAGGACCTCGAGGTCGAGGAGGACGACGCCGAGAACCTGCTGCAAGCCCTCGAGCGTGAGCTGCTGCGCCGCCGGTTCGGTCCTCCGGTGCGGCTCGAGGTCGAGGAGTCGATGGACCCGCACGTGCTCGAGCTGCTGGTCAGCGAGCTCGACATCGCGCCGGCCGAGGTGTTTCACCTGCCCGGCCCGCTTGACCTGACCGGGCTGCACGGCATCGCCGACCTCGACCGGGCCGAGCTCAAGTTTCCGGCGTTCGTGCCCAAGACGCATCCGCACCTGGCCGAGGTGGAGAGCTCCAGCCCGGCCGACATGTTCGCCGCACTGTGTCGCCGTGACGTGCTCGTGCACCACCCGTACGACTCCTTCTCCACCAGCGTCCAGCGGTTCCTGGAGCAGGCAGCTGCCGACCCGCACGTGCTGGCGATCAAGCTGACGCTCTACCGCACCTCGGGAGACAGCCCGCTCATCGACGCGCTCGTCGACGCCGCCCAGTCGGGCAAGCAGGTGCTGGTGCTCGTGGAGATCAAGGCGCGCTTCGACGAGAAGGCCAACATCCGCTGGGCGCGCAAGCTCGAGCAGGCCGGCTGCCACGTCGTCTACGGCGTGATCGGGCTGAAGACGCACAGCAAGCTCGCCCTGATCGTGCGCGACGAACCCGAGGGCATCCGGCGCTACGCCCACATCGGCACCGGCAACTACAACCCGAAGACCGCCCGGCACTATGAGGATCTCGGGCTGCTGACCGCCGATCCAGCGGTTTCCGAGGACCTGTCGCGGCTGTTCAACAACCTGTCCGGCTTCGCCCGCACATCGAATCACAAGCAGCTGCTGGTGGCACCAGACTCCGTCCGCACCGGCATCGTCAAGCGGATACACAAGGAGACCAAGCACCACCGCGCCGGACGGCCAGCGCGGATACGCATCAAGGTCAACTCCCTCGTCGACGAGGCGGTCATCGACGCGCTCTACCACGCGTCGCGGGCGGGGGTGGCTGTCGACCTGTGGGTGCGAAGCATCTGTTCACTGCGACCCGGCGTTCCTGGGCTCTCGGAGACGATCCGCGTCCGCAGTGTGCTCGGACGCTTCCTCGAGCACAGCCGGATCTTCTGCTTCGAGAACGGCGGGGCACCGGAGGCGTGGTTAGGGTCTGCCGACCTCATGCACCGCAACCTCGACCGCCGGGTCGAGGCGCTGGTGCGGGTGTCCACCCCCGAACACGTCGAAGAGCTCTGGCAGCTGATGGATCTCGGGCTGGATGACACCAGCGCCTCGTGGCACCTCGAGCCCGACGGCAGCTGGACCCCGCACCGCACACAGGCTGACGGCAGCCCGGCGCGTGACGTGCAGGAGCTGCTGATCGCGGTCAAGCGCAACCGCCGCAGCGCAAAGGCCAAACGGCGCTGACGCAGGCCGTTCCGGTGTTCAGAACGCCGCGACGGTGCCTGGAGCGCGCTCCGCTCGGCTGAACGCCCGCAGCAGCGCCGCGGATCCGTGCCGTCGTACCGCGAGCTGGACCAGCAGCTCCAGCACCGGACCCACCACGTCATCGGGCAGCTCTGGGGCCGCGACACCGACGCTGACCGCGAGATCGTCGGAGTGCACCGCGATCTCCATCATCCGGGTGATCAGGAAGTCGTCGAGCCGCAGCGACCAGCGGCCGCTGAGGTGCACGACCCGGTCCGCCGGCTCGGCTGCCAGGGCGGCGCCCAGGTTCGCCACCGTTGCCTGCACCTGCCGAGCCAGCTCCGCCGCACCCGCAGCCGCGGTCTGCTCGCCACTGTGCCGGCTGCCGACGTTGACCTCGTCGTCGACGTCGACGTCGATCCATGCCCCGCGATCGTAGTGACCCAGCAGAGTCGCCGGTTCCTCGTCCGGGACGGGAGTGTCGAGGACGCGCGGGACAGCGAGGATCTGCGACGCCAGATGGCCGGCCAGGCCGCTCAGCTGGAACTTGGCCAGAGCGCTCGGTTCGGTCCAGGCCTTTGCCACTGCCGGCTCCGCCAGCAGTGCGGCGGCCGACGACGCGGCATCCAGGTAGGCGGCGCGGATCGACGTCGTGGTCCGCGTGGCATCGATCGGCATGGTCGTCAATCTATCGTCGTACGCCTCGATCAGGTGGTGGCGGGCGCGCAGCTGCTGTGCCTGTCCGCAGGGGGCCCCGGGTGTTCCATCGGGTGTGCCGGCTGGTGTGCGGAGCGGGTCGACTCGAGGGGCGACTCCGAACGTTCACGTGCGGGTGTGACACTGCCTGGCGTGGACGTGGTCTCCCCCGTGCTGGCCGCCGGCGCGGTCGTCTGGCGAACCGGTGACGAAGGTGTCGACGTGGTGCTGGTGCACCGTCCGCGTTACGACGACTGGTCCTTCCCCAAGGGCAAGCTCGAGCCCGGCGAGCACCTGCTGACCGCCGCGGTCCGCGAGGTCGCGGAGGAGACCGGCCTTGCGGTCCGGCTGGGTCCGGTGCTGCCGGTGCAGACCTACCCCGTCACCGGCGGGATGACCAAGCACGTGCACTACTGGTCGGCCCGGCAGACCGGCGCCGGCGACGTCAGCGCCTACCGCCCGAACGCCGAGATCGACAAGGTCCGCTGGCTGTCTGTGGCCAAGGCGCACGGACGGTTGACCCATGCCCGCGACCGCGACCTGCTCGCCGCATTCGAGGCCTCCTCCTACCGCTCGGAGCCGCTGATCGTGCTACGCCATGCCCGGGCGAAGTCGCGCTCTGCCTGGCGCCGGCCGGACGTCGAGCGCACTCTCAACGACGAAGGCAAGCAGCAGGCCCAGCGGTTGGTGTCGCTCTTGCAGTCGTACGGCGTCGAGCGGGTGCTCACCTCTGATGCGGTCCGCTGTGCGGCGACCGTACGACCCTTCGCGCAGCAGAGCCTGATCGACATCGAGCCGGATCACCGGCTGGCGGAGGACGGACTCGACGCCGGCCAGCTCCGGCGCCACATCGGCAAGCTGCTCGAGGAGTCGTCAGCCGTGATCGTGTGCAGCCATCGGCCGGTGCTCCCACACCTGTTCGAGGCGCTTGGCCTGCCCGACCCGGGCCTGCGCGCGGGTGACTTCCTCGTCGCACACCGAGAGAGCCGTCGGGTCGTGGACGTCGAGCACCACACTCCGTAGCGGGTGAATGCCACCGTAGCGAGGCGGTCGTTCACGTGGCGTCCGTCTCATGTCCGGCAGTGGGTGGTCAATGCGCCGAACACCGTTCACTGCGTGTTCACCTTCGCCGGTTCGTCGCTTCACCTGGTGCTCCTACGTTTCAGGAGTCGAACCCGACAGTTATGGCTTCTCGACTCTCAGGAGAGGGATCGCAGTGAATCGCACTCCCCTGCGCCAGTACGCCGCCCCTGCGGCGCTGGCGCTCTCGCTCTCGCTCGGCGCCGCGGCTTGTGGCGGCCAGGACCCAGAGCCAACCGACTCCGGAAACGGCGGAAACAGTGACGGCGGCTCCGACTCCGTGTCCGGCTCGATCAAGATCGATGGCTCGTCGACCGTCGAGCCGCTCAGCTCGGCCGCCAACCAGCTCTTCACCGACGAGAACCCCGACGTCCGCGTCACGGTCGGTGCGTCAGGAACCGGCGGTGGCTTCGAGGTGTTCTGCGCCGGCCGGACCGACATCTCCGACGCGTCGCGCCCGATCGACCCGGAGGAGGAGAAGCTCTGCCAGGAGAACAGCGTCGAGTTCACCGAGCTGCGGGTCGCCACCGATGCGCTCACCGTCGTCACAAACCCCAGCGTCGACTGGACCGACTGCATCACCACCGAGCAGCTGAACACGATCTGGGCTCCCGATGCCGAAGGCAAGATCGAGAGCTGGAGCGACGTCGACCCCAGCTGGCCCGACACGGAGCTCGCGCTGTTCGGCCCCGGCACCGACTCCGGGACGTTCGACTACTTCACCGACGAGATCAACGGTGAGGAAGGCGTGTCGCGCTCGGACTACGAAGCCTCCGAGGACGACAACGTCCTCGTGGAGGGCGTCGCCAACACCGAGGGCGCCATGGGCTACTTCGGCTTCACCTTCTACGAGGAGAACGCCGACACCCTCAAGGCGCTGCAGATCGACAGCGGCGATGGCTGCGTCGAGCCGTCGGCCGAGACCGCCCAGTCGGGCGAGTACACCCCGCTTGCTCGGCCGCTGTTCATCTATGTGTCCAACAAGGCATACCAGGAGAAGCCGCAGGTCGCCGCGTTCGTCGACTTCTACGTCGAGCAGTTGGACCAGATCGTCGAGGCGGCGGAGTACATCCAGCTGAACGAGGATCAGAAGGCCGAGCTGGAAGAGCCGCTCGCTTCGCTGAGCGGCTGACCAGCCGAGCCCTTCGGTCAAGCAACCAACACAGAGGAACGACATCATCGGATGAGTTCACACGTCGCCGCTGGGGCCTCGTCGCCATCGACGAGCCCCCAGGATGTCTCGCCGGGATCCAGCTTGCGCCGCAAGCGGCGGCCTGCCGAGGCGTTGATCGTCGGCGTATTGCGATTGTCGGCCGTGCTTTCGGTCGCGATCACGATCGGGATCGTCGTCGCGCTGCTCATGCCGGCGCTCAGCTTCTTCCGCGAAGTGTCCATGTGGGAGTTCCTGACCGGCACGCAGTGGCGGCCGAACCTCGCTCCCCAGGAGTTCGGGGTGCTGCCCCTGGTCGCGGGCACGCTGATGACGACTGCCATCGCGCTGCTCGTCGCGGTGCCGATTGGCTTGGGTGCGGCGATGTACCTCTCGGAGTACGCCGCACCAGCGGTGCGGCGCAAGCTCAAACCCACCCTGGAGCTGCTCGCCGGCGTGCCCTCGGTGGTCTATGGCTTCTTCGCCCTGCAGTTCGTCACGCCGGTGGTGCTGCAGGGCCTGCTCGGGCTCGAGGTGAGCTTCACCAACGCCCTGGCGGCCGGCCTCATCCTCGGTGTCATGATCATCCCGACGGTGGCCTCGCTGTCCGAGGACGCCATGAGCGCTGTCCCGCAGTCCCTGCGGGAGGGATCCTTCGCGATGGGTGCGAACCGCATGCAGACCACCCTGCGCGTCGTTTTCCCGGCGGCGATCTCGGGCATCGGCGCCGCCGTCGTCCTCGGGCTCTCGCGGGCAGTCGGAGAGACGATGATCGTTGCCTTGGCCGCGGGGTCCATCCCCAACCTCTCGCTTGACCCGCGCGAAGGCATGCAGACCATGACGGCCTACATCGCCCAGACCGCGGGAGGAGAGAACCCGGTCGGTTCTCTCTCCTACGACACCCTCTTCGCCGTGGGCCTGCTGTTGTTCGCGATCACGTTCGTCATCAACATGATCAGCGTCGCCCTCGTGCGTCGCATCCGCGAGGTTTACTGATGACCGCGATGGCGACCGACGATCCGGTGGGTCTGCGTGCGAGACGCAGCCGCGACCGCGGCCCCGCGTCCATCATCTTCCTGATCGCCCTCTGGTTCTCGCTGGCGATCGGCATACTCGTCCTGCTCACCCTGCTGGTCTCGACCGCCATCGACGGCTCAGCACGACTCGACGCCAACCTGGTCACTCAGTACGACGACCAGTTGTTCGCCGAGAAGACCGGCCTGCGTGCCGGCATCCTCGGCACCATATGGTTGATGGCGACGACCGCGATGCTGGCGGTCCCACTCGGCATTGCAGCCGGGTTGTACCTGGAGGAGTTCGCCGACAGCAATCGGTGGTACAACCGCATTATCGAGCTCAACTTGCAGAACCTCGCCGCCGTACCCTCGGTGATCTACGGCATGCTCGCCGTGGCCCTGATGGCGCTCGTCGGGCAGCGCGAGACCGCTCTGGTCATCGGTGGTGCGCTGGCGCTGGCTCTCCTGATCCTGCCGGTCATCATCATCACGAGCAGGGAGGCCGTTCGCGCCGTACCTCGGGAGATCCGTGAGGCCTCGTTGGCGCTGGGAGCGACGCCCTGGCAGACGTCATGGCGGCAGGTCCTGCCGTCGGCGGTCCCAGGTATCGCGACCGGGACCATACTGGGGCTTTCTCGGGCGATCGGCGAGGCTGCGCCCCTGCTGCTGCTGGGCGTGGCCGTGAGCATCCGGTTCGACCCGAACGGCCTGATGTCGCAATTCACGGCGCTGCCGATCCAGATCTACCAGCTCACCTCCAGGCCGCAGGACGACTACAAGATCGCCGCTGCGGCGGGCATCATCGTGTTGCTGGCGCTGGTGCTGATGCTCAACGGTCTCGCCATCTATATTCGCAACCACTTCGAGCGACGCTGGTGAGGAGCAAGCAGGTTATGACTAGTTCGGTGGCGACCACGTCCACACGTTCCGAGGGAGAGCACGGGCGCGCCTCGTTGGTTGACGTGCAGCCCAACGCCGACCGCAAGGTTCCGGACCAGCCCGAGACGGTCATGGACTGCATTGACCTCAACGTGTTCTACGCTGACTTCCACGCCGTGCACGACGTCACGCTGCCGTTCGGCAAGAACGAGATCACTGCGCTGATCGGCCCCTCCGGCTGCGGCAAGAGCACGGTCCTGCGCTGTCTGAACCGGATGAACGACCTGATCGCCGGTGCCCGGGTCGAGGGCGAGGTCAGCTATCACGGGCAGAACATCTACGCCAAGAACGTCGACGCCATCGAGGTGCGCCGACGTGTCGGCATGGTGTTCCAGAAGCCGAACCCGTTCCCCAAGTCGATCTACGACAACGTCGCCTACGGGCCGCGCGTCACCGGCATGAAGATTGACAACCTCGACGACCACGTCGAGGAGGCGCTGCAGGGTGCCGCGCTGTGGGACGAGGTGAAAGACAAGCTCAAGGAGAGCGCCTACGGCCTGTCCGGCGGGCAGCAGCAGCGGTTGTGCATCGCGCGCACGATCGCCACCAAGCCCGATGTCATCCTGATGGACGAGCCGTGCTCAGCGCTGGACCCGATCGCAACCTCGCGCATCGAGGACCTGATGCTCGACCTGCGCAGCCGCTACGCGATCATCATCGTCACCCACAACATGCAGCAGGCGGCTCGGGTGTCGGACCGTACTGCGTTCTTCACCGCCCGCCCGGACGAGACCACCGGAAACCGGACCGGTCTGCTCGTCGAGTTCGACCGAACCGGGCAGCTGTTCTCCAACCCGTCCGACAAGCGGACGGAGGACTACATCAGCGGTCGGTTCGGCTGACCGACTTCTCCACCGGACCCGCCGCAGAGCCGTCGATCAGGTCGAGCACCGCGCGCCCGGGCAAGCAGCAGCCGGCGGCGACCCAGTAGTGCACCCAGGTCCCGCGCCGCCTGGACTCCACCAGGCCGACCTCGCGCAGCACCTTGAGATGGTGGCTGATCGTGGGCTGGCTCAGGTCGAAGCTCGCGGTGAGGTCACACACGCAGGCGCCGTCCTCCTCCGAGGCGGCGGCGATCAGCGTGAGCAACCGCAGCCGGACCGGGTCCGAGAGCGCCTTGAACAGTGCGGCGAACTCGACTGCCTGGTCCTGGTCGAGGGCCACCCCGCGCTGGCAGAGCGCCTGCTGTGCCTGTGACGCGATAGACATGCGTCTATATTGACATCTGTCAATCAAACTGGCAAGGTCGACTTTATACATCGAGCCACATCTATCGAAGGAGCTCAACCGTGAACCTCCGCTTGCGCCGCCGGTCCTCCGGCGCGCTGGACCACTGCACCACCTGCCCGGGCGCGTGTGACTGCGCCTGCCGCGCCCGCGCACTGCACGACCGGGCCGTCGGCCAGGCCCTGCTCGCGGCTCCCGCGCACTACTGAGCGAGCCGCCGACCGTCGCTAGGCGGCCCTGTCCACCTGCCGGTTCTCCTCGAGTACGCCGATGAGGACGTTGGGGCGGTTGGTGATGATCCCGTCGATTCCGAGTGCGATGAGCTCACGCATCCGTCGAGGGGCATCGACTGTGTAGGGCCAGCTCACCATCTGGTGCTGGTGTACCGTCTCGACGAAGTCGGCGACCCGCCGGTGCCTCGGGTTGATCTGGTCGGCCCAGGCCGACAGCTCGGCGATCTGCTCCTGCGACTGTGGGCAGCCGAGCAGCCCGACCGGCACCTCGGGCGCAAGGGCCTTGAACGCCTTCATGAATGCCCAGTCGAAGGACTGGACGACGAGGGGCCCGGCTTGCGCGTCGGTGCGCGGCCATCCCGCACCGTCGAGCTCGGCGACGATGGCCTTGGCGATCCCCGGGTAAAGAGCGGGCCTCTTGACCTCCAGGAGCAGGCCGGCGCGACCGTGCACGATGGCGAGCACCTGCTGCAGCGTCGGCACCCCGGTGCCGGCGAACTCCTCGCCGAACCAGGAACCGGCGTCCAGGGTGCGGATCTCATCGAGGGTGAAGTCGCCGACGTCCCATGGCGCGCGATCCGGAAACCGGATCTCCACATCGGTGGTGCGCGCGAGGGTGATGTCGTGGATGGCGACGAGCTCTGCATCGCGGGTCATCCGCACGTCGATCTCGATGAAGTCGGCCAACATGTCGGCACCGAGGTCGACCGCCGGCAGCGTGTTCTCGGGTG
>JALZMX010000085.1 GCA_030857985.1 Actinomycetota bacterium | reverse complement strand
ACCAGAACTCGGTGTGCCGCATCACTTCAGCAGCAGCGTGACCAGGCGACGCGACGCGACGTACAGGCCGAGGCTCCCCATCGCGGCAAGGTAGACCACCGACACCAGCGAACCCCAGCCGACGTTGCCGGTGACCAGCTCGCGGCACAGCAGCACCGCGCGGTACAGCGGGGTCGCCTCGATCAGCCACTGGCCCCACACCGGGTAGACCGAGAGCGGGTAGAACGTGCCCGAGAACAAGAACATCGGCAGGATCGCCAGCTGAACGAACTCGAAGTCCTGCCACGAGCGCATGAACGTCGTCAGCGCCATCCCCACACCCGCGAAGGCGAAGCCGACCAGCAGCGTCGCGGGCAGCGCCAGCACCGCCAGCCACGAGTCGACCAGCCCCATCGCCAGCATCACGAGCAGGAACGCCGCGGAGTAGACGCCACCGCGCAGCAGCGCCCAGGTCACCTCGCCGGTGGCGATGTCCACCGGCCGCATCGGCGTGGCCAGCACCGTGTCGTAGAGCTTGGCGTACTTGAGCCGGAAGAAGATGTTGTACGTCGAGTCGAACACCGCGCCGTTCATCGCCGAAGCAGCCAGCATCGCCGGAGCCACGAACGCGGTGTAGGTCACCACCTGGCCGGACACCGTGAAGCCGTCCACCAGCTGGTTGACACCGATCCCGATGGAGAACAGGTAGAACACCGGCTCCAGGAAACCGGTGACGAACACCTTCCAGCCGCGGCGGTAGACGAGGTAGTTGCGCTGCACCAGCTTCCAGCCCATCGTCCGGGCCGGCAGCACCCGAGTGGCCAACGTGGTCATCGCGATCCCCCTAGTCCGACAGCCGTCGACGAAATGCCCGCTGCGCCAACCACCAGCCGAGCACGAGCAGGGCCAGCAGGTAGGTCAGGTGCAGCGCCATCCACCCAGGCGCGATCGAGCCGAGCACGAGCATCCGGGTCGCCTCGACCCCGTGCCACAACGGGGTGACATAGGAGAACCACTCGAGCTGTCCTGGCAGCTGCTCGACCGGGAAGAACGCGCCCGAGAAGAGGAACATCGGGATCAAGCCCAGCCGGAACAACAGGGCGAAGCTCGACTCGTCGCGGATCGTGGCGGAGTAGGCGAAGACCGGCGTCGCGTGCGCCAGTCCGACGACGGTGGCCACGACCAGCGCACCCACCGCAGCGGGCACGCTGTCCACCAGTCCGAAGAGCGCGATCACCGCCACGAACACCGCCGAGGTGCTGGCGATGCGGAAGACGACGTAGGCCACATGTGCGATCAGCACCGAGGTCACGCTGAGCGGCGTCGCCACCATCGACAGGTAGACCTTGGTCCACTTGAAGTTGCCGAGCACGGGATAGGCCGACTCGAAGATCGCGGTCTGCATCGCGGTGGCGGCCAGCAACCCGGGCGCGATGAACGCAAGGTACGACGGCGCGGCACCCAACGCCTGCACCGCGACGTCGCTGTCGATGAACGTGCCGAGCCCGATCCCCATCGCGGCGAGGTAGAGCAGCGGCACCAGGAAGCTGCTGACGACCGAGCCCTTCCAGGTGCGCTTGTAGACGGTTGCCCAGTAGTCGTACTGCCGCCCGGCCAGCTCGAGGCCCTCCCGAAGCGAGGAGCCCGGGGCCGTTGGGGAACCGGTCGAGGCAGGGGCGCCAGGAGTCGACGTCGCCATCAGTCCACCAGGCTGCGGCCGGTCAGCCTCAGGAAGACGTCCTCGAGGCTGGAGCGGCGCACGAGCACCGACGTCGGCCTCAGGCCGCGGGCATGCACCTCCGCGGTCGCCGCCTCGCCGTCATGGGTGTAGAGCAGCAGCCGGTCGGGCAGCACCTCGACCCGCTCACCGATGTCCTCGACCTTGGCGGCCATCTCCTCGTGGTGCCCGACCCCGAAGCGCAGCTCGGTCACCTCGCGGGTCGAGTGCTGGGCGATCAGCTGGGCCGGCGATCCCTCCGCCACGATCACTCCCTTGTCCAGGACCACGAGCCGGTCACACAGCTGCTCGGCCTCGTCCATGTAGTGGGTGGTCAGCACCAGCGTCACCCCCTGCTGCTTGAGCCGGAACAGCTTGTCCCACAGCAGGTGCCGGGCCTGCGGATCCAGCCCCGTCGTCGGCTCGTCCAGCAGCAGGATGTCGGGCTGGTTGATCAGTGATCGGGCGATGGTGAGCCGCCGCTTCATCCCGCCGGAGAGGTCGTCGACCTTGGCACCGGCCCGGTCGGTGAGCTGGACGAAGCGCAGCAGCTCGTCCGCCCGCGAGCGGCACTCTGCCCGGCTGATGCCGAAGTAGCGGCCGTAGACGGTGAGGTTCTCACGCACCGACAGCTCCTGGTCGAGCTGGTCCTCCTGCGGGCAGACGCCGAGTCGGGCGCGGACCAGTGGGCCCTCCTTGGCCGGGTCGCGGCCGAGGATGGTCAGCTCCCCGGCGGTGACCGGCGACACCGAGGCGATCATCCGCATCGCCGAGGACTTGCCGGCGCCGTTGGGACCGAGGAACCCGAACGCCTCACCCGCATGGACGTCCACGTCGATCCCGCGGACCGCCTCGAAGTCGCCGTACCGCTTGACCAGCCCACGGGCACGGATCAGCGGTCCCTCGACCGGGAGGTCGTCAGCAGCAGACACGAGCCGAAACTCTAGACCTGCCCACCGACAGTCCCAACTCCATTACCCCCAACTCCACCACCGCTGCCTACGATGACCGGGTGCGCCTCCCCACCGCTGTGACCGACGTCGTCGACGAGGTGCTCGACCGCACCGTCGTACCCGGCTACTCCCGCCTCGGCCTGCTCGTCCGCCGCGCCTGGTGGCCGCCCGACCCGCCGCCGAATGCGTTGCGGGGGCGTACGGCGCTGGTGACCGGCGCCAGCTCGGGTCTCGGCAAGGCCACGGCGGCCGGGTTGGCCGGGCTCGGCGCCACCGTGCACATGCTCGTGCGCAACCCCGCAAAGGGCGAGCAGGCCCGGGCAGAGGTGGCGGGACGGCTGCCCGGCGCCGACCTGCGGGTGGAGCACTGCGACCTGAGCGACCTGGCCGCGGTACGGCGGTTCGCCGCCGACTTCTCCAGCCGGGTCGGCGCGCTGCACGTGCTGGTGCACAACGCCGGCGTGATGGTGCCCGAGCGCACCGAGACCGACGAGGGGCACGAGGTCACGCTGGCCACCCACGTGCTAGGGCCGTTCCTGCTCACACACCTGCTGCGCCCCGCCCTCGAGGCGGCCGACGACAGCAGGGTGGTCTTCGTCTCGTCCGGCGGCATGTACACCCAGCGGCTGCGCGACGACGACCCGGAGTACCGCGAGGGCGCCTACACCGCGAGCAAGGCCTACGCCCGGACCAAGAAGATGCAGGTCGCGCTCGTCGAGTCGTTCGCCGAGGAGTTCGACCGCGACGTTCCCGCGGGGATCTCGGTGCACGGCATGCACCCGGGGTGGGCGGACACGCCGGGCGTGAACGCGTTCCTGCCGAGGTTCCGTGCGCTGGCCGGGCCGATCCTGCGCAGCGAGAGCGAGGGGGCCGACACGACCCTGTGGCTGGCCGCGGCGGCGGAGCCGGGACGCCGTACCGGAGTGTTCTGGCAGGACCGCCGGCCACGCCCGACCGCCTACCTGCCCCACCTGCGGGCGAGCGAGCAGCAGCGGCACCGGCTCTGGGCCTACTGCGCGCGGGTCACCGGCGTGCCACCGGGGTGAGCGGCCGGCCTACCGACCAGCCCGCCACGGCCGACGTCGAGGCCGACCCGCGGCGGTGGCGGGCGTTGACGGTCTGCCTCAGCGCAGGATTCATGACCCTGCTCGACGTCAGCATCGTCAACGTCGCGCTGCCGTCGATCCAGCGGTCGCTGGTGGCCTCGGACAGCCAGCTGCAGTGGGTCGTCGCCGGCTACTCGCTGGCGTTCGGGCTGGTGCTGGTGCCGGCCGGGCGGATCGGCGACGCGCGTGGCCGCCGTCGCGTCTTCATGGTGGCGCTGGCCGCTTTCGTGCTCACCAGCGCCGCCGCCGGTCTGGCGCAGAGCGCGGCGTGGCTGGTCGTCGCCCGGCTCGCGCAGGGTGTGGCCGCCGGCGTGCTCAACCCGCAGATCTCCGGTGTCATCCAGGACCTGTTCCGCGGCGCCGAGCGCGGCCGCGCGTTCGGCCGGCTCGGCACCACGATCGGCCTGTCCACCGCGGTCGGGCCGCTGGCCGGTGGGCTGATCCTCGGTGTCGCCGGCGTCGAGAACGGCTGGCGCTGGGTGTTCCTGGTCAACGTGCCGGTCGGCGCCGTCGCGCTGCTGCTGGCCTGGCGGCTGCTGCCGGTGGACGGGCGCGGCACGAACCAGGAGCGGCTCGACCCGGTGGGTTCCCTGCTGCTCGGCGCCGCGGTGCTGCTGGTGCTGCTGCCGGTGGTGCAGGAGCGGCAGTGGCCCGGTCCGTGGCCGTGGCTGCTGGTCCCGGTCGGGCTCGGGGTCGGATGGTTGTTCCTGCGCTGGGAGCGTTCGTACGCCGATCGTGGCCGGCCGCCGCTGATCGACATGTCCCTGCTGCGCGTCCGTTCCTACGCCACCGGCAGCCTGCTGGCCGCGGTCTACTTTGCCGGGTTCACCTCTCAGTTCTTCGTGCTCACCCTGTTCCTGCAGCTCGGCGAGGGCTACTCGCCGCTGGCGGCGGGGCTCACCGCGACGCCGTTCGCGCTCGGCTCTGCCGCCGCCGCGACGGTCGGCGGCCGGCTGGTGGACCGCGCCGGGCTCAGGCTCGTCGTCGGCGGGCTCGTCCTGGTCGTCACCGGCCTGGCGGCGGTGAACGTCGCCGCCGGCCTGGCGGCGGGGTCCAGGGTCGGCTGGGTGCTGGCGGTGCCGCTGCTGGTGGCCGGAGTGGGCAGCGGGCTGGTGATCTCGCCGAACCGCACGCTGACGCTGGCCGAGGTGCCGGTGGCGCGCGGTGGGGTGGCGGCCGGGGTGCTCCAGGTCGGTCAACGCATCGGCGCCGCGATGGGCATCGCCGCGGTCGGCGCGGTCTTCTTCGGCGTCCAGTCGGCGCGAGGCTCCTTCACCACCGCGTTCCAGGTCTCACTGTGGGTGTCGATCGGGTTCCTCGCGCTGGCGCTGCTGCTGGCGCTCGCCGACGTACGCCGTGGCCGGCCGGTGTCCAGCTGAGTACCGGCAGGTGGCTGTCGGCGGCATCGGCTTGGATGGGTTCGTGACCACCAGCGCGGCTTCGGTGCTCGGGCGCTTCTCCGCGGAGACGCGCGAGTGGTTCACGGCGTCGTTCGCCCAGCCCACGCCGGCGCAGGTGGGTGCCTGGGACGCGATCGCGGCCGGGCACAACACGCTGGTGGTGGCACCGACCGGGTCCGGCAAGACCTTGTCGGCGTTCTTGTGGGCCCTGGACCGGCTGGCGTCGGCGCCGGTGCCATCGGATCGGCAGCGCCGGTGCCGGGTGCTCTACGTCTCCCCGCTGAAGGCGCTGGCCGTCGATGTCGAGCGCAACCTGCGTGCGCCGCTCGCCGGCATCCGTGCGACCGCGCAGCGTCTCGGCACGACCGTGCCGCACCTCGAGGTGGGCGTGCGCTCCGGCGACACCCCGGCCGCCGACCGCCGCCGCTTCGGCCGGCTCCCGCCCGACGTGCTGATCACCACGCCCGAGTCGCTGTTCCTCATCCTCACCAGCCAAGCCCGCGAGTCACTGCGCGGCGTCGAGACCATCATCGTCGACGAGATCCACGCGGTCGCCGGCAGCAAGCGCGGCGCACACCTCGCGCTGTCGCTGGAGCGGCTCGACGCGCTGCTCGACCATCCTGCGCAGCGCATCGGTCTCTCCGCCACGGTGCGCCCGGTCGAGGAGGTGGCCCGGTTCCTCGGCGGTGCCCACCCGGTCGAAGTGGTGGCGCCGTGGTCGGACAAGCGGCTCGAGCTGCAGGTCGTCGTACCCCTGGCGGACATGACCGAGCTCGGCAGCCCGAGCGACGACCTCGAGGATCCGGTCGCCGGCAACCAGCCGCGGGCCTCGATCTGGCCGCACGTCGAGGAGCGCATCGTCGACCTGATCGAGCAGCACCGCTCGACCATTGTGTTCGCCAACTCGCGGCGGCTGGCCGAGCGGCTGACGGCCCGGCTCAACGAGGTGGCGGCCGAACGCGCCGGCGACGGGCCGGTCAGTGTCGCTGGTGGTTCAGGCCCACCGGCGGAGCTGATGGGTCAGTCGGGTGCGTCGCGCGGCGTGGAGTCAGGGGCCGATGGGCTGATCGCGCGGGCGCACCACGGCTCGGTGAGCAAGGAGCAGCGGGCGCTCATCGAGGACGACCTCAAGCGCGGCCGGCTGCGCTGCGTGGTCGCGACCAGCAGCCTCGAGCTCGGCATCGACATGGGCGCGGTCGACCTCGTCGTCCAGGTCGAGTCGCCGCAGTCGGTGGCCTCCGGGCTGCAGCGCGTCGGCCGGGCCGGACATCAGGTCGGTGAGGTGTCTCGCGGCGTGCTCTTCCCCAAGCACCGCAGCGACCTGGTGCAGACCGCGGTCACGGTCGAACGCATGCGCGCCGGCCTGATCGAGGCGCTGCACATGCCGACCAACCCGCTCGACGTGCTCGCGCAGCAGGTCGTGTCCACGCTCGCGGTCGAGCCGGCCGATGCCGACGCCCTCTATGACCTGGTGCGCCGCGCCGCCCCGTTCGCGACGCTGCCGCGCTCGGCCTACGACGCGACGCTCGACCTGCTGGCCGGGCGCTACCCCTCCGACGAGTTCGCCGAGCTGCGCCCGCGCATCGTGTGGGACCGGGTGACCGGCACCCTCACTGCCCGCCCCGGCGCCCAGCGGTTGGCGGTCACCTCCGGCGGCACCATCCCCGATCGCGGCCTGTTCGGCGTCTTCTTGGTCGGACAGGTGTCATCCAGCGGCTCCGCCGCGGGGTGGTCGCGGGTCGGCGAGCTCGATGAGGAGATGGTTTACGAGTCGCGGGTCGGCGACGTGTTCGCGCTGGGGGCGACGTCGTGGCGGATCGAGGACATCACCCACGACCGGGTGTTGGTGAGCCCCGCTCCTGGCCTACCCGGGCGGCTGCCGTTCTGGAAGGGCGACTCGCTGGGCCGTCCGGCCGAGCTCGGCCGGGCTGTCGGTGCTTTCGTGCGTGAGCTCGGGCACCTCGACGCCGACGCGGCGAAGCAACGGGCGTGCGCGGCTGGGCTCGACGACTGGGCCGCCGACAACCTGGTCGGCTTTCTCGACGAGCAGCGGGCCGCAACCGGCCACCTGCCCAGCGACCGGACGCTGGTGGTCGAACGCTGCCACGACGAGCTGGGCGACTGGCGGCTCATCGTGCACTCTCCCTACGGCGCTCGGGTGCATGCTCCATGGGCGCTGGCGATCGGCACCCGGCTGCGCAAGCGCTACGGCATCGACGCCCAGGCGATGGCCGGCGATGACGGCATCGTGCTGCGCATCCCCGAGACCGATGCGAACCCTCCCGGCGCCGATCTCTGCGTGCTCGAGCCCGACGACATCGAGGAGGTGGTGACCGCCGAGCTCGGTGCATCGGCGCTGTTCGCCTCCCGGTTCCGGGAGTGCGCGGCTCGAGCGCTGCTGCTGCCCCGTCGCGATCCCGGACGACGCAGCCCGCTGTGGCAGCAGCGGCAGCGCTCGGCCCAGCTGCTGGAGGTGGCCAGCCGATACGGCTCGTTCCCGATCGTGCTGGAGACCGTGCGTGAGTGCCTGCAGGACGTCTACGACGTACCCGCACTGGTCGAGCTGATGGGCGACGTCGCGGCACGCCGGGTGCGAGTGGTCGAGGTGGCCACCCAGCAGCCGTCGCCGTTCGCCCGGTCGCTGCTGTTCGGCTATGTCGCCGCCTTCATGTACGAAGGCGACACCCCGCTGGCCGAGAAGCGCGCCGCCGCGCTCTCACTCGACCCGTCCCTGCTCGCGGAGCTGCTCGGCCGGGCGGAGCTGCGCGAGCTGCTCGACCCGGCGGTGCTGGTCGAGACCGAGGCGCAGCTGCAGCGGCTCAGTGCCGACCGCCGGTCCCGAGACGTGGAGGGGGTGGCCGACCTGGTGCGGCTGCTCGGCCCGCTCAGCGCCGAGGAGATCGGTCGGCGCTGCGTCGACGGCGCGGACGTCGACGGCTGGTTGCGGCAGCTGGCCTCGGCCCGACGGGTGGTGCAGGTGCGACTGGCCGGGACCCAGCGCTGGGCCGCGGTGGAAGACGTCGCCCGGCTCCGGGACGCGGTCGGCGTGCCGGTGCCGGTGGGCACTCCGCAGGCGTTCACCGAACCGGTGCCCGACCCGCTCGGCGACCTGGTCGGGCGCTACGCCCGCACCCATGGGCCGTTCCACGTCGCCGACGTATCGGCCCGACTCGGTCTCGGCAACGCGGTCGTGCGCGACGCGCTGCGTCGGCTGGCAGGCGTCGGGCGCGTGTTCGAGGGCGAGTTCCGTCCCGGGGGCCAGGGCAGCGAGTGGTGTGACGCCGAGGTGCTCCGGCGGCTGCGCCGCCGCTCGCTGGCGGCGCTGCGCAAGGAGGTCGAGCCGGTCGAGCAGGCCACGCTCGGCCGGTTCCTGCCGGTCTGGCAGCACGTCGGCGGCCGGCTGCGTGGTGTCGACGGGGTGCTCAGCGTGGTCGAGCAGCTGGCCGGCTGCGCGGTGCCGGCGTCGGCGCTCGAGCCGCTCGTGCTCGGGTCCCGGGTGGCCGACTACTCCCCCGCGCTGCTCGACGAGCTGACGGCCGGCGGCGAGGTGCTCTGGTCGGGCCAGGGCAGCCTGCCCGGCACCGACGGCTGGGTCTCGCTGCACCCGGCGGATGGCGCGCCGCTCACGCTGCCCGACGCCGGTGCGGTCGAGCTCGGACCCGTGCATCACGCGATCCTCGAGGCGCTGGCCGGTGGTGGAGCATTCTTCTTCCGCCAGCTCAGCGACCAGACCGGCTCGACCGACGACCAGGCGACGGTCGGCGCGCTGTGGGACCTGGTGTGGTCGGGGCGGATCAGCAACGACACGCTGGCACCGCTGCGGGCACTCGTCGCCGGTGGTCGTGGCGCCCACCGCGGCCGCCGCACCGCACCCCGCGGCCGGCTGCACACCCGGCGCGGTTATGCCGCCCGCCCCGTCCTGCCGGCACGCGGTGGCCCGCCTGCCGTCGCCGGGCGCTGGTCGCTGCTGCCCGAGCGTGAGCCCGACGCCACCCGTCGAGCCCACGCCGGTGCCGAGTCACTGTTGGAGCGGCACGGTGTGCTGACCCGGGGGGCTGTGACCAGCGAACGGGTCCCTGGTGGTTTCGCCGGCGTCTACCGCCTGTTGTCGGTGTTCGAGGAGTCCGGACGGTGCCGGCGTGGCTACTTCGTCGAGGGACTGGGGGCCGCGCAGTTCGGGGGCGCTGGCGCCGTGGACCGGCTGCGCACCTTCGCCGGCGAGGCGCCCACCGAGCGGCGCAACGACGTGCGCAGCGGGGGACCGCGAGCGCTGGCCCTGGCGGCCTGCGACCCGGCGAACCCGTACGGCGCGGCGCTGCCATGGCCGGAGCGCACCTCGGCCAGCACGTCGGACAGCGCGGCCGGCACAACCGGGCCCGGCCAGCGACCCGGTCAGCAGCCCGGACACCGGCCCGGCCGCAAGGCCGGCGCGCTGGTCGTGCTCGTCGACGGCGCCCTCGTGCTCTACGTCGAGCGCGGCGGTCGGACGCTGCTGACGTTCAGCGGCGACGAAGCCGTGCTGCAGCCGGCTCTCGACGCGCTGGCGCTGGCCGTACGCGAAGGCGCCTTGGGCCGTCTCACCGTGGAGCGCGCGGACGGAGCGCAGATACTCGGGTCAGGGTTGGCCGCGGCGCTGGAGTCGGCCGGGTTCACCGCCACGCCACGCGGCCTACGCCTACGCGGCTGAGTGGGGCGGCTGAGTGGGGCGGCTGAACGGTTCGGCTGAGTGGGGCGGCTGAACGGTGCGGTCGCGGCGCCGCGCAGAGCGCTGGTGAGAGTCGACCCTTCGTGAGTCGGCCTGGCAGCCGATCGCGACCACCGCCGCACCTCGATGCCGGTCTCGAGTTGCGCTCCGGCAACAGCGTGTCGATCGAGCTTGACACCGGTCCCACGCCCTAGGAGTGAGCCCGGACAAGGTCGGCGGCTTCGGGCTGCTCACCGACCTCCGCGCCGACCCGGGCAGCACCCGGCAGAACGTCGGCTGCTTCCGCGCCTCGTTCCGCTCGGCTGAGCGGCCGACCGGCCCCGCCGGGAACCGGTCGGCAACGACCGGATTAACAGCATTCGGTCGTCGTTCATGACCAGTTTCCTCGGCGCAGGAAGACTGGTGGGCGCCCGGCTGCGGTTGAACCGGACGGTTCTCGGGTAGCCCGCTCTTACAGGGAGGTCAGACGTGCGAGCAGACGCACAGGCGTGGTTCACCCGTCGGACGTCGACGGGTCGACAGTGGTGCCGCCACCGACTGGCCGCGGCCAAGGGCGACACCCGCGTCAGCGTGGTGCTGCCGGCCCGCGACGAGGTGGCCACCGTCGGGGCGATCGTCGCTGCCCTGCACCGCGAGCTGGTGACCGAGGTCCCTCTCGTCGACGAGCTCGTCGTCATTGACTCCGGGTCGGTCGACGCGACCGCCGCGGCAGCCGCTGCTGCCGGAGCTCGGGTGGTGCCCCAGAGTGAGGCGCTGCCGAGGCTCGGCGACGTACCCGGCAAGGGTGAAGCGCTGTGGAAGTCGCTGCTCGTCACCTCCGGCGACGTGATCGCGTTCATCGACGCCGACCTGCGTGCGTTCGACGCGCAGTTCGCGGTGGGCCTGCTCGGACCGCTGCTCAGCGACCCGACGGTGCAGTACGTCAAGGCGCTCTACGACCGCCCCTTGGCGACCGGGACCACGGTGCTGCCAGCCGGCGGTGGACGAGTCACCGAGCTGGTGGCGCGGCCGCTGCTGAACCTGCACTGGCCCGCCCTGGCGGGAGTCGTGCAGCCGCTGGCAGGCGAGTACGCCGGACGCCGCAGACTGCTGGAACAGTTGCCGTTCGTCTCCGGCTACGGCGTCGAGATCGCCATGCTCATCGACGTCGTGGAGCACGTCGGCCTGGACGCGGTCGCACAGGTGGACCTGGGCCGGCGCGAACACCGCAACTCCGGCGACACCGTGCTCGGGCTGATGGCGGCGCAGGTGCAGCTCGCGGTGCTGTCGCGGCTGCAGAGCCACGGCCGGGCCATCCTCACAGAAGAACCGACGACCCGGCTGACCCAGTTCCTGCGTGATGGTGATGACGTCGTCCCGGCCACCAGCGACGTGCTGATCACCGAGCGTCCGCCGATGGCGACCATTGCGGAGTACCAGTGCACGATGGCTGCCCGAGCGCCCTCGTGAGCCTCACCGTCCTCGTCAACGCCGGCCCGTGGTTGCCGGTCCCACCCCACGGTTACGGCGGGATCGAGAGCGTCGTCGCAAGCCTCGTGCCCGACTTGCGGGCTCACGGCGTCCGGGTCGTGCTCGCGACGGTCGGGGCCAGCACGCTACCGGCCGACGGCTACGTCCGACCTTTCCGGCAGCCGCAGCTCCCCTCGGTCGCGATGCCCTACAACCAGGTCTCCGGTCTCGCACACGCCCACATGCACGCGGTCGTGCAGGCCCTGCGCGACGACCCATCGATCGACCTCGTCCACGACCACCTCGAGGTGGTGGGTCCGGCGGTCCTCGCCGCCATGGGCCGCGACGCGCCACCGGCGCTGCAGACGCTGCACTGGGACCTGCGCAAGCACGCCGCCTTCTACTCCGGTTTCGACGGCGGGGGCCGGGTCGCGTTCGCGGCCGTGTCGCAGTCCCAGCTGGACCGGGCGCCGGCGGCATTGCGGGCACAGACGATCGGCGTCGTGCCACTCGCCGTGCCGGCGCCACCGCCGTACCGCGGCCCGCGCGGTGCGCACGTGCTCGTGCTCGCCCGGATCACGCCCGACAAGGGGCAGGACATCGCCGCCCGGGTGTGCCTGCGCGCCGGGGTCCAGCTCGTCCTCGCCGGCCCGGTGGCCGGAGTGAGCGATCCCGAGG
>JALZMX010000076.1 GCA_030857985.1 Actinomycetota bacterium | reverse complement strand
GAGGGGGAGGCGTCGTACATCAACGCGATCCAGACCGATGCCGCGATCAACCCCGGAAACTCCGGCGGCCCGCTGGCCAACCTGCGCGGCGAGGTGATCGGCGTGAACAGCGCGATCGCCACCCTGGGTGGGTTCGGTGGTCAGAGCGGCAGCATCGGGGTGGGCTTCGCGATCCCCATCGACCAGGTGCTGCGCACCGCCGACCAGATCCTCGCCGACGGTGAGGCGTCATACCCCGTCATCGGAGCCTCGGTGGACGTGCAGGCGTCGTTGCGCGGCGCCCGGATCACCGATGTGCTCCCCGCCAGCCCTGCCGAGCGGGCGGGGCTGCGCGACGACGACCTGGTGATCCGGCTCAACCGGCAACGCATCGACGACGGCATCGAGCTGATCGTCGCGATCCGCAGCCGGCTGCCCGGGGACCGCGTGACGGTGGACTACCGACGCGGCGGCGAGCTGCGCAGCGCCGAGCTGACGCTCGACGAGAAGGTCGACTGAGCCGCGGCCGACACCGCATCAGCCGCGCGACAGCAGCTCTCAGGAGCAGCGCTCAGGTGGCGTCGGCGTCGTACGGCGGCCGCTCGCCCTCGAGCAGTGGCCGGTGGCTGGCCGAAACCGGACGGTCCGGCTGCTCCTCGTCCTCGTCGAGGACGTCGAACACGTGCTTCTGCAGCGCCTTGCGCGGGTCGAGGTCCTTCAGGTCGAGGTCGGCGAAGCCGGGCCCGAGCTCGCGGGTGAGGTCGGCCCGCGCGTTGGACACCATCAGGCGCGCGGTGCGGACGAAGCGCCCGGCCTGCCGGGCGACGTCGGGCAGCCGGTCGGGGCCGAACACGAACACAGCCAGCAGCAGGATCACCAGGATCTCGGGCAGGCCGACGTCGAACACCGCGGGTGGTCCTCTCCGTGCGGGGGTGGTCCCAGGCTAACCGCGTAGCCGGGTGCTCACAGCCGACCGGCAGGAGTCAGGCCGAGCTGCATCCCGGCCAGCCCCCGGCCCTTGGCGGTCAGCCGGTCCGCGACACCGCGCAGCGCCACCGCCGCCGGCGAGCCCCCACCGGCTCCTGGGTCCTGCAGGACCAGCGGTTCCCCGGAGTCACCGCCGGCGCGCAGCCGCTCGTCGAGCGGCACCTGCGCCAGCACCGGCACCTCGTAGCCGAACCGCTGCGACAGCGTCCGCGCCACCTGCTCCCCGCCACCTGAGCCGAAGATCGTCAACGGGTGCTCGGGGCCGCAGTGCGGGCACGGCAGATAGGACATGTTCTCGATGATCCCGGACACCCGCTGGTGCATCATCGAGGCGATCGTGCCGGCCCGTTCGGCCACCTCGGCCGCGGCCTGCTGCGGCGTGGTCACCACCACCACCTCGGCGTTGACCAGGTGCTGGCCGACCGAGATGGCGACGTCACCGGTGCCGGGCGGCAGGTCGAGCAGGAGCACGTCGAGGTCGCCCCAGTAGACGTCGCTGAGCATCTGCACAAGCGCCCGGTCGAGCATCGGCCCGCGCCAGGCGACCACCTGGTCGCGGCGCGGCTTGAGCATGCCGACGCTGATCACCTGTACGCCGTGCGCCGGCACCGGCATGATCATGTCCTCGACCTGCGTCGGACGTCTGTCTGCCACACCGAGCATCGCCGGCACCGAGTGGCCGTAGACGTCGGCGTCGACGATGCCGACCTTGAGGCCCCGCTCGGCCATCACCACCGCGAGGTTGACGGTCACCGACGACTTGCCGACGCCGCCCTTGCCGGAGGCGATCGCGAAGACCTTGGTCAGCGAGTCGGGGCGCGCGAACGGGATCTCGCGGGCGGCCTGGCCACCGCGCAGGCTCTGCTGCAGCTGCTGGCGTTGCTCGCTGCTCATCACGTCGAGCACGACCTGGACGCCGCTGACCCCGTCGAGGCGTTCGACCGCGCCGGTCACGTCGCGGGTGATGGTGTCCTTCATCGGGCAACCGGCGACGGTGAGGAACACCTCGACGCGCACATTGCCGTCGGCTGCGACCACCACGTCCTTGACCATGCCGAGCTCGGTGATCGGCCGCTTGATCTCCGGGTCGTTGACACCGGCCAGGACGGACTGGACCTGCTCGATCGTGGGGGTGGGGCTCATGACTCCAGGCTACGTGCAGCCGGATCGACACGTTCGTCCACCGATGCGGGTGGCCCTTCACGGGCGCCGGCCACCCGCTCCTCGAGCTCCCCGAGCAGGCCGCGCAGCTCCGAGCGCAGGTAGTCGCGGGTGGCAACCTCGCCCACGGAGATGCGCAGGGACGCCACCTCCCTCGCGAGGAACTGCATGTCGGCGTGCGCGCGTGCGTTCGCGTCGCGGTCCTGCTCCATGTTCACCCGGTCGCGCGCCTCCTGCCGGTTCTGCGCCAGCAGGATCAGCGGTGCGGCGTACGACGCCTGCAGGCTCAGCATCAGCGTCAGGAAGATGAACGGGTAGTCGTCCCAGCGCAGCGCGGGCGGGCCGAAGAAGTTCCACACCAGCCAGATCGTGACGAACACGGTCATGTAGACGAGGAACCGGCCGGTGCCCAGGAAGCGGGCGATGCGCTCGGAGAGCCGGCCGAACGTGTCGGCGTCGTAGCGGGGCCGGCGCACGAAGGACCGGCGCGTGTCGCGGGGCTGGTCCAGGCGCGCGCGTCGGCTGGACCTGTTGCCGTCCGGACGCCGACGCTCGTCCCGGCGATCCTCGCGGCTGTCGTCGGTGCGGTCGTCACGCGCCACGGGCGACCTCCCGTCTCCGGTCACGCTCGCGCCAGTCGTCGGGCAGCAGGTGGTCGAGTACGTCGTCGACGGTGACCACACCCAGCAGGTGACCGTCCTCGTCGACCACCGGGCTCGACACCAGGTTGTAGGCGGCGAGATGGCTCGACACGTCCTCGAGGGAGGCGTCGGCGCGCAACGGCACCAGGTCGTTGTCGACGACCCCCGAGGCCAGCGTGGACGGCGGCTCGCGAAGCAACCGCTGGAAATGCGCCACCCCGAGCAGCCGGCCGGTCGGTGTCTCCAGCGGCGCCCGGCACACGTAGACCATCGCCGCCAGGCTGGGACTGAGCTCGGGGTTGCGGATGCGGGCGAGTGCGTCGGACACGGTGGCATCGGGAGACAGGATCACCGGCTCCGTCGTCATCAGCCCACCGGCGGTGTGCTCCTCGTACGACAGCAGCCGGCGGACGTCGTCGGCCTCGCTCGGCTCCATCGCCCGCAGCAGCCGTTCGGCGGTCTCGGCCGGCAGCTCGCCGATCAGGTCGGCCGCGTCGTCGGGTGACATCTCCTCGAGCACGTCGGCGGCGCGCTCGGTGCCGAGCCGGCCGAGGATCTCGACCTGGTCCTCCTCCGGCAGCTCCTCGAGGACGTCGGCGAGACGTTCGTCGTCGAGTGCGGCGGCGATCTCGTGCCGCCGCTTGGGCGACAGGTCGTGGATCACCGTCGCCAGGTCAGCCGGACGCATGGTGTCGAAGGCGGCCAGCAGGTGGGCCGCCCCCTGACTCTCCTCCAGCGTGGCGAACCCGGTCACCTCGGTCCAGTTCAGCACGTGGGTCTGCCCGCGGCGGCCGAACCGCTTGGTCGGACCCTCCTGTACGGCGACCTTGCTCACCACCCAGTCACGGGTGCGGCTCTGCTCCACCGCGACGTCGAACACCGACGCCGGGGCACCGGTCTCCTTGATCGTCACGGTGCGATCGAGCATCTCCCCGAGCACCAGCGTCTCGGTCGGCCGCTGCTCGAAGCGACGCATGTTGACGACCCCGGTGGTGATCACCTGACCCGCGTCGACGTTGGTCACCCGGGTCATCGGCACGAACACCCTTCGACGACCGAAGACCTCGACGACGAGGCCCAAGACCCGAGGCGGCTGGTCGTCGGTGCGCATCGCCACCACGACGTCGCGGACCTTGCCCACCTGGTCGCCCTGCGGGTCGTAGACCAGCAGGGCGGCGAGGCGGGCCAGGAAGACCCGGTTCGACGTGGTGCTCACGGGTCGAGGTTACCGCTCGGCGGGCACATTCTAGGCTTTCGCCGTGCTGGGTCCCATGCTCGACTACGACATCGTCGACGTCTTCACCAGCCGCCCGTTCGCCGGCAACGCCCTGGCCGTCGTGCACGGGGCCGAACAGCTCACCGACGCCCAGCTGGCGGCGCTCGCGGCGGAGTTCAACCTGTCCGAGACGGCGTTCCCGATGGCGTCCCGCACCGGTGCCGGCGACTACTTGGTGCGGATCTTCACGCCCGGCGGAGAGGTCCCGTTCGCGGGGCACCCGTCGATCGGTACGGCGTGGGTGCTGCGCCGCGCGGGCCGGGTCGGCACCGGGCACGTCGTGCAGGAGTGCGGGATCGGGTCGGTGGACCTGCAGCTGCCCGAGGACGACGGTCCGGTGCAGCTGAGCGCCGAGCCGCGTGACCGTGGCGCCCCTGTCGATGCCGCGGTGGTCGAGGCAGTCGCGGCGGCCGTCGGGCTGGGCGGCGCCGACGTCGACGGACTCGTCGTGGTGGCGGGCTGCGGGTTGAGCTTCGTCTACCTGCCGGTCCGGGCGGCTGCCCTCGCGCGGGCTCGCGCCGCCGTCACCGACCTGGGGCCGCTCCGGGTGGGGCAGCTCGCCGCCGACCCGGTCGGGGGGATCGACGTGTTCGCGGTCGCGGGCACGGGTGACCGGCTCACGGTACGGTCCCGGGTCTTCTGCCCCGAGGTCTCGGTGCCGGAGGACCCGGCGACCGGCTCGGCCGCGCTCGGTCTCGGCATCGCGCTGGTCGGCACCGGCCGGCTGCCGGCGGGTGGTGGGCGCTACCACATCACCCAGGGCGTGCAGATGGGCCGGCCGTCGCAGCTGTTCGCCCGGGTCGAGGCGGCTGCCGGTGTGGTGACGCGCTGCCACGTCGCTGGCCGCGTGGCAGCGGTCGCCTCGGGGCGCATCCGGGTGCCGCCGCCGACGGACTGAGGGCTCAGCTCAGGCGGCTGCGGGTGATCGCGGGGGTCAGCGGTGGCGCCGCGGCGTGGTCGTCGTCGGGCATCGCCGCCGGGTCCTCGTCGAGGACACCGGTCGGGGTGAGGCGGGTGATCGTGCACCCGGTGGCCCACGCGCGGCGCACCTGCGCCGGATCGCCGTGGTTGAGCCGTACGGCGATCAGCGCGGCCACGATGTCGTCGTACCCGTCGTCGGTCGTGGACACCTGCGCGACGTGGGCCCTCCAGGCGAGCAGGCGTTCGCGGCTGTCCTTGGTGCGGGTGACGACGGTGGCCTCGGCGGCCCGCTCGATGCCCGGCAGCGGCTGCTCGCCGTCGCCGGAGACGACGTACGCCGCCCCGTCGCGCCATAGGTGCCAGGCCGGACGGGCGCGCTGCGAACCGGCGTACCGGAGCCAGCACACGCCGGTCCTGCGCATCACCTCGTCGACGAGTGCGGCGCGGACCGCGGCATCGGAGCCCACGGGACGAGCCTGCCACAGCGGCGGGCAGGATGACGGCCATGCCAGCGCTGCGCCTGCGTCCGTTCGACGTGGCGCTGATGGCGGTCGGCGTGGTCGGGGTGTCGATGTCGGGCCCGCTGATGGCGGCGATGGCAGTGCCGGCGCTGGCGGTGGCGTTCTGGCGCAACGCCCTCGGTACGGCGGCGATCGCGCCGGTCGCCCTCGTCGGTCATCGAGCCGAGCTCAGCCGGCTCAGCGGCGCCGACCTGCGGCTGATCGCGCTGGCTGCGGTGGCGCTGGCGCTGCACTTCGCCACCTGGGTGTCGTCGCTGCGGCTCACCTCTGTCGCGTCGGCGACCGCGCTGGTGTCACTGCAGGCCGGCTGGATCGTGCTGATCGCCTGGAGCCGGGGCCAGCGGCCGGCGCCACGGGTGGGCGTGGGACTGCTGCTGTGCCTGGCGGGGGTCTTCGTGGTCACCGGAGTCGACGTGACCGTGTCGCGCGAGGCGCTGGTCGGTGACCTGCTCGCGCTGGTGGGAGGCGCGGCGGCGGCGGTCTACGTGCTCGTCGGCGGCCGGGTGCGACAGCGCACGAACACCACCGTCTACACGTTCTGCTGCTACGGGATCTGTGCGGCGGTGCTGCTGCTGGCGTGCCTGCTGGCTGGCGCGTCGCTGTGGGGTTACCCGAGCTTCGAATGGTGGCGGCTGCTCGCGCTCACGCTGGTGGCGCAGCTGCTGGGTCACTCGGTCTTCAACCACCTGCTGGCGACCGTGTCCCCGACCGTGGTGTCGCTGGCGATCCTGCTCGAGGTGCCTGGCGCGGCCCTGCTGGCCGGGTGGTTCTTGGGTCAGTCGCCGCAGTGGGGCGTGTACGTCGGGCTGGTGCTGCTGCTGGCCGGGTTGGCGGTGGTGGTCGCCGTACGCCGGGAAGCCCCGCTCGAGCACGTCCCCGACTAAACGGCCGAGGCCGGGGGCGCGCCGGCGGCCGAACTACGCTGGGTCTGTGGTGCGCTCCTGGGACGGGTTCCACCGTGCTGTCGCCGGGCTCTCGGCGTGGCTGGTGGCCCGTCCCTACCGGGCGGTGCTGGCGGCGGTGGCCGGTGCCCTGCTCCTGCGCGCGCCCTTCGTCCTCGACGCGCTGGAGCCGGACGAAGCCGGCTACCTGCTGGTCGCCCGAAAGTGGACCGACGCCGGCTCCTCCCTCTACGGAGAGCTGTGGGTGGACCGGCCGCCGCTGCTGCTGTTGTTCTTCCGCGCCGCTGACGCGCTGTCGAGCGCTCACGGAGTGCGCCTGCTCGGCGCCCTGACGGTTGTCGCGCTGATCGCCTTGGCGGGATGGGCGGGATGGTTGGTGCAGAACAACCGGGGAGCGGCCTGGGCGGCCTGCACCGCAGCAGCACTTACCTCGTCGCCGCTGCTCGGCGCCCAGGAGGTCGACGGCGAGCTGGTTGCCGCACCGCTGATCATGCTCAGCTGTGCCGCCGTGCTGACGGCGGCGCACAATGCCGCCGGTGGCGTCCGGAGGCTGCTGTGGGCGGGGGTCGCCGGGGTCGCCGGCGCTTCGGCGGTCGCGGTGAAGCAGAACCTCGTGGACGGGTTGGTGTTCGCCGCGGTGCTGCTCGTGGCCGCCGCGGTCCAGCGGAGCGTGCCCCGAGCCGACGCGGCGCAGATGCTCGTTGCCGGGCTCGCCGGTGCGCTGGTGCCGGTGGCCGCCACGGTGGCCTGGGCAGCGACCACCGGGCCGGGGGTGGGTGGGCTCGTGTTCGCCTTGTACGGCTTCCGGTCTCGGGCGTTCGACGTCGTCGCCGATCACGGACTGCAAGCCCCGGCACTGCGGCTGGCGCTGCTGCTGCTCTTCACGCTGCTCAGCGGTGCGGCGCTCCTCGTCTGGTCGTTTCTGCGCGCCAGACCGCGGGACCTGCACTGGCGGCAGCCGCTCGACCTGGCGCTGGTCGCCATGCTGCTCACCGGGACGGTCGGCATCGCGCTGGGCGCGAGCTACTGGAGCCATTACCTGATCGGGCTGGTCCCGGTCCTGGCGCTGATCAGTGCGCGTGTGGCCGAGTGGCCGCAGGGCGATGTCTCGGGCGGCGAGCTGTTGTGGAGGCGACGCGTCGTCGGACTCACCGCCTCCGCGTGTACGGCCGTCGCGGTTGTGACCGGGTGGGGTGCGGTGACGACAGGTCCAGAGGCCAGCGCGGTGTCGGTGGGGCGCTGGGTCGGCTCCTCCGCCTCCGGATCCGACCGCCTCGTGGTGACCTACGGCCACGCCAACGTGGTGGAGGAGTCCGGGCTGGGCACGGCCTACCCGTACCTGTGGAGTCTGCCGGTACGCACGCTCGACCCGCACCTACGGATGCTGGCAGCAACACTGGGCAGCAGCGGCGCTCCGGCCTGGGTGGTGGAGTGGGACGACGTCAACGCGTGGGGCATCGACGACGAGGAGGGGGTCCGGGCTGTGCTCGCGCGGGACTACCGCGAGGTCGCCTCGGTCTGCGGTCACGTCGTATACCTGCACCTCGGCGTGCGTCGAGCTCTGGCCCCGGTGTCGACCCGGTGTGGTGGGTTGTGACGCGGTAGCGTCGCCGCACCCGCCGTACGTCTTCGAAGGGATATCCGATGTCCGAGGCGACTCGTTCCCGCCGTTCCTGCCTGGCCGTGCCGGGATCGAACCCGCGCTTCCTGGAGAAGGCAAAGGGTCTCGACGCCGACCAGGTCTTCCTCGACCTCGAGGACTCGGTGGCGCCGCCGGCCAAGCCGGACGCTCGCAAGAACATCGTGGCAGCGTTGAACGAGGGCGGCTGGGCCGACAAGATCCGGGTGGTGCGGGTCAACGACTGGACGACCCAGTGGACCTACCGCGACGTCATCGAGGTGGTCGAGGGTGCCGGCGCCAACCTGGACTGCCTGATGTTGCCGAAGGTGGAGACGCCGGAGCAGGTGGTCGCGCTCGAGGCACTGCTCATGCAGGTCGAGAAGACGATGGGGTTCGAGGTCGGGCGGATCGGGATCGAGGCGCAGATCGAGAACGCGATCGGCCTGGTCAACGTCGACGCGATCGCCACCGCCTCCCCGCGGGTCGAGACGATCGTCTTCGGCCCGGCTGACTTCATGGCCTCGCTCAGCATGCGGTCACTGGTGGTCGGGGAGCAACCGCCGGGGTACGACGTCGGCGATGCCTACCACTACATCTTGATGCGGATCCTGATGGCGGCGCGGGCGCATGGCAAGCAGGCGATCGACGGGCCGTACCTGAAGATCCGAGACCTTGACGGCTTCCGGCGGGTGGCGGGTCGGGCAGCCGCACTCGGCTTCGACGGCAAGTGGGTGCTGCACCCCGACCAGGTCGCGGCCGCGAACGAGGTCTTCTCGCCGCGACAGGAGGACTACGACCATGCGGAGAACATCCTCGACGCCTACGAGTGGTTCACCTCCGAGCAGGGCGGCACGAAGGGGTCGGCGATGCTCGGCGACGAGATGATCGACGAGGCGTCACGCAAGATGGCTCTGGTGATCGCGGCGAAGGGGCGTGCGGCCGGGATGCAGCGCACCGACCGGTGGCAGCCGCCGGCCAAGTAGCGCGGCTGACGTAGTCGCTGCCTGCTATGTGCCGAAGAACTCGTCGAACGACTTGTACTGACCGGGTGCCATGTAATCGAGGATCTGGGCCCTCAGCTCGTCCCCCGGCCGGGGCGCGTGGAGGAAGTCTGCGAGCTCGTCGATGAGCGGGCTCGGATCGTGCAGCGCCTTCTCGTTGCTGATCAGCAGACACGGACGATCAGTCGCCAGGACGAACCCCGTGTTCATGTTCGTGTTCGCGTTGCCTTCGTGCAGTGAGATGCGGGCCGACCGGCGATTGTGCCGACCGTCCAGCCTGGCCTGGCTCAACGCGGCCGCCACCGGGTCGCGATAGACCACCACGAGGAACGGGTTGCGGATCGACCGGAACACCGCGGGCAGGTATGTCGCCGCGGCCGGAAACTTCCACCCCCAGACGTCCTGCTCGGCGTTGCGCTTTTCGATGGCCGCACGCATGCGGGTCGGGCCGCCGCTCTGGAAGTTGGGGTCCTCGTTGTTCTTGCGTCTTCCCACGTCGCCGAGGTCGAGGCCCAGCGCCCGCAAGACGCCAGCCGCCATGCTCGTGCCGCCACGCCTGGTGCCGAACATGACGTAGGTGCGTTGCGGTTCAGGCTGCTCGGCCGGGTTCAGCACCATGCTGGTGGTGTTGAACTGTGGGGAAGACGCCATCGTCATCTCAGTGGCCCGAGTCGTCGCTGTTGCTCGGATCGGTGGCTCTGGCGTTCGCCGTCGCCTGCAACCGACCCTCTGCCGCGTCGGCCCGCAGTGTCTGCACCCGAACCTCGCCCAGCAGGTCGGCGGCCAGGGGCAGGGCCACGTCGAGCAGCTCCGCATCAGTGACGTCGTCGGGATGTCGTGCGCCCGCCGGCGGGTCGGCCGAGGTGAGGTCTGCGAGGTCGCCGACGACGTCGTACCCGGCGGCGGCCAGTGCCTTGACGGTCAACGAGGAGCGCTCACGCAGAGCATCGACGTCGCAGGGCCGCAGCGTGATGCGACTGCCGCCTCGCGGCGCCAGCAGCTGGTGCGAGACATACCGCTGGATCCAGCGGTAGGATTCGTTCCAGTGGCCGTTGTCGGCATCGACCGCCTGGCGCAGCAGCGGACCTGAGCGCTGCAGGAGGCGAGCAGACTCGGCGCCGAGTGATTCCCTCACCTGGTCGAGCAGGGTTTCGAACGCATCAGAACTGACCTGGCACACACGGGCGAACCGCTCCCAGAGCAGGTTGGGCGCGGATCCTCTCGGCGGCACCGTGACGACGTGGATCTGGTCGACCGGCAGGTCTCCTCTCCAACGGTCGAGAGCCAACGCCGGATCGAGAACCGACCAGCGCCACCGCCCACGTTGCTTGTGCAGCGACGCCATGAAGTCGTCGACCGAGGAGGATCTGCCCAGCTTGACCGTCTCCTGCCAGGCGGCCGGTACCTGGTCGACGAAGTCGCGGGCGGTGAAGACCAGATGCGTCTCGGCCGGCCCGAGCTCCTCAACGGCGCGGTGCGCGGCGTCGGCCGTCGCCATCGAGAACCACTCGTTGCTGATCACGGCAGTCCCGGGCCATGCGCGGACCTGGCTCACCATCCGCAGCCAGTCGTCGCGGCGTCCGCCGTCAGCACGCTGACGTGCACCGGTGGCAGCCAAGCCGTGGTCGCGGCGGCTGCTCCCTGGCACCAGTACGCCACAGTCGGCGAGTCGCTCCTGGTTGTGGAACAGCACCGCCTGCAAGAAGGTCGTGCCCGTCTTGGGTGCACCGATGTGGAGCACGATCCGGTCGGCCATCCGGCCAAGTCTAGACTCTGACCGCCCGATGCCTCTTCCGACCACGGAGGCCCCAGCGTTGCAGATCCGCTTCTTGTTGCACGACGTTCACGGGGCGGGTGGTGGTGTGCTCAAGGTGGCGCTGAACCTTGCCGGCGAGCTGGGGCGTCGACACGACGTCGAGCTGGTGAGTGTGCTCCGCCGCGTGGACGAGCCGATGCACACGATGCCCTCGGGAGTTGCGGTCCGGACCCTGCTGGACGAACGGGCCCGTGCACCGGACACAGATCCCGCCGGTCTGCTCCCCGAGACGGCGACCAAGCCGCCGAGCCGGCTCATCCTCCCGGAGGACCCATGGTACGAGCAGCACAGCCTGGACTCGGACACTCAGCTCCTGCGCTATCTCCGGTCAGTACGTGGTGGTGTCCTCATCGGGATGCAGCCGGGCCTCAGCGTCGCGATCGCCCGGTTCGCGCCCGCAGAGGTGCTGCGGGTCGCCCAGGAGCACCGGCCCTTCTCCTCGCGCCCCAAGGCCCTTCGCGAGGCCTCGCTTCGCTACTACCCGCGCCTGGACGTCTTCTTGACGTTGACCAGGCGTGATGCTCGCCGCTACCGGCGCGAGCTGGGAGAAGACGTGTCGGTGGGGGTCATGCCCAATGGCGCGCCCGCAGTCCGCGGACCGACGTCGGACCTCGACAGCCTGGTGGTCGTGGCGGCAGGGCGGCTGGAGCGCAGCAAGGGCTTCGACCGGCTTCTCGACGCGTGGGCAATCGTGGCCCGACGACACCCCGACTGGGAGCTGCGGATCTTCGGTGAAGGAGGGCAGCGGGCGGATCTGGAGGAGCAGATCGCCACTCTCGACCTCGCTGGGTCGGCCCGACTGATGGGCTACACGACCCGGCTGTCCGAGGAGATGGTTGCGGCATCCCTGTTCGTGTTGAGCTCGCGGGTGGAGGGCTATCCGATGGTCATGCTCGAGGCCATGGCGTGCGGCTTGCCGGTGGTGAGCTTCGACTGCCGGACCGGTCCCCGCGAGATCATCAGGCCCGGGCGTGACGGGTTTCTGGTGCCCGACGGCGACATCGAGGGACTCGCCGCGGCCATCAACCGCACCATCGAGATGGGGGACGGCCGCCGGGCACTGGGTGTGGCGGCGCTGAGGGCGGCCCGCCGCCGCACCCAGTCCGCCGTCGCCGCACGGTGGGAGCAACTGTTGGAGCGCCGGCTCGCAGCCAAGCGGTGACCTGACGCGGCGGGTCCGTCTCGCTGTGTTCTCATACTCTTCACCTAGACTTACGTATTCGCCTGCGTCTTCGGCCAGGCCGACGCGCGGGAGCGGAGGACGACGTGACCCAGGTCGCCATTTTGGCCGCCGGATTGGGATCCCGGCTGGGTAAGCCGTTCCCCAAGCCCCTGACCCCGCTCGAAAGCGGCCAGACGATCCTGCGTCGGCAGATCGGTCACACCCGCAGCGCTTTCGGCGCCGACACGAGCATCATCGTGGTGGTCGGCTTCAAGCTGGACCTGGTCATCGAGGCTGCCCCTGATGTCCTGTTCGCCTACAACGAGCTGTTCGACCAGACGAACACATCCAAGAGCCTCCTGAGGGCGCTGCGGCTGTCCGCCGCCGGAGGAGTGCTGTGGATGAACGGCGATGTCGTGTTCAACTCGCAGGTCCTGGACCAGCTGCTTCCCGTGATCAAGGCTGACCGAAGCTTTGTCTGCGTTAACACCTCGTCGGTGACGGACGAAGAAGTGAAGTACACCGTCGACGGGAGCGGATATGTTGCCCAGCTGTCGAAGGACGTCGGTCCAGCCGCCCTCGGCGAAGCGGTAGGCATCAACTACGTGTCCGGCTCCGACAAAGCCGCACTGGCCCGGCAGCTGGACCGCTGCGCGGCACAGGACTACTTCGAGCGGGGCATCGAGCTTGCCATCGAGTCCGAGGGGCAGCGGTGGGAGGCGCTGGACATCTCCAAGTTCGAGTGCGTCGAGGTCGACTTCGAAGCCGACCTTGCCCTTGCCAACGTGCTGATGGGTTCCCAGCAGTTCGACTCGGTGGAACCGGAAACGGCCTTGCCGACGGCCGGAAGGCAGAGGAGCTGAGTCGAGATGACGACAGACGGGGTGGATGACGTAGGGCTACATCTGGCCGTCGAAGACGATGTCGTGCTCGATGTCGTCTTCGACGGCCGACGCGTCTGGTCGTTCTCGACAGGTGACCATCCTGCTGCGGCCGACGGGCTTCGGCACATCAGCTGGCCCGAGCCGTTGCGGCGCAAGCTTGTCGGCCGCACCACATTGTCGGTGCAGGAGCACTCCACCGGTCGGGAGATCATCACGGTCGAGCGTTCCTTCCGTGGCAGGAGGAAGCCGATCCGCCTGGTCGACGGCGCCGGCAACCCGTTGGTGGTCACCAAGTGGGGGCGCCTGAACCGACCGTTCGCTCATCTGAACCCTGAAGTGGTCGAGGCGTACCTCGACCAGGCGGAGGATGTGCTGTCCGTACTCCGTGACGAGTGCGGCCTGCCCGCCTTCTTGAGCTACGGGACGCTGCTCGGAGCTGTTCGGGCCGGAAAGCTCATCGGCCATGACGTCGACATCGACCTCGGCTACCTGAGCGCGTACCACCATCCGGTGGACGTCATCCGTGAGGGCTTCCGCGTCCAGAGGACGTTGCAGGACAAGGGCTGGAGGGTGCTCTGGCAGAATGGTGGTTTCTTCGCCGTGTTCCTGCCGCAGATGGACGGCATCGAGCGCAATCTCGATGTCTTCGCCTGCTGCACGGTCGGTGACCGCATCTACCAGGTGCACGACGTCGGCACCGAGGGCGACGAGTCGGTCATCGTGCCGCTCGGGGAGGCGCGCCTGGAAGGTAGGACGATGCCGGTGCCCGCGCGCCCCGAGGTCCTGCTCGAGTCCGCATACGGCACGGACTGGCGGATCCCGAACCCCGCCTTCACGTTCTCGACTGCCCGGGCGACTCGCCGGCGCATCAACGGCTGGTTCGGCGGGAGACGCCAGCGCAACAACTGGAACAAGGTCCACACCAGATCTCGAGCCGGCGTCCAGTCGTCTGCGTTCGCTCGCTGGGTCATCGATCGGGAGACGCCCGCGCAGCTGATCGACGTGGGTTGCGGAACCGGTCGAGACGCTGTCGGGTTCGCCGAAGCGGGCTGGCGCGTGCTCGGACTGGAGTTCTCTGACACTGCTCTCAAGAAGGCAGCTGCCGTGGTGGCTGGTCGGGAGCTCGACGTCGCGTTCCGCTTCTGCGATCTGTACTCCATGCGCCAGTCCCTGGTGGTCGCCGCCCAGCTTGCTCGGGCGGACGGCCCTCGGGTCGTGTACGCGCGACGGCTGTTCGACGACCTACGGGCGGACGGCCGGGACACGTTCTGGAGGCTCGCCTCGATGTCGTTGCGCGGGGGTGGCCGATGTTATGTCGAGTTCGACGTTTCCGCGACGCAGCCTGAGGAAATCGTCGGTGAGGCATGTCGGCATGGCGCCCACGTCGTGCACCGAGAGCTCGGGGACACTGTGACGACATCCAGCAATGACGAATCCGCCACAGGTCGACTGGTTTTGGAGTGGAAGTGATGGCGCAGCAGATGTGGGGGCGTGCCAGCCGTTTGGGACGCCGAGTGGGCGGCCGAGTGGTGCGCTCGGTGCCGCAGTTGGCTCAGCGGCCTGG
>JALZMX010000028.1 GCA_030857985.1 Actinomycetota bacterium | reverse complement strand
TGCAGGGCTCGATGGGTGATCGCGTCCTGCAGTGCCCGCCTCTCGGTGACGTCGCGCAGCACGAGCACCGCGCCTGGCTGGGCGTCGCCGTGCTGCAACGGGGTGAAGCTGTAGGCGACGTCGAGGTGCTTGCCGAACGAGCCGACGAGGACTGCGTCAACGTCCTGGGCCACCTCGCCCCGCTGGAGCATCCCGGTCAGGTCGATGTCGCGTCGTACATGCCGGAGCCGGCAGACGTCGCCGACCGGGTGGCCGACGGTTGCGGCCTCGTCGGCGTACCCGGTCATCGAGAGCGCGGCGGGATTGGCGAAGGTCACCCTGCCCTGCAGGTCCACCGCGATCACGCCTTCGCTCTGAGAGTTCGTGATCGTGCGCAGCTGGGTCACCAGCTCGGTCGAGTGCAAGACGTCGCCGGCGACTCCGGCAAGCGTCAGCAGCGTCGACCGGTCCTCGTCGCTCCAGTCGCCGCCACCGCGCCGTCTGTCGACGACGAGCTTGAGGTCGTCGCCGAGCGGCGCGTCGATCGCCGCGGCCGGCACCGGGGCGTCTCGCCCGGCGGTGCTCACGGTCTGGGCGGCCAGCAGCTTCTCGGTCGCGCCGACCAGGTCGTCCAGCACCGCTTCGGCGCTGTGCTGGGAGCGCAGGGAGGCGATCGCCTGCTGCAGCTGCTCGGCGCGTCGCCGGCCAGAGAGCTCGCGCAGCGACGAGGCGTATGAGCCCTGCACGAAGACGATGAGGATGCCGACGAGGATCGCCGCGAGCGGATTGTCGGTGATGACCAAGGTGCCGACGCCGCCCAGGGTGACCGCACCAACCCAGGGACGGAAGCGCCGGGCGATCTCCGCGCTCAACTCGGAGAACCGTGTGCCTGTCGCGTAGGACACCATCCCACGCACCAGCGCTGCTGAACTCGCGTTGTAGACCAGGGTCGCAGCCATCGCACCCGCCACGTCTGCGACGGTCGGGTCGAAGCTCGGCCGCATCCCCAGGAGATGCATGGTGCTCACGCCCAGCGAGGTCGCGATCAAGATCTGGCCCAAGTTGAAGGTGGTCTTCACCCAAGACCGATGGGTCGCGACGCTGCCGGCCAGCGAAGCGACGCCGACGATGAGAAGGGCGTAGCTGGGCGGGAGGAGGACCAGGATGGGGACGAAGACGACTTCGTCCAGGGAAATGTTCTCTACGTTGTGTTCTGCGGCGATCTCACGCTGCGGCCGGACGTAGACATAACCGAGTAACAGGCCCAGCCCGAACGCAGTGGCGACGGAGTGCTCTACCGGCTCCATCCGCCACATCAGTGCGGTAGCGACCGCAAGCCCCAGCCCGATGAGGAGCGTCGCGGAACTGAGCCAAGCTACACGCGCCGGGGCGGGGTTGGAGCCGTCGCGTGGCATCAACAGGGACGAAGCGTCAGCTCCAGTGGGAGCCCTTGCTCCAGTGCGAGCCCTTGCTCCAGTGCGAGCCCTTGGTGTCGCCGATGCCGGTGGTGAGGTGCGTTGCGAACATGATGGTCTCCTGGCGAGTCTTGGGTTGCCCTGGGCGGGCTACGTCTTGAATATGACACGAATCGACACGCAACGTCACGGATTGCTGTAAAATATAGGGAAAGTTGGTCGAAATGCCCGAAAAGACCGCTATCGGCACTAGTCAAAGTATCGGCCCGGCATCGGGCTTGCGGCGCGCCCCCGCACAAACCTGACGTCCCTAGTGTACCGGGCGGGGGCCGCTCAGTCGACCTTTGCCGCCGCCCGAGACCGCGTGGCGGCCACCAGGGCCACCGCGAGCACGCCGACACCACCGCTGACGCCGAGTGCTAACGCGACATCACCCCACTCGGCGATCACGCCGGCGATGACGACAGCAAAGCCCTGGGCGATCTGCATGACGGCGTTTCCCAGCCCGAAGACCCGGCCACGCGCGGCCCGGGGCACCACGCTGGCGACCATCGACTGGATCGCGGTCAGGTAGCCGAGCGTGCCTCCGCTCAACGTGAGCGTGAGCACCACCAGCGGCACGGACGAGGTCAGGTGACCGGCCAGCCCGCTCAGGCAGACGAGCGCACCCGCGCTGAGCGCGCACGGGTAGATGAGCTGCTGTTGACGCTCCAGCGGGAGCCGCCCGAAAATGGCGAAGCCGACAACGTTGCCGAGGGGCGCCGTCCCCATGATGACGCCGGCCAGCATTGCCCCGCCGCCCAGCTCGTCCGCGAACGGGACGGCCAGCCCCTCGGCGATCACGATCAACCCGGGGCCGAGTGCGAGCAGCCAGAACCATCCCTTCATCCCCGGTGTGGTGGTGACGATACGCAGGCCTTCCAGCGCGGATGCCCACATTCGCGGCTTCTCGCCCTGCTCGAGCCAGGCCTGCGGACGAGACCGCACGAACATCACGATGAGCACGGCCGAAACGACGTACGTCACGGAGTCGAGCAGCAGCGCGAAGCGTGCACCGGTCAAGGCAACGACGGCTCCGCCGATGAGGAAGCCGCTGACCTGCACGGCCTGCCGCGTCGACGCCACGAACGCGTTGCCGACCGGAAATCGGTCCGCATCGAGGACGTCGGCCAGGGTCGCCAGCCGGGCCGCGCCGAACGGGATCTGGACCGTCTCCACCACGAACAACAACAGCAACAGGACACCGAGCGGCAGTCCCGGAATGAGCAGCAGCAGGACGAGGCCCGCTCGGACCAGGTCACTGGCGACGAGCAGCTGTTTGCGGGGGAACCGGTCGGCGATGGTCGCCAGCACGGGGGAGAAGAGGTACGGCGCGAAACTGATCGCAAAGGCCGCCGCCGTCAGGCCCGGTGAGCCGGTCCGTTGGAAGACCAGCGCCGCGATCGCCAGCTTGGCGACGTAGCTGCCGGCGAGGGAGAGGACGTCGGCGATCCAGAGCCCAGTGAACTCCGAGTCGCGGAACAGATCGCGATAACGCAGAGTTGTTCGCTCGGATCCGACCGTCACTGCGTCATCATGTCGCGCGCCGACGCGATCTGGCTACCGTCCAGAGTCGGCTGTGGGCTGTCGGATCACGGGGTCACGTCGAGCGGCGCCGACAGCGGGCAGTGATCCGGCCCCCTTCGGCATAGACCTTGATCGCCGCGGCACCCGCCTCGTCGGCCAGCGCCTCCCAGTCGGACAGGCGCTCGACCTCGAAGTCGTAGACACCGAGCATCAGCTCGAGCGCGGGCATCGACGGGACGCCGACCAGGGTCAGCGATCCATGGGAGAAGGAGTCGGCCGTGGCATGGCTCTCGTACTCCGCCTTGTCGACGGCAACCTTGATCACCGGCTTCTGCGACGGGATCACAGTGGTGTCGACTATGAGGTACTGAGGATCATGGCGGCGGATGCCCGCCAGCAGCTCGGGGTACCGCAACGTGTGGTAGTAGAACCCGAGGCACAACACGACGTCGACCTCGAAGTCCTCACGTGCCAACGCAGCAAAGAGGTCACTCGCGATGAACCGGTAGGAGGAGCGGTCCACGCCGTACTCGGCGAACGTCCTCTCGGCGTTGTCGACTAGATCCTCTCTGGCCTCGATCCCGACGACATGCCGGGCGCCTGCCTTGAGCGCCGCGAAGGACCACCGGCCGTCGTGACTGGCCATGTCGAGCACCCGCGCACCCTGCAGGATGTCACTGTTTGCCCCGATGATCGCTCGATGCCTGAGGTTGAGGCGACGTCGGCTGACCGCCGTGTGACTTGTCTCCAGGAAGCGGGGGTGGGCCCCGAAGAACCCCTTCTTGCCCTGCGCGGCCTTCTGGGTGTCGTCGATAGTTTCTGTCATCCGTCCCACCTACGCATCCTCTTCGGGTCGTGTTGCGCAGGCTACTCAGATCCTGGTCAGCAGCACGGGAACCACGCCGCAGCAGGATTGGTGATCACACGGACCGCTCTCAGCGGGGCGGCTGAGTGCCCTTCGAGCGTCCCTTGCCTCGCACCGACGAGACGGCGTCCTTGATCCGCCGCTGGTTCTCCGGCTTGCGGGCCTCGTCGTACCCCTTCTTGGCCAAACCGGTCTTCGCCAGACCACTGAACAAACCCATGGCGACACGCTCCTTCGCAGGTGGGGGACCTGCGCCCATCATAGGCGTACGCCTAACCCCCCGTTCGCCGGCGTGGACGCCAACGTCGCCCGGGACGTTCAGGGTGGAAGCCGTCTCTGGACAGCGCGACGCCAATCATGGAAGCTGCGGTCATCGTAGGCATCGGTACGACGACAAGGGGCCCCACATGTCGACCACGAAACGTCGCAACGCCGCGGCCGCCGCCACCCTCCTCGCTCTGGTGATCCCGGCAGCGTGCGGCGGCGAAGACTCCGGTGCAGACGCCGACTCCATCACCGTATGGACGACCGACACCCTTCCCGACCGGGTCAGGGCGACCGAGGCCATCATCGACCGGTTCACCAAGGAGACTGGGGTCGAGGTCGAGCTCGTCGGGGTTGCCGAGGACCAGTTCACCCAGACTCTGACCTCAGCGGCGGCCGCCGACGAGCTGCCGGATGTGATCGGATCGCTGTCTCTCGCATCTGTGCGCACATTGGACGCCAACAACCTGCTGGACACCGACGCCGCCGCGGCGGTCGTCGAGTCCTTGGGCGCGGACACGTTCTCGCAGGAGGCGCTGGCGCTGACCAGCGACGGCGACGCACAGCTCTCGGTGCCCAGTGAGATCTGGTCTCAGCTGCTGATCTACCGCAAGGACCTGTTCGAGGATGCCGGCCTGCAGCCGCCGGAGACCTACGACGACATCATCGCCGCCGCCGAGGAGCTCGACAGTGAAGGTGTGGCCGGCTTCGTCGGGCCGACCGCGCCCGCCGACACGTTCACCCAGCAGACCTTCGAGCACATCGCGCTTGCCAACGGCTGCGAGCTGGTCGACGACGGGGGAGGGGTCGTCCTCGACAGCAGTCAGTGTGTCGGGGCCTTCGACTTCTACGGGAACCTCGTCACGAACTACTCCGTCCCCGGTGCACAGGACGTCGACACCGTCCGGGCGGCGTACTTCGCCGGGAAGACCGCCATGATCGTGTGGTCCACGTTCATCCTCGACGAGATGGCGGCACTGCGCAACGACGCCTTGCCCAGCTGTCCGGAGTGCCGGGACGACCCCGCCTTTCTCGCCAAGAACAGCGGCTTCGTCACCGCTCTGCAGGGCCCCGACGGTGAGGAGCCGGCCCAGTTCGGCGAGGTGGTCTCGTGGGCCATCCCGACCGGATCCGCGACCGAACCGGCGCAGCAGTTCGTCGAGTACTTCATGAGCGACGGCTACGTCGACTGGATAGCGATCGCGCCTGAGGGCAAGTTCCCGGCCCGCGAGGGCACCGCAGAGGAGCCACAGGAGTACGTCGACACCTGGGCGACACTGCCCGTGGGCGTGGACAAGAAGGCGCCTCTGTCGGACTTCTATCCCCCAGAGGTGCTCGAGGTGCTGCGCACCGGTCCCGAAGCCTTCGATCGCTGGGGGATCACCCAGGGCCAGGGAGACCTGATCGGTGCCATCATGGGTGAGCTCCCGGTCCCGCAAGCCGTGGCCGCGTTGGCCAGTGGGGAGGTGGATGCCCAAACCGCCGCCGAGGACGCTGCGCAGACCGTGCGGTCCATCCAGGAATCCCTGCCGTGAGCCACCGCGCCGACCGCGGTGCGGCGGGTTCGCTGCGGCGCAGCGATGCCCGCGCCGGCCTGACGCTGATCTCTCCAACGTTGGTCATCGTCGTCTTCATGGTTGTCCTACCCATCCTGTGGACCGTTCTGCTGGCGTTCCAACCGCTGTCGCTGCTCACCCTGGCCGCCAACGGATTGTTCGGGACGGACTTCACGCTCGACAACTTCGAGACCGTCGTGACCGAGCCCGGGTTCGTAGGCTCGCTGGTCACGACCCTGGTGTACTCGGTGCTCGGCACCGCGTCTGCCATCGCCGTGGGGCTGCTTGCTGCCCTGGCGGTGCGCCGGACCTTCCGTGGGCGCACCTTCGTGCGGGCAGCGATGCTGTTGCCGTACGTCGCTCCGGTGGTGGCGGCGACCTTTGTCTGGCGGACCATGCTCGACCCCCAGTTCGGCATCATCAACCACTGGGGCACTCGATTGCTCGGCTGGGACGAGCCGATCGCGTTCTTGACCCAGCGCAGCAGCGAGGTCTCGCTCCTCGGTCTGGGATTCAGTGTGCCGACCGCGCTGCTGTCGGTGATCGCCTTCGAGGCGTGGCGCTCGTTCCCGTTCGCGTTCCTCTTCCTGATGGCGCGGCTCCAGGCGGTGCCGGCGACGCTCGAGGAGGCCGCCCGCGTCGACGGTGCCACGCCGTCCCAGCGCTTTCGCTACGTTCTGCTCCCGCAGCTGCTGCCGACGATCGCCGTACTGTCCATCCTCCGCTTCATCTGGACGTTCAACAGCTTCGACGACATCTACCTGCTCACCGGCGGTGGAGCAGGCACCGAGGTGGTCAGCGTGCGGGTGTTCAACTACCTCACCGCGCGTGGTGACATCGGCCTGGCCTCGGCTCAGGCACTGGTGCTGGCCGCGATCCTCGCCGTACTCGTGGGTGTCTACCTGCGCCGGTTCGCCCCACAGGAGGAGAAGACCTGATGGCGACCGAAGTGCGGCAACGCCCGGCACAGGAGTCCAGGGAGGCTCCGCCGGCCCGTCGGTGGACCAGGGACGAGGTGGAGAACCGGGTCTTCGGGGTGCTGCGCTGGGTCGTCATCGCCGGGTTCCTGCTCGTGACGTTGTTCCCCTTCTACTACATGGGGCTGCTCTCGGTGCGCGCGCTCGACGAGGTGATCCAGGACCCCGGTGCGTTGTGGGTCCCTCCGTCGGAGGTGAGGCTCGGCACCTACACCAGCGTGCTCTCCTCGCAGGAGTCCGGAGGTCAGGGGTTCCTCGTCTTCATGCGCAACAGCGCCCTGGTGGCCTTCGGCACGGTGGCGCTCACGCTGCTGGTCGCCCTCCCGGGTGCCTATGCGGTGAGCCGGCTGGAGTTCTTCGGCCGGCGACACATCAGCGCGCTCTTCTTGGCCGTCTACCTCTTCCCGAGCATCCTGCTGGCGGTCCCGTTGTTCGTGTTCTTCACGCGGATCGGCCTGCGTGGGTCGCTGGTCGGGCTGCTGATCGTCTACGTCTCCCAGATCGTGGCGGTGTCGATCTACATGCTGCGCAACTACTTCGACACCATCCCGGAGAGTCTGGAGGAGTCCGCTGCCCTCGACGGCTGCAGCCGGCTGGGGATCATGCGGCGGATCAGCCTGCCGTTGGCGATGCCGGCCATCGTGGCCAACGGCCTGTTCGTCTTCATGATCGCGTGGAACGAGTTCCTGTTCGCGCTGTTGTTCCTCGTCGAGGACCGCGAGAAGTGGACTGTGTCGCTGGGTCTGTCCCAACTTGCCGGCAGCATCGAGATCCCGACCACCGTGTTGATGGCGGGCTCGGTCATCCTGACCGTCCCGATCATCGTCATCTTCTTCGCCAGTGAGCGGCTGCTGACCGAGGGGCTCACGGCCGGCGCCGAGAAGGGCTGAGGCCGCCGGCACCGGGAGGCCCCGACGTTTCTGCTGCCTGGAGCACGGCACGCGCCACCTGCGCGTGGCCGGCATCGTTGGGATGCACCTCGTCCGCCAGCATCGTCTCGGGGTCCCAGCCGGTGACGCTCGCGAGCAGCACGCGCGGATGTCGGCTCGCGACCGCACGCTGTCTCTGGTTGTAGGCGTCGAGGATCTCGTCGTCCCCGCGGTCGTGCGGTGCGTGCTGCGAGTAGTCGGTCAGGTGCGGCTGCTCCACGGCGATCGTGA
>JALZMX010000312.1 GCA_030857985.1 Actinomycetota bacterium | reverse complement strand
ACCAGCTCGGCCGGCCGAGGGGTGCCCCGCGCAACGCCGCGGCGGTGCTGCACGGCGGTGCCGTCGTCGCCACCTACGCCAAGCATCATCTGCCGAACTACGGCGTCTTCGACGAGTACCGCTACTTCGTCTCCGGCACCACCATGCAGGTCGTGCGGGTGCACGGCATCGATGTCGCCCTATGCATCTGTGAGGACCTCTGGCGCGACGGTCCGATTGTCGCCGCGCGCTCAGCCGACGCGGGTCTGCTCGTCGTCATCAACGGTTCGCCGTATGAGCGCGACAAGGACGATGCGAGGCTGGCGCTGTGCACCCGGCGCGCCGCCGAGGCCGGCTGCCCGTTGGCCTATGTGAACCTCGTCGGCGGCCAGGACGAGCTGGTCTTCGATGGCGACTCGTTGGTGGTGGATGCCGACGGCTCGGTGCTTGCCCGGGCCCCCCAGTTCGAGGAGGCGCTGCTCGTCGTCGACCTCGAGCTGGCCGCCGCCGACCCCAAGGCGTCGGTGGCGCCGCTTTCGTCGTACGAAGGCTTGCGCGTCGAGGGCACCGTCGTCTCGGCCGAGCCCGTGCCGGCGTACGACGTCCAGCCCGGCAGCTGCGCTGCCCGACTCGACGACGACGCGCAGACGTACCAGGCGATCGTGGTCGGGACCCGCGACTACGTGCGCAAGAACGGGTTCCGCACTGTCGCGCTCGGGCTCTCGGGCGGGATCGACTCGGCGCTGACCGCAGTGGTTGCGGCGGACGCGATCGGGCCGGAGAACGTCCATGCGGTGTCGATGCCCAGCATCTACTCGACGGCGCACTCCAAGGACGACGCCGCCGAGCTCGCGCAGCGCACCGGCATCAGCTACGACGTCGTGCCGATCCACGACATGGTTGAGGCGTTCAAGGTCCCGTTGGCCCTGACTGGCCTGGCCGAGGAGAACCTGCAGGCGCGTTGTCGCGCGGTGGTACTGATGGCGCTGTCGAACCAGGCCGGCCACCTCGTGCTGGCCCCCGGCAACAAGAGCGAGCTCGCGGTCGGCTACTCCACCATCTACGGCGACGCGGTCGGGGGGTTCGCTCCGCTGAAGGACGTGCTCAAGACGCAGGTGTGGGCGTTGTCGCGCTGGCGCAACGCCGAGGCACGACGCCGCGGCCAGACGCCACCGATCCCCGAGACGATCATCGCCAAGCCCCCATCCGCCGAGCTGCGACCCGACCAGCTCGACACCGACTCGCTGCCCGGGTACGCGCTGCTCGACGACGTCCTCGACGACTACATCGAGCGCGATCGAGGTTCGGCCGAGCTGGTCCGCGACGGCTTCGATCCCGAGACCGTCGAGCGGGTGTTGAGGATGGTCGACCTGGCCGAGTACAAGCGCCGCCAGTACCCACCGGGCCCCAAGGTGTCGGTGCGCAACTTCGGCCGGGACCGCCGGCTGCCGATCACCAGCGCCTGGCGCGAGGTTGCGCCATCCGCGCAGTGCCGCACGCGAGAGGACGAGGGACGTCGATGAGCGAGACTCCTGCACCACCGGGCAGCAAACGGGTCCGCGCCCACCACCTGCGCGAGATGAAGGAGCGCGGCGAGCGCTGGGCGATGCTGACCGCCTATGAGCAGTACGCCGCGCGGACGTTCGACGAGGCTGGGATCCCGGTTCTGCTCGTCGGGGACTCGGCCAGCAACAACGTCTATGCGAACGAGACGTCGCTGCCGGTCACCGTCGACGAGCTGATCCCGCTGGTGCGTGCCGTGACGCGTTCTGCCCGCCGTGCCCTGGTCGTCGCCGACCTGCCGTTCGGCTCCTACCAAGCGTCAGCCGAGCAGGCGTTCCACACCGCGGCGCGGTTCATGAAGGAGGCCGGCGCGCATGCGGTCAAGCTCGAGGGCGGCCGATCGGTGACGCCGCAGGTCGAGCTGCTGGTCCAGGCAGGGATCCCGGTGATGGCGCACATCGGGTTCACACCGCAGAGCGAACACAACCTCGGCGGCTACCGCGTGCAGGGTCGCGGCGAGGCGGCGACGCGGATGGTCGACGAGGCGCTGGGGCTCGAGGCAGCCGGGGCGTTCGCCCTGGTGATGGAGATGGTGCCCGGGCAGGTTGCCGAACAGGTGACGGCGAAGCTGTCGATCCCCACGATCGGCATCGGGGCCGGCCCACACTGCGACGCGCAGGTGCTCGTCTGGCAGGACATGGCCGGCCTGCGCACCGGCCGGATGGCGACCTTCGTCAAGCAGTACGCCGACCTGCACGGCGTACTGCTCGAGGCGGCACGGCAGTTCGCGACCGAGGTCGGCAACGGCACCTTCCCCGGTGACGAGCACACGTTCCACTGACTCTCCGCACCCGGTGGCGCGTTGAGGAGGCCCCTGTGTCCGATTCCTCCCCCCGGAACGCGCCTTGGAATGCGTCGGGTACACACTGCTCGCATGAGTGACGACCTGGTGCAGACGATCCCTGAGCTGCTGCGCACGGTGATCAGAGATCGGCGTACCGGCTCCACGGCGTCGTCGGCGGACGTGGTCGCTCAGCTGCTGTCGCAGACGACGCCCGACTTCGCCGTGTACTCCACTGCTGTGGTGTCGGCGCAGATCATTGAGCACCTGTGCAGCCGCCTCGGCGAGGATGCCGAGATCGAGTTGCTCGAGATCGCGGCCTTGCTGGGACTGCTCCCCACCGTCGAGGGCAATCCGCGCCACTGACTCATGGCACCCGGTGGCCAGGCAACCGGGCGGCCAGCTGGGCGGTGAGGACGTCGCGCGCCTCGACCAGCGACGGGCCGTACCACGTCAGGTGCCGGCCCGACACCAGCGCGACCGGTACGTCGGGGAAGACCTCCGGCCCGTCGGTGGCGGAGAACGCGTACGGCTCGTCGGGCAAGACGACGAGGTCGTGGGCGGGCAGCCGGTCCAGGTCGATGCGCGGGTAGCGCTCGTTCTGGCCGGCGAAGACGTTGCCGACACCGAGCCGGGCCAGCAGGTCACCGGCGAACGTGTCCCGGCCGAGCACCATCCAAGGCCGCCGCCAGATCGGCACCACCGCCTGGTGTCGAGGTGGTGGCGCTTCGTCGGACCAGACTCGTTCGGCCTCGACTAGCCACCTGGGCGGATCGATGGCACGCAGCATCGCCAGCATCCGCCGCAGGGAGACCAGAGCCTGCGCGACGGTGGTGGGGGCCGTCACCCAGACCGGCACCCCGCGACCGCGCAGCGCATCGATGTCGGCCGGACGGTTCTCCTCGGCGTTGGCGACGACGACGTCGGGCTCCAGCGCGATCACCGCGTCGAGCCGAGGATTCTTGGTCCCCCCGATCCTGGGCACCTCGAGATCCGGCGGGTGTGTGCACCAGTCGGTCGCGCCGACGAGTGCGCCGGGCATCGTCAGAGCCACCGTCTCGGTCAACGAAGGCACCAGTGAGACCACCCGACGCGCTGGGTGTGCCGTCGACAGCATGGCTCCGGTGTCGTCGTGCATCTGCCGATCCTCCGCCGAAACGTCCAGGGTGTTTACGGGACGCGCCGATGTTGCAAGGATCACCCCCGAGGACGGCATCCGGTGCCATCCTCGGTTCACGAGAGTTCCGGCGAACGCCGGACGACCCGACCTGGGAGGCAAGGGTGCCGGCGAAGACGACGACCACCAAGAAGTCCCCGACCAAGAAGTCCCCGACCAAGAAGTCGACCGCCAAGAAGACGACCGCGAAGAAGACGAGTACGGCGAAGAAGACCGCCGCGAAGAAGAGCGGCACCACCAAAGCCTCGACCGCCAAGAAGTCACCGGCCAAGAAGTCGACCGCGAAGACCACTCCGGCGAAGAAGTCGACCGCGAAAAAGTCACCGGCCAAGAAGTCGACGGCCAAGAAGTCACCGGCCAAGGCGACCACCACCAAGAAGTCGGCCAGCAAGACCACTCCGGCGAAGAAGTCGTCCACCAGGAAGACGGCCGCGACGGCGAAGAAGAGCACCACCCGTAAGTCCTGATTCGTCTGTGGTCGCTCGGCGCCACTTCCCCTAGCGATCGCAGACCAATCGTCAGAGCGGCGGCGGTCGGTGGAACTATTCGTCGTCGTTCCACGCGGGGTCTTCGTCCCACGCCTCGTTGCGTTCCTGGACCTTCTCCAGCGCCCGCGCCGCCTCCGCCTGGCTGGCGTAGGGGCCGAGCCGGTCCGCGGCCTTGCAGCCGTCCTCGGACTCGACGCTGTGATGCTCCAGGCAGTAGTACCACTGCTCGCTCATGTGCTGATCCTCCCCGCGGCGTCGACGACCTACACTCGGGCCCGTGACCGTGATCGCCCCCGCAGCCCTGTCGCCGCGCCGCGCCGTACCCCCCTCGATCGCCTTTCCCGAGTACGTCGGCAAGGCGGCCCCCACGCCGTACAACGGCGCCGAGATCAAGGACGACGAGACGATCGAGCGGATGCGGATCGCCGGCCGTATCGCCGCGCAGGCGCTGCAAGAGGTGGGCCGCCACGTCGCTCCCGGCGTCAGCACCGACGAGCTCGACCGGGTCGGACACGACTTCCTCTGCGACCACGGCGCATATCCCTCGACGCTGGGATACCGGGCCTTCCCCAAGTCGCTGTGCAGCAGCGTCAACGAGGTGATCTGCCACGGCATCCCGGACTCGCGCCCGCTCCGGGAGGGCGACATCTGCAACATCGACATCACCGCCTTCATCGGTGGCGTGCACGGCGACACCAACGCGACGTTCCTGGCCGGTGACGTGGACGAGGAGGGCCGGTTACTGGTCGAGCGCACCCTCGAAGCGACGTTGCGTGGCATCCGCGCCGCCAGGCCCGGGCGCCGGATCAACGTCATCGGCCGAGTGATCGAGTCCTACGCCAAACGCTTCGGCTACGGTGTCGTCCGCGATTTCACAGGTCACGGCATCGGCACGTCGTTCCACTCCGGTCTGATCGTCCCCCACTACGACGACGAACGTTTCGACACGCCGATCGAGGTCGGCATGACGTTCACGGTGGAGCCGATGCTCACGCTCGGCACCTACGAGTGGGACCTCTGGGACGACGGCTGGACCGTGGTCACCAAGGACCGATCGCGCAGCGCGCAGTTCGAGCACACGATCCTGGTCACCGACGCCGGTCCGGAGATCCTCACCCTGTCCTGACCCCGCTTCGTTCGCCGGCCGGCTAGAGGCCCTGCAAGCGGCGCTCGACCCGCAGCACCGCAACCTCGTGCTCAGGGTCGGCGCTCATTACCGCCGCCATCCGCAGGTGCGGCAAGGCGTCGGCCAGTCGGTTCTGCCGCTCGAGCGTGCGACCGAGGGCGAACTGCGCCCACACGTCGTTCGGTTGTGCCTCGACGATGTGCCGCAGCTCTGACTCTGCCCGGTTCAGCTGGGCGCTCTGAAAGAACGCCCACGCGCGCAGCGTGCGCAGGCTCAGGCTGTCCGGCTCTGCCTCGACCACCGGGTCGAGCAGCCGGAGCGCGTCGAGCGGCTGGCGTCCCTCGAGCAGGCGCCAGGCCTCTTGGTAGCTCTCGACCGCGTCCATCGGCGCCTCCTGGTCCTGGTCTGAGTGGCGGGTGCGGATGAGCCGGCGTGTAGGCCGGATCCTGTGACGCCGGGCCCCGAGGGCCCGGCACCGGCGACCATCCATCTACGGACGCCGTCACCGACGTCCTCCAGCGGCCTACCCACGGACTCGGGCGGGCAGCCCTCGAACGTCCGCGCAGACCAGCTGCTCGCGCAGCGGGTCCTCTTGGCCTTGCTCCGGGTGGGGTTTACCTAGCCGTCCCAGTCTCCTGGGACGCTGGTGGTCTCTTACACCACCGTTTCACCCTTGCCCGCACTCCGACCGGTCTGACGACACGATTGGAGCCGCTGGCGGTCTGTTTTCTGTGGCACTGTCCCGCGAGTCACCTCGGGTGGGAGTTACCCACCACCCTGCCCTGCAGAGTCCGGACCTTCCTCGGTACGCCGACGAGGCGGCGCAACGCGGTCGCCCGGCCGGCTCATCCGCCGTACCAGTCTATGCCAGCTCGAACCGGCTCACGCGGCGTTCGACATCGGCCTCGACCAGCCGCACCTGCACCCGCTCTCCCAAGGGCAGCGGCGACTCCGCGCGAACCCTCGCCTCGACTGCCGGTTCGGCGATGACGATTGAGCCGTTCGTCGGCTCGTCCCGGTCGACCTCGGTGACGACACCAGTGAAGATCTCACCGACGTGTGGGGCCAGCACGCCGGCCTCCACCAGGCTCACCACCGCCGACTCGTACAGCGCCGCCCGGCGACCGGACTCCGCCATGGTCCGCGGCAGGGCGCCAAGCTGCGAACGCACCCACTGCGGCACCGGCTGGTCCGCGCACAGCGCCAGGCAGACCTCGCCGGCGTATCGGTCTGCCAGCCGGCGCAGCGGCGCGGTGACGTGCGCGTACTCCGACGCGAGGGCTGCGTGCTCGGGTCGTTCGGGGACACCACCCTCGAAGCCGACGTACCCCGCGCCACGCAGCAGCGCCGTGCAGGCCGTCACCATCGCGGCGTGGTCGGGACGCCGCGGATCGAGGCCGCGGATGAAGTCGGGGTAGAGCTGCTCGGCCGGCCAGGCGATGCCGAGCGCGGTGGCGGTGCGGTGCAGCCGCTGTACCACCTGCGGGTCCGGCTCGGGCAGCGTCCGCAGCAGGCCGACCTCCCCATAGAGCATCAGGTGGGCCGCCGCCATGCCGGTGAGCAGGGAGACCTGGGCATTCCACCGCTCGACCGGCAGCTGAGCCCGGAACTGCAGCGACCAACGGTCGCCGTCCACCAGCACCTCCTGCTCCGGCAGCGGCAGGTCGACGCCGCCGCGGAGTCGTTCGCGCTGCTGACGCAGCTCGCCTACCCGACGCAGCAGCAGGAGGTGCTCGTCGGCCTTACCGGCGTCGATCTGCTGCTGCACCTCGGCGTAGGTGTAGCGGGCCCGGCTGCGCACCAGCGCCCGGCGTACGTCGACTGCGGTCCCCTCACCGTTTGCGTCCAGGTCGATCGTCCAGAGCAGCCCAGGCCGCACCTGGTCGGGTAGCAGCGACGCCGCATCGTGTGCCAGCACCGGCGGGTGCAGCAGGATCGCGGAGTCGGCGGCATACAGCGTCTCGCCGCGGCGGTGCGCCTCGAGATCGACCGGATCGCCGGGTCGCACGAACGCGGCCACGTCGGCAATCGCGTAGTGAACGCGCAGCCCGCTGCCGCTCCGCTCGATGCACACCGCCTGGTCGAGATCCATCGAGCCCTCGGGATCGATGGTGA
>JALZMX010000311.1 GCA_030857985.1 Actinomycetota bacterium | reverse complement strand
GCGATCCGGAAATCGCCACGGAGCGTCTGGAGCCAGGTGACCGTCTGCTGCTCTATACCGACGGGGTCGTCGAAGCACGCGACGCCGACGGTGAGTTCTTCGGCACCGAACGTCTCGTCGAGTTCGTCATCCGGGAGGCGGCCGCCGGGCGACCCGCCGCGGAGACGATGCGCCGGGTCAACCTCGCGATCCTGGAGCACCAGGAGGGCGCACTGCAGGACGATGCCACCACGGTCATGGTGGAGTGGCTCACCGACGAAGCTGCGCGCAGCACCCCGTAGAGGGAGGTTCGGCACGCCACCTCGCGAGTCGGCATATCATTGGCAGTCGACGGGATAGAGTGCCAGTCCCGCGGGTACCGAGGAGACCGACCAGTGCCGACCTATCAGTACGCCTGCACCTCCTGCGACCAGCAGCTCGAGGCCTGGCAGAGCTTCACCGACCCCGCGCTCACCGACTGCCCGGCATGCACCGGTAGCCTGCGCAAGGTCTTCAGCGCCGTCGGCGTCGTCTTCAAAGGGTCCGGCTTCTACCGCAACGACAGCCGCCCCGCCGAGTCCACCGCGGGGGAGTCGGAGCGTTCGGACGCCAAGACGTCCGGCACCAGCGATGACGCCAAGTCGCCACCCGCCGATGGCAAGGCGTCCGGCGGGTCCGAGAAGCCCAACCCGGGCGCATCACCGGCCAAGTCCCCCGGCCCAGCACCGGCCAAGTCTCCCAGTACGTCGGCCGCCTGAGCGCTGCTCTCCCAGGCTCCCGGCAACCTGTGGACGACCGCTGCGGCCGGTCCGAGTTCTTCGTACGCTCGCCGCATGTCACCTGCCCGCATCTCCTCCGGCCCGGCGATGCTGCGCCAGCGCTACGAGCACCTGCGCCGCGCGGTCTCGCGGCGCCGGCGGTTGCTCGCCGCCGGGCTGGCGGCCGCTGCCGTCACCGTGGCCCTCAACAGCCTGGCGCCCGAGCCACCGGCCACGACACCGGTGGTCGTCGCTGCCTCGGACCTGCACGGTGGCGCGGTGCTGGCGGCCGACGATCTCCTCGTACGCCGGATGCTCCCGCACACGGCACCAGCAGGGGCGTCGGCAACCCCAGACCCGGTTCTCGGCCGCATCCTCGCGGCGCCGGTCCGCGCCGGCGAGCCCATCACCGACGTGCGGGTGGTCCACGCGCCGTTGGCCGCCGGCTACGGCGACAACCTGGTCGCGGCACCGGTGCGCATCGCCGACGCCGACGCGGTCGCGCTCGTGCGGGTCGGCGACACCCTCGACGTGCTCGCCCCCGACCCCACGGGTGAGCGGCCCACCAGCGTTGTCGTGCAGCGGGCGCCGGTCGCCGCACTGCCGGAGCCGGCGGACGGTGCCACTGCAGGCACCGCCGGGGCACTGGTCGTGCTCGCGGTCAGCAGGGCGGACGCCGCGCGGTTGGCACGCCACGCCGTGATCGGACCGCTGATGATCACGCTGCGCGGATAGGTGCAGCGACGAGGAGCGTTCGCACAGTAGAGTCCGCGCATGCTCAGAGGGTTCAAAGAGTTCATCCTGCGCGGCAACATCCTCGACCTGGCGGTTGCCGTTGCGATCGGCACCGCATTCCTCGCGCTGGTGGCCGCGTTCACGAACAGCTTCATCAACCCCCTGCTGGCGGCCGCCGGAGGTGCCGACAACATCGGCCTCGGGTTCTACGTGCGTGACGGGAACGCCGAGACCTTCGTCGACATCGGTGCCTTCATCACCGCGGTCATCACGTTCCTCATCACCGCGGCTGTGGTCTATCTCGCCGTCGTCGTACCGATGACAAAGGCGCTGGAGCGCCGGGCGCGCGGCCAAGATCCTGAGCCGGAGGCGGTGCCTGAGGACGTGCTGCTGCTGCGCGAGATCCGCGACCAGCTCGCCGCCGGACCGGACAAAGGGCAGTCGACCGCATCGGCTGACTGACCGCGTGGGCGCCGGGCGGGCGTCACCGGTCGAGGCTCAGTGGGCGCTGACTCAGTGGTGCGGGGGGACCTCGCGGCGCAGCGACTCCTCCCGATCCTCGTCCTCCTCGCCCCACCCGGTGGCGTCCTCGTCCCGCGTGCCGTCGGGCAGCAACTTCCCGAAGGGGTCCCCCCGCGGGCGGTCCGGGGCTGGGGCAGCTGTCTCCGGTCGCCGGGATGGATCGCGTCGCCGGCTCATGACGGCACCCTCATCCCGCGACGACGACGTCCGCGTCGTGCCTGCAGGTAGTCGGCCACGACGTACTCACCGAGCCGGTCGATGCCCGGGGTGAACACCCGTCCACCGGCCCGCCGTGCGACCGCGTCGACGAAGCGAGCCAGGCCCGGGTCGTCCCCGAGCACGAAGACGTTGAGGGTGGCGCCGCGACGGCTCAGCTCGTCGACCTGGGCAACAGTGGCACGCAACGCCTCGCGGGTCGGCGGCCAGCAGAACTGTGGGCTGCCGTCGTCGAGCAGATGAGCAGTCGGCTCACCGTCGGTGACCACCAGCACCACCGGCTCCGCGTCGGGATGTCGGCGCAGATGACGTCCGGCCAGCATCAGGGCGTGCTGCAGGTTGGTGCCCTGCACCCACTCCGGCTCGACCTCGGCCAGCTGCAGCGGCGAGAGCCGGCGGGCGGTCAGATCGAAGCCGACGACCTGAAGGGCGTCCTGCCGGAACCTGGTGGCGATCAGATGTGACAGGGCCAGTGCGGTCTGCTTCATCGAACCCCAGCGCCCCTCCTGCACCATCGAGTAGGACAGGTCGACGCACAGCGCAACCGCGGCCGCCGTACGCCGTTCGGTCTGCACCACCTCGAAGTCATCGACGAGCAGGCGTACTCCGCGCCCGTCCGGGAGGCCTCCGCGCCGCAGGGCGTTGCCGACGGTGCGAGCCGCGTCGAGCGGCAGATCGTCGCCGAAGACCCAGCGGCGGCCGGCGCCGGTCGGCTCGTCCGCAGCCCCGGTGCGGTGATCGTCGTGCTCGCCGCGCCCGCCTGCGTCGAGTGCGGCGAAGACCTTGCGCAGCGCCGTCTCACCGAGCCGGCGCACCGCCCGGGGGGTGAGCCGAAGACCGTCGTCCCCGCGGCTCAGGTAGCCCTGGCGCTCCAGCTCCCGCTCGAGTCGGCGAAGCGCCTCCAGATCGCGGGCCGCGTCGCCTCCGAGGTGGCGCTCGAGGCTCTGGACGTCGACGTCGTCGAGGGTGGAACCGGACGGCTGCTGGGAGAGCTGGCTCTCCAGCGCCTCGAGGTCGGCCAGGTCGGCGACCGCCTCGACTGCATCGCCGTAGCCGAGCTGCTCGGCACCGGGGCGCATCCCGACCGGTGAGTCCCGGTCGAGGCCGGGACGCAGTGCCCGCAGGTTGTCGCCGAGCTGAGCCATCTGGAAGGCCAGGTCGGCGTCACCCATCGCGTCGTGCAGCAGCTGAGAGAGCTCCTCGCGCTGCTCCGGCGACAACGAGCGCATCAGCCGTTGGGCCGCGGCCTGGCGACGGGCCAACG
>JALZMX010000305.1 GCA_030857985.1 Actinomycetota bacterium | reverse complement strand
GGAGTGGCTCGTGGCGCAGGCTCGGCCCGACGGAGGCGGGATCGTGTGGACCGGCGTCTCGACTGCGACCGAGCCGTCGGTGGACCTCTACTCAGGTACGGCTGGGGTGGTGTTGGCCCTGCTGGAGGCCTACCGCCACTCCGGTGACGAGCGGTGGGCGAGCGCGGCGGCTGCCGGCGGGCGGTCGCTGGCGCGGAGGGTCGATGGCCTCGACGACGCGTCGTTGTACTTCGGCGCGACGGGTGTGGCTGTGGCTCTCGAGGCGGTCGCCGAGAGGCTGGGCGATGCGAGTGCCCACGCGGCTGCGGTCCGTGCGCTGGCCGCGGTGCGCGAGGCCTTCGACGGTGAGCGATGGGGCGGTGCGTTCGAGTTGATGGCGGGCAACGCCGGCATCGCGCTGGGCGCCCTCCGGGTCGGTGACGTGGACCTCGCGGAACTCGCTGTGACTCCGTACCTGAGCACAGGCGAGCCGACCGAGTACGGCGTGACCTGGGAGAACCGTCACGGCCAGCCGGCTCGGCGCCACCACGTCTCGCACGGCACCCTAGGCGTCGCGTACGCACTCGCCGCAACGGCCGCCGCCACCGGCCGCAGCGATCTGATGGAGCTGTGCCTGGCCGCTGTCGCTGACGTGGTGGCACGCAACGATGCGGGATCGAGCGGCTTCCTCGTCCCGCACTCCGATCGGTCTGCGAGACAAAGTTGACGGTTACCTTCAGTTCGCTGCGTGCGCGGCTGTGTGATCGGGCTGCATGTGTCACGTCGGGTCCTGACGGCTAGGGATCGCATCCGTCTTCGGGTGTTCTTGTTGCCGGCGAGATGTGTCGGCGTTGTAGTGCGCGGGTGGCGAGCAGGATCTGCAGTGTGACCGCGGGGCGGATCCACCGTGGCCGTGGTGGCTCGATCATCTGTCCCCGGGCGATGCTCGTGGCCGTCACGCTGAGGATGGGCGCGAGCCACGTGAGGGCTACCGCGGTCTGGACGGTACGGCTGCCGCGTCCGGGGTCGGTGAAGGTGAACCAGGTCCAGAAGGCGGTGTCCGCGAGCGGGTCGGCATACCTGCCGAACGGTGTGGTGGTGCCGGTGTGGCGCGCGAGCTTGCCGTCGACGAAGTCGGTGGTCAGGGCGGAGATCCCGAGCCAACGACCCAGGGGTGCGCCGGTGACCGGGAGGTTCGCGCGAACGAGTGTGAGTGTGTTCGCCGCTCCCAGGTGTGAGCGGTTCTCGAGCATGCCCAGGTGCAGCGCAGTCAGGGTCCAGCTGGTTGCGACCCATCGCAACCGCGCACCTTGGCCCATCATCAGGAACAGGCAGTGGAGGGCGGTGGACTGGGCCAGCGCGGCCCGATGCACCGTGGCCTGCTCGACCGAACGCGCAGTCGCGGCGGCCACGAACTGTGCCCATGCGGTCGACCGCCAACGCTGCGCACGCAGATCGAGCAGCAGGCGGTTGGTCGCGGCCCGGCTGGGCTCAGGTTTCGCGGCGTGCACGGCGTGCTGCATGACGGCGTTCGGCCTCGGTCTTGGTGGCGTCGAACGCCGAGGCGACCACTGATTCCCATTTGGGTGCGACGATGTCTCCCCAGCGTTCACCCAGCCGCCACAGGTCGGTGCCCAGCTGGCCGGTGTAGGTCAGCCGGGTGCGGTCGTCGTGTTGTTCGAGGGTGAAGGTCTCCACGACGTACGGGACCGGGCCGCGTACCAGTCGGAAGTCGATCTGGCGTGGCCGCTGGAAGGCGACGGTTTCGACGGTGGTCGCCCGGAGCCAGCCGCGGATCGGTGTGTAGTGCGCGGCGAGCAGCAGGTCCTGGCCGCGTTCGAGGACCTTCAGCTTTTCCTGCATGGCCCGCGAAGGGCGCTCGGCATACGGTTCGGCGAGCACGTCGAAGACCGCCTCGGCCGGAGCGTCGATCTCGACCGACAGCGGCCCGAGCGCACGCAGTCGACGCCCGAGACCGAGGTCGATCGGGACCGCCCCGGTGACCAGGCCCAAATAGACCCCGCCACCGGCCAAGGCGCCCCCGAGCGCGACAG
>JALZMX010000253.1 GCA_030857985.1 Actinomycetota bacterium | reverse complement strand
CGGTGTGCTGGGCAGCCCGATCGCCCACTCGTTGTCCCCGGCGCTGCACACCGCCGCCTATCGTGCGCTCGGCCTGGACTGGCGCTACGACGCGTACGACGTGGACGCGGCCGCGCTGCCCGGGTTCCTGGCCGACCTCGAGCCGCAGTGGCGCGGACTGTCGTTGACGATGCCGCTCAAGCGGGTCGTGCTGCCGCTGCTCGACGAGATCTCCGAGGTGGCGCTGGCCGCCGGCGCGGTCAACACGGTGCTGCTCGTGAAGGACGGACGCCGTACCGGCACCAACACCGACGTGACCGGCATGGTGGAGGCGCTGCGCGGACGCGGCATCGAGGAGGTCGGGTCGGCCGCGATCCTCGGCGGTGGCGCCACCGCGGCCTCGGTGGCGGTGGCTCTCGCCCGGATCGGCTGTCGAGACCTCGTCGTGCATGCACGTGACGCCAACCGCACGCGGGAGACGGTCGAGGCGGCGTACCGGTGCGGGTTGTCGGCCCGGATCGAGCCGCTGCACCGGGCGGGCACGACCGACGTCGACCTCGTGGTCAACACGATCCCTGCTGCCGCTCAGGAGCCGCTGGCCGCACAGGTGGGTGGCTCGGCGTCGGTCGTGTTCGACGTGGTCTACGACCCGTGGCCGACGCCGCTGGCGCGGGCCGCTGCCACCGCCGGTGCTCTCGTGCTGGGAGGATTCGACCTGCTGCTGCACCAGGCCGCGCTCCAGGTCGAGCTGATGACGGGGGTGCACCCGGCGCCCGTCACCGCGATGCGTGCTGCCGGCGAGGCCGCGTTGGGCGGCAGGGCACAGCCGCCGTGATCGTCGAGTGGCGCGTTCTGGCTGGACAAAACGGGCAGCAGAGCGCCAGAACGCGCCACTCGAGGTCGGCGGAGCCGGGTCGCGCGACGAGTGCCTTCCAGGGCTGACGTGTCGGTGGGCGCCTACACGCTTGCTTATGGACAGGATTGGCGGCGGTGGTGTCTACTTGTGGCTGAGATTCCCCGTCGCCAGCGGCAGGCGACCAGGGGCCGCTCCCGAAGGGACGTGCCCCATAGTTGGCACCCGATCGATGCTGACGGCACTCGGCGCCTGCCTGGTTCTCACTGGAAGTGCGCTCAGCGCTCCGCTGAGGCGCAAAGTGGAGGTGACTCGACGTTGCCCACCAGCGAGCCGCACGCTATTCCAAGCTACACGCCGAATGGCGAGCCCTACGATCACAGGGAGACGGAGGTCACGCTCTTGGCGTCGGACCTGGCGGGAGAACTGGAAGGGCTGGACGGATATGCCGGCATAGTCATCTCGGATGACGAGGTCAGTTTCACGATCAACTGGCAAGGCGTCCCGCCTGATGAGGTAGTTCTTGCGCTGGCTAGAGCGGCGTCGGCGGGCATTGACGCGAGCCTGTCCAGCGTCGACTACACGTCGACGTACCTCGACCGGCTGGCATACGAGACGTCTCTCTTGGCAGACCCAACGGTTGAACAGACGTGGCTGCTGAGCGCCTCCGCTGCTCCGGATGCCAGCGGCCTGGTCGTCGGCACCGTGGCAGGAAGCCAGTTGCATACTCTTTCTCCGCCGGAGGTCGCTGACCTGCTTGGTATTCCGGTGCCAGTCACGGTCGAAGTAGGTGGAACCCCGGGTGATGGTTCTGATTTCCTGAGGCCGGACGGCTGATGATGGTTGGTCTCTCGCGGGGTTGCGGGATACAGGAGAAATGACTGCGCCGGGGACACGCCAGCTTGCTACTCCAGAGTACGATTCGCGAATCTGGCCAATGCTGCGGATGCCATGAACTTCCTCGTGTCGGTGGCTCCCTGAGCGCTGTACTCCGCGCGGATCTCCGCCATGGGCTCAGAACGAAGGGTGCTGATGAAATGGTCTTTGGGCTTCGCCTCGCCTTGTTGCCTGGCGGCGCTGATGAGTTGTGCTAGAGAGAAATCCTCACCCGCAACGTACGTATCTGGGCCCCCTCGTTCTTGGCGCTCGCCGAGGGAGACATCAAACTCGATGGTGGGTGCCTCTACCTGACTAGCGGGGGCGAGGTCTTTCTCCCCGTGTTCCCGGAGTCGGAGGTGAGGTGGAAAGATGGCGTGCTCACCTATGCAGGCGCGACGTACCGCGAGGGCGACCTGGTACTGGGTGGAGGTGAGAGGGATGATCTTTCGAGGCTGAACGGCCTGTCCATTCCGGCGAACTGTCGAACAACGAGAGTTTTTGTCGTGGCTCCAGGGGAGTGAGCTCGGCGCTGCAGAGCGGCGGGCACTTCGCCACTCGACGGTCGGCACGACCGGTCGTCCACAGGCGGCTGCGGGTTCGGCGACTCGGCCGGTGCCCGCTGGCCTAGGCTCGCCGGTTGTGACCGGATCACAGCTGCTCGCCGTCGCGGTGGCGATGCTGTTCGGGGCGCTCGGCGGCGCACTGGCCCCACGGGTGGTCGCGGCGCTCCCAGAACCCGCACCGGAGGAAGGTGCGGTCGAGGCGGACCCGGGAGTCACCGCCGCCCACGTGACCGAGCAGAAGATCGCCTACAGCCAACTGGCGGCGCGGCCCCACCTGGCCTTGCGCTCGGCGCTCGCGGCCGCCGTGGTGTGCGGTTTGGTGGCGGCGCAGCTCGATGCCACGGCCGGGTTGCCGATGTGGATCTACCTCGGCGTGGTAGGGGTGATCCTGACCTACGTCGACTGGCGCACCCGACTCCTCCCCACCCGGCTGATCGCCCCGTCGTACGCCGTCGTCGGAGTGCTCGCGCTGCTGGCGTCGGCCCTCAGCGGTGACTGGACGTCACTCGTCCGGGCCGTCGCGGGCTGGGCGATCGCCGGTGGCCTGTTCTTCCTGCTGTGGTTCATCTACCCCAAGGGGATGGGCTACGGCGACGTCCGGCTGTCCGGCATCCTCGGCACCGCGCTCGGCTGGCTGGGCTGGGCCGAGCTGGTGGTGGGCGTCTACGCCGGTTTCGTGCTGGGCGCCGTGGGGGGAGGTGTGCTCGCACTGCTGCGGGTCGTGGACCGCAAGCGCTACCCGTTCGGGCCGTTCATGCTGCTCGGTGCGCTCGTCGGTGTGCTGGTGGGGCCGACGTTCGGGGCCTGGTACGCCGGTTGAGTGGCCGCCGAAGCCGCCGACGGCGTGAAAGACTGGCGCCATGCTGCGTTGGCTGACCGCGGGGGAGTCGCACGGCCCCGCACTGGTCGCCACCATGGAGGGCCTGCCCGCCGGGGTCGAGGTCAGCACCGAGCTGCTCTCCCGGACGCTGGCCCGGCGTCGTCTGGGTCATGGTCGGGGTGCCCGGATGAAGTTCGAGCAGGACGCGGTCGAGATCCTCGGCGGCGTACGCCACGGCCTGAGCATCGGCAGCCCGCTGGCCATCCGCATCGGCAACAGCGAGTGGCCGAAGTGGGAGCAGGTCATGTCCGCCGACCCGGTCGACCCGCAGCTACTCACCGGTCTCGCCCGCAACGAGCCGCTGACCCGCCCGCGCCCGGGGCATGCCGACCTGGTCGGGATGCAGAAGTACTCCTTCGACGAGGCCCGCCCGGTGCTCGAACGGGCGTCAGCCCGCGAGACCGCCGCCCGGGTGGCGCTCGGTGCCGTGGCGAGTCGGTTCCTCCATCAGGCGTGTGGTGCCCGCGTCGTCAGCCACGTGGTCGGGATCGGGGCGGCCCAGGCACCACCCGGGTCCGTCCCGTCGCCCGACGACGTCGAGCAGCTCGACGCCGACCCGGTGCGCTGCCTCGACCCGGCCGCCAGCGCTGCGATGGTGGCGGAGATCGAGCGCGCCCATGCAGACGGGGACACCCTCGGTGGCGTCGTCGAGGTCGTCGTCGAGGGCCTGCCACCGGGCCTCGGCAGCCACGTGCACGGCGACCGTCGCCTCGACTCCCGGCTGGCCGGCGCGCTGATGGGCATCCAGGCGATCAAGGGCGTCGAGATGGGCGACGGGTTCGCGCTCGCGCGCAGTCGCGGGTCGCTCGCGCACGACCAGATCGAGCCGGGCGCCGACGGCATCCGTCGTACGTCGGGACGCTCGGGCGGCACCGAGGGCGGGATGAGCACCGGTGAGCTGCTGCGGGTTCGCGCCGCGATGAAGCCGATCTCCACCGTGCCGCGGGCGCTGCGCACGGTGGACGTGGCGACCGGCGAGGCGGCGGTCGCGCACCACCAGCGCTCCGACGTCTGCGCGGTCCCGGCCGCCGGGATCGTCGCCGAGGCCATGGTCGCCCTGGTGCTCGCCGACGCGGTGCTGGAGAAGTTCGGCGGTGACGCGGTCGTCGAGACGCGCCGCAACCACGACGGGTACCTGTCCGCGCTGAGGTTCCGGTGAGCGTCGCGCCGCTGGTCGTCCTCGTCGGTCCTCCGGGAGCCGGCAAGACGACGGTCGGTGCGGTGCTGGCGCGTCGGCTCGGGGTCGCCGTGCGCGACACCGACTCCGACGTCGAGCGGGTCACCGGCAAGGAGGTGTCCGCGATCTTCGTCGACGAGGGCGAGGCGCGGTTCCGGACGCTGGAGCGCGAGGCGGTGCGGGCCGCGCTGGACGAGCACCACGGGGTCGTGGTCCTGGGCGGCGGTGCGGTGACGGACCTGCAGACGCGCCAGCAGCTGCGCGGGCACACGGTGGTCTTCCTCGACGTGAGCCTGACCGAGGCCGCCCGCCGGGTGGGGCTGGGTACGGCCCGCCCGCTGCTGCTCGGCAACGTGCGGGCCCAGCTCAAGAGACTGCTCGACGAGCGGCGCCCGCTCTACACCGAGGTGGCCACGTCGACCGTCGACACCAGCGGTCGCACAGCCGACGACGTCGCCGACCAGGTCATCCGGGCGGTCGGCGGGTGAGCGGCAGCAGCCGGATCCGCGTGGCCACCGACCGGCCGTACGACGTTGTCGTGGGCACCGGCGTGCTCGCCGAGCTGCCTGGACTGCTCGGCCCGAGCGTGCGACGCGTCGCCGTCATCCACCCGCGCGCCCTCGTCTCGACCGCCGCGACGCTGCGCGACGTGCTGTGCGGGCAGGGCTTCGACGCGCACAACCTCGAGGTCCCCGACGCCGAGGACGCCAAGCAGGTCGACGTCGCGGCATCGTGCTGGGCGGCGCTGGGCCGAAGCGGCTTCACCCGCTCCGACGCGGTGGTCGGTCTGGGCGGGGGAGCGGCCACCGACCTGGCCGGCTTCGTCGCCGCCACCTGGTTGCGCGGCATCAGGATCGTGCAGGTCCCGACCACGGTGCTCGGCATGGTCGACGCCGCGGTCGGCGGCAAGACCGGCATCAACACCGCCGAGGGCAAGAACCTGGTCGGGGCGTTCCACGAGCCGACCGGGGTGCTCTGCGACCTCGCCGCCCTGGAGACACTGCCGCGCGCCGAGCTCGTCAGCGGCCTGGCCGAGGTGATCAAGTGCGGTCTCGTCGCCGACCCGCAGATCCTGACTCTGCTCGAGTCGAAGGCAGCCGCGGTTGTCCGCCACGACTCGCCGGTGCTGCGGGCGCTGATCGAGCGCGCCATCACGGTCAAGGCCGACGTCGTCGCCGCCGACCTCACCGAGACCATCTCGGCGGGCACGCGGGTCGGTCGCGAGGTGCTCAACTACGGTCACACGTTCGGGCACGCCGTCGAACGGGTGCAGAGCTATCGGTGGCGCCACGGTGCCGCGGTTGCGGTCGGCATGGTCTTCGCCGCCGAGCTGTCCCGGTTGGCCGGCCGGCTCGACCAGGAGACCGTGCACCGGCACCGGCGCCTGCTCGAGCTGGTGGGGTTGCCGACGACGTACCCCAGCGGTCGCTGGCCGCAGCTGCGCGCGGCGATGAACGTGGACAAGAAGGCACGCGCGGACAGGCTGCGCTTCATCGTGCTCGACGCACTCGCGTCGCCAGCGGTGCTCGAGGCGCCGGAACCGTCGCTGCTCACCGCCGCCTACGCCGCGGTCAGCACGTAGCGCTGTCATCCGCCCGTCTGCGGGCGCACCCGCGGCCAGAAACTTTGACACGTCACGGGGGGTGGGGGCGGGAGGTGGGGGCGGAAATCGGGCCGATTGTGCGGATCGGTGATCGGGAACGGTCATCGTCCCTATGATCAGTCAAGTCACTCAGGTCACTTTCGCAACTTCGTCCTACCCCAAGGAGTCCACATGCGCCGGCCCGCGGTCGCTCTGCTGAGCGCAGTCCTGCTCCTGCCGTCCCCCGCCCTGGCCGCGTCCGGCCCGTCCGCCGACCCTGTCGGCAGCGGAGACCGCACCGTCACCAACGACGTCACCTTTCGCGGCTACCGGGTCGAGGTGCCTGCGAACTGGCGCGTGGTCGACCTGGCGGCTCGCCCGCACGCCTGCGTGCGCTTCGACCGGCCGGCGATCTACCTCGGCCACCCCGGGGACCAGGCAGCCTGTCCCGCGCACCTGGTGGGTGGCGCTCCCGGCCTGCTGGTCGAGCCGCTCGACGACAGCGTCGCGGCCCGGGCCACCGCGGCCGGTGTGCGCACGCTCAGCAACAGCACCCAGACCTCGGCACCGCTGCCACCCGGCGGGTCGGTCGGCCTGGCCGTCGAAGAGGCCGGTGTCCTGGTGACCGCGGTCTATGGCGTGAACAGCGTCGGCGTGGTGCGCGGCGTGGTGGGCAACGCCACCGTCACGTCGGCCGCCGAACGCACCCAGGTGAGCTCGCTCGAGGCTCCACAGTCCGAGGCGGCAGCGGCCGGGGCAGGTCGCGCGACCACAGTCGAGACGATCGGCTCGTACACCG
>JALZMX010000223.1 GCA_030857985.1 Actinomycetota bacterium | reverse complement strand
CCCGGACGTCAACAATGGGATCGGCAACACCGCCGCCGAGCAGGAGCAGCAGGTCGGCATGCACCACGACGGCATGCACTTCTTCCCCTTCCCCGACCGCAAGGCCGGGCGTGGTCCCGCCGGGCGTGCGCGGGGTCTGGAGAAGCAGGCCAGCCGGCACGGGCTGCTCGTGGTCAACCACGAGTACACCGACGAGTTCTACCTGCATACCGGTACGGTGACCGAGCCCACACCCGAGCAGTACACGCTCGAGATGGTGCGCAAGTCGCAGGCCGCGCACGGCGCCTCGGTGCTCGAGGTGCGCCAGAACAAGCGCGGCAGCTGGCAGCTGATGCCGTCCAAGCTCAACCGCCGGATCACCGCGAACACCCCGATGACGTTCTCGGGCGCCGCGGCCGCCAGCCCGCTGCTGAACACCGGCAGCCCGGCGGACGGCCGCAACCCGGTGGGCACGATCAACAACTGCGCGCACGGCTACACCCCGTGGGGGACCTACCTGGCATGCGAGGAGAACTTCAACGGCTACTTCGCGGTCGAGGCGGGGACCTACGACGCGGACAACACTGCCATCCAGAAGCGCTACGGCATCGGCGGTGACCGCTTCAACTGGGCCACCAACGACCCGCGCTTCGCGGTCACTCCCAGCCAGCCGAACGAGCCGAACCGGTTCGGCTGGGTCGTCGAGATCGACCCGTTCGACGCCTCCTCGACGCCGGTGAAGCGCACCGCGCTGGGCCGGCTCAAGCACGAGGGCGCCTATGTCCACGTCGCCGACGGCGGACAGGTCGTGGTCTACATGGGTGACGACCAGACCAACGACTACGCCTACAAGTTCGTCAGCGCCCGTCCGTGGAGCGCGATGGTCAAGGCCGGCCAGAGCCCGCTCGACGAGGGCACGCTCTACGTCGCCCGCTTCAACGAGGACGGCTCGGGCACGTGGCTGGCGCTGGTGCATGGGCAGGGCCCGCTCACCGCCGCCAACGGCTTCGACGACCAGGCCGACGTGCTCGTCAAGACCCGGCTGGCCGGCGACGCGCTCCTCGCCACCAGGATGGACCGGCCGGAGTGGACCACGGTCGACGCCACCACCGGCATGGTCTACCTGACGCTGACCAACAACACCTCCAGCAGCAAGGTGATCAACGCCGCGAACCCGCGCAAGCCCAACCCGTGGGGCCACATCATCCGCTGGGCCGAGGCCGGCAACGACCACACCGCCACCAGCTTCCAGTGGGACTGTTCCTGCTCGCCGGTCAGGGCCGGGACTTCCTTGACGACAAGGGCATGGGTGACGGCTCGACGATCGACACCGAGGACGCCTTCGGGTCGCCGGACGGGCTGTGGGCCGACGCCGACGGCCGGGTGTGGATCCAGACCGACGGTCGTCAGCCGAACTCGGCCAACAACCAGATGCTCGCCGCCGACCCGAACGTGGTCGACGCCGAGCGCCGCCCGGAGTTGCGCCGGTTCCTCACCGGCGTGATCGGCTGCGAGGTCACCGGAGTCATCACCACGCCCGACCAGCGCACGATGTTCGTCAACCTGCAGCACCCCGGCGAGAACGGCGGCAGCACCTGGCCGCAGAACGACGGGTTCGACACACCCCGGTCGGCGACCGTGATCGTCACCAAGGACGACGGCGGCGTCATCGGGACCTGACCAGTCCCTCACGTGAGGACTTCGGCACGTGAGCCAACCGTCCCTCGCCCGCCGGCTCGGCACCGCCGACGCGGTCGTCATCGGGCTGGGCGCGATGCTGGGCGCCGGCGTCTTCGCCGCCCTGGCCCCCGCCGCGGCCGCGGCTGGCTCCCTGCTGCTGGTCGGTCTGGCGATCGCGGCGTTGGTGGCCACCTGCAACGCGCTGTCGTCGGCGCAGCTAGCCGCGCTGCACCCGTCGTCGGGCGGCACCTACGTCTACGGCCGGCGCCAGCTCGGACCGTTCTGGGGCCACCTGGCCGGGTTCGGCTTCGTGGTCGGCAAGACCGCCAGCTGCGCGGCAATGGCGCTGACGGTCGGGGCCTACGCGGCACCGTCTTTCGAGCGCCCGCTCGCCGTCGCGGCGGTGCTCGCGCTGACCGCTGTCAACCTGCGCGGGGTGACCAGGACGGCCCGGCTGACCCGGGTGCTCGTCGTGATCGTGCTGCTCGTGCTGCTGCTGGTGGTGCTCACCGGGCTGCTCGGTGGGACGGTGTCGTCCACCGGGCTGCGCGCCACCGGGGGCGTCGGGGCGTACGACGTCCTGCAGTCGGCCGGGCTGCTGTTCTTCGCCTTCGCCGGCTACGCGCGGATCGCGACCCTCGGCGAGGAGGTGCGCGACCCGGAGCGCACGATCCCGCGGGCCATCCCGCTGGCGCTCGGCGTGGTGCTCGCGGTGTATGCAGCCGTTGCGGTCAGCGCGCTGCTCGCGGTCGGCCCGGCGGCACTCGCCGAATCGTCCGCGCCGCTTGCGACCGTCGTCGATGCCGGGTCGCTGTCCGAGCTGACCCCCGTCGTACGCGCCGGTGGCGCCATCGCGGCGCTCGGCGTCCTGCTGTCCCTGCTCGTCGGGGTGAGCCGGACGGCCTTCGCGATGGCCCGGGAGGGGGAGCTGCCGCGCTGGCTCGACGCGGTCCATCCGGTCCACCGGGTACCGCACCACGCCGAGCTCGCGGTCGCAGCAGCGGTGGTCGCGCTCGTGC
>JALZMX010000211.1 GCA_030857985.1 Actinomycetota bacterium | reverse complement strand
GTCTTAGACCTACAGTGTGGCCGAACTCATGACATGAAAAGCGCTGACGATCGAGAGCAGAATCAAATTCACCGGCGTAAAATAAATTGAACCGCAAGAAGCTTCCGTAGCACCAGGTTTGCCCGTCAAAAGGTCCAGTGCTTGCTCCCGGCGGGCAGTTGACTCAGCCACCGATATTGTTAGCGCCATAGTTGTTATCTTGCACCACTACATCTGCCGGATCGCGCTCGTAGACGACTAGCTCGGTGCTAGCGTCATATTGACTTCCGATTATTGTTCGGAAACTGGTCACAATGTCGGCACGAACACCTGCGAATCGATAGGTGTGCGTGTAGTTATTTCCAGCAACGACACAGCTGGGTGGGATGGGGGCAAATGGGTCGTCGGTCCCAGAACATGGGGTGCTGCCAAAGACGGCGGACGCAGGAGCTGACGGCAACGATAGGGTCGCAACGATCAGCGCCATGCTGGCAAGCAGCATCTGTCTAACCCGCAACCGACGAGCGGACATAGCAGATCGGCGAACGTACGCTCGGGCTCCCATCGCTAATATCGTGCTCTCCCTCGGTGCGATTGTCAAGCAACTTTGGCGAGCGGCCGAGCTGGAGCCGCAGGTCGACAGCGTGCTGTTCGAGGGTGATGATCCGTTGCTTGAGCTGGTTCGATATCGGGAACTTCGCGCTTGTGCGTGGGGGAGCGTGGTTGATCGTCGGGTTGATGGTGGCATACGTGGCGGCGGGGTCAGGTGTGTGGGCGAGGCGGGGCGAGGAGTTCGGTGATCTGGTGGGCGAGGCGTTCGGCGGCGGGGCGGCGGAGTCCGATGGCGACGATGACTGTTCGGTCGGCGCGGCGGAGGCGGACGAGCCAGGCCCGGTCGGGTGGCCGTCCTCGGGAGGTGGCGGAGCCGGTGTCGATCTCGACGGTGACGGGTGCGGCGTTGCGGTTGCGGTGGGCGCGTACCCGACACGTTGGTGAGCAGTATCGGGCGGGGCGGCCGGTTGGTTGTTCGGTGACGGTCGCGGTGCATCCGGGTGCGCTGCAGGGTTTCGCCATCGGCCGTATCGTAACGCAACGGAACTCGGGGGGTGGCTGCTGTGGCCGAGACCCGGGCGAGGGTTACGTGTCGTTACGTAACGGGTGGGGTCGGCCGGGGTGACCGGCGCATTCGATGAGGATGCGGGCGTGGTGGTTGGCGGTGGCGCGGAACCCGTAGGCCTTGCGTTCCAAGACTTCGATCTTGTTGTTCACGCCCTCCGCGGTCGAGGTCGTTCGGCGGCCGGTGTAGTGGTAGGCGAAGACGTGGTCGGCCCAGCGGGCCAGGCTCCGCACGCCGGGCGCGAACGGTGCGGGGCGTTCCAGGCGGGTCCAGGCGTCGGAGAACTCGGCGAGGGCGGCCATGGCCGAGTCGAAGTCGTCGGCCTGGTAGAGGCGGTGCAGGCGTTGGGTGAGTTCCCAGGCCGCCGCGAGCTGGGGGTGGTCCTCGAACAGCGAGGTGAGCTCGCTGATCTGTTCGGCCGTGAGGCGGTCGGCGCGGGCGAGCAGGGTGTAGCGGTTCTGGAAGAGGGCCTTGTCGTGGGGTTGTCCGTGGGGGGTGCGCTGCGCAGCCCGGCGGATGTCGCTGAGGGGGTGGAGCAGGTTGCGGACCACGTGGAAGCGGTCGACGACGTGGACCGCGCCGGGCAGCCACCGGGCGATGGGTGCCTTGAAACAGACCGCCATGTCGGTGATGACGATCTCGACGCCGCGCCGCCACGAGGCGCCCTGGGCGGCCAGAAACTCAGCAACCACGCCACTGTTGCGCCCGGGGAGCACGGCCACGACGGCACCGGTGTCGCCGTCGGTGAGGATGGTCGAGAACCCGCCCCGGCCCTTGCGCAGCGACTTCTCGTCGATGCACAGCACCCGCACCCGGCACCGGCGCCGGCGGGCGCCGATCAGCACCGCGGCGGCGGTCACGACCGCCATGACCGCGTGCCAGCCGAGGTGGTGGCGGCGGGCCACGGCGTTGACCGTCGAGTCGGCGACCTCGCCGAGCAGGTGGCGGCGCAGACGCAACGTCATGTGCCCGTCGACGCCGGGGAGGGTCTCGGTGGTCGTCGCGCCGCAGCGCCGGCACAGGAACCGGCGTCGGTGCCACACCAGCGTCGTCGGACGGTCCCCGCACGCCACGTCACGGACAGCCTGGCGGACGGTCTGGTGCACGGTGCGGGTCTTGAACCCGCACGCCTGGCAGCGGATCGTCGCCGGGGTCGCCTCGACGGCGACCTCGAGACGTTCCGGCAGATCGACCAGCACCCCGAGCACACGGGTGCGCGGCAGGTGCAAGCGGATGGTCATAGCGTCAGGTGCAGTCACGGGGCCCTCTGGGTTGGTGGTCGACAACGACCAGTCCAGAGGCCCCGTGGCCCCTACCGGTGGATGCTCACGCCGCCGCCGCCGAAGCCCTCACCACGCACTCCCGCGAAGAGACGTTGATGCCGCTCAAGAGCACCGACTGAGTCTTGCACTCCGCGCTGCCGCAGGGAGGCTACGAGGAGGAGAGATTCGATTCATTGTTCGCGTCGGCGGTCGGTGTGCGCGCGGTCTGGGATGTGGGCACGCCTGAGCATGAGTCAGGTGGTCGCCCCCGCCGGGACGATCGCGACCGGGCAGACCCTGAGCGGGGAATCCGGGTCATCCCCGATGCGGCGCCCCGGCGTCGCTTCGTACGGTGCGAACACCACCGACGACCGAGGACGAGCCGATGACGAACCAGATGACGAAGCATCGCCCGCCGGAGACGTCGACCGTGGACCGAAGGACCAGCGACGGCAGCGCCACCTTGGCGTCCCCGCCGGCGAGGGAGGTGAGACCACCGCCTCGATGGGCACGTCGCCTGGCCACCCTTACCGTGTTGACGACGGTGCCGTCGGCACTGTGGCGCATGGCGATGGCCGTCGGTGTCCCCGTCGGTGCCGACGGCAGCTACGTCGACGACCACTACGGGGCGCTGGGATGGGGGACCGCCTATGTGTTCGGGCTGAGCCTGCTCCTGGTGGGCCTCGCCCTGCTCACGCTCGGCCTGGTGCGGCCGTGGGGTGAGAGGGTCCCGAGGTGGGTGCCGTTCATGGGCGAGAAGCGGATCCCGCCGCTGGCCGCGGTGATCCCTGCGGGCGCCGGCGCGGTGGCGGTGACGTTGATATGGGTCGGTGTGTTCTCCGATCTTGGGCCCATCTTCGCCCTTTATGGCCTCGACGGGGCCGAGCGGGCCGTCCTGCTCCTCTGCTACTCGCCCCTGCTGTTGTGGGGCCCCTTCCTCGGCGCGGTGACGGTGTCATATGCCAAGCGGACCCGGTAGGTCGACGGCCAGAACGATCGAGCTCGTCCCGAACCGTTCCGCCTTCCGACAGGCGCGCATCCGTCGTTCGGGAGATGACCATGGCGGTCAAGCCGTGCTCGAAGCCGTGCTCGAAGCCGTGGCCGAGGCGTCGC
>JALZMX010000208.1 GCA_030857985.1 Actinomycetota bacterium | reverse complement strand
TCCCGTCGTACGCGGTGGGACTTCGAGGAGGAGAACCCGCTGCGCGATGCGCGGGGCTTCGACGCCGGTCCCAGCTACTCCGAGCACGTGACGGGTGAGCCGCCGGACGAGCTGGGCCTGGCCAACGTCATCCTCACCAACGGCGCCCGGCTCTACGTCGACCACGCCCACCCGGAGTACTCCTCGCCGGAGGTGACCGGACCGCGCGACGCGGTGCTGTGGGACAAGGCGGGGGAGCGGGTCATGGCGCGGGCGGCGGAGCGGGCCCTGCAGGTGCCGGGGACCGCGCGAATCCTGCTGTACAAGAACAACACCGACAACAAGGGTGCGTCCTACGGCACCCACGAGAATTACCTGATGGCGCGGCAGACGCCGTTCGCGGACATCGTCCGGCACCTGACGCCGTTCTTCGTCAGCCGGCAGGTCGTCACCGGCGCCGGCCGCGTCGGCATCGGCCCGGACGGGCGTGGCGAGGGGTTCCAGCTCAGCCAGCGCGCGGACTACTTCGAGGTCGAGGTCGGCCTCGAGACGACCCTGAAGCGGCCGATCATCAACACCCGCGACGAGCCGCACGCCGACCCCGACAAGTACCGCCGGCTGCACGTCATTATCGGTGACGCGAACCTGTCGGAGGTGTCGACCTACCTCAAGGTCGGCACGACCGCGCTGGTGCTGTCGATGATTGAGGACGGCTGGTTTCGCGAGAACGGCATCGATCTCACCGTGCACGCGCCGGTGTCGGCCCTGCAGGCGGTGTCGCACGACCCGACGCTGCGCGCGCAGGTCGAGCTGCGGGACGGCCGACGGCTGACGGCGGTGCAGCTTCAGATGGAATACCTCGAGCAGGCCCGCAAGCACGTCGAGGACCGGCTCGGCGCCGACGCCGACGCGCAGAGCGTCGACATCCTGTCCCGATGGGAGTCGGTCCTGGACCGGCTGTCCACCGACCCGATGTCGCTGTCCGGGCAGCTCGACTGGGTGGCCAAGCTGGAGCTGCTCGAGGGGTTCCGGCAGCGCGAGTCGTTGGGCTGGGACGCGGCCAAGCTGCACCTCGTCGACCTGCAGTACGCCGACGTCCGCCCCGAAAAGGGGCTCTACAACCGGCTGGTGTCACGCGGGCGGATGGAGCTGCTGGTGTCCGAGGAGGAGGTGCTGCGTGCCGTCGATCACCCACCCGAGGACACCCGCGCGTACTTCCGTGGGCAGTGCCTGTCGCGCTATCCGGGCGAGGTGGCCGCGGCGTCGTGGGATTCGGTCATCTTCGACGTCGGTCGTGAGTCGCTGCAGCGGGTGCCCACGCTGGAACCGCTGCGCGGCACGAAGGCCCACGTGGGGGAGCTGCTCGAGGCGTCGGCGACTGCGGTCGAGCTGGTCGAGTCGCTGTCGCGGGGGCGTTAGGCCGGGCGCAGCGGAAGTCGCGCGACGACCCGTCCGCCGGCGGGGGTAGGACCAGCTGCGGCGTCGCCGCCGACCTCGTCGCAGCGCGCCAGGATCGAGGCGAGACCGGTGCCGGTGGTCCACGGCCCGGGCGATCCGCCGTTGTCCTGGACCGTCACCACCAGCTCGTCCGCAGCGTCAGAGGACGCAACGCCGATCGTGACATGGACCGGCTGATCCCCGCGCGGGCGGGCGTGCCGCACGGCATTGGTGAGCGCCTCCACGGCGACGCGGTAGGCGACGACCTCAGCCGCAGCCGGCAGTCGACCCGGTGCATCCGCGGCCGGCTCGGCGCAGTGCACATCGACCTGGATGCCGTCGTAGCGCAGGGCATGCTGCCGGAGCGCCCCAGCCAGGCCGACCTCGTCGAGCGCGGGCGGTCGCAGCCCCTGCACGATGCGCCGGATCTCGGCGATGGCGCCGGTCGTGTCCTCCCGGAGCTGCCCGAGCAGCGCAGTGGCGCGGTCGGCGTCCGAGAGGAGCACGTTCGCCGTGGCGTCTGCGGTGTAGGCCACTCCGGTCAGCAGGGGTCCGAGACCGTCGTGCAGGTCCCGGCGCAGACGCCGTCGTTCCTCCTCCCGGGCCTGCACCACCCGGCCCCGCGACGCGTGCAGCTCGTCGGCGAGCCGGACCGCCTGCAGTGCCCTGGCCAACGGCGCCGCGACCAGGTCGAGCACCGCTCGGGTGCTGCGCGGCAGCCGCGTCGCCTGGTTCGGCAGCGTGACGATCAGGTCTCCGACGTGCTCTCCGCCTGCCCGCAGCGCGGTCTTCTTGCTGACGCCGGTCCCCTCGCCGGCCGCGGCCAGCAGCGCACCCGCGATGCGCAGCTCGACGCGGGGCACGACCAGGGCCGAGCGCAGCGCCGCCACCCAGCCGTTAGGAGAACTGTCGGCACCGAGCTCGGCGCCAAGCCGCGACATCGCCTCCAGCGGGTCGCTGGAGCCGCCGAACAGCACCTCCTCGATCGTGCGGCGCACCCGGACGAGGACCGGGCCGAAGGCTGCAGCGCAGGCCGTGGCCAGCACCGCGACAGTTCCCTTGTTCGGTGGTGACCCGGTCACGATCGTCCAACCCGCGAGGCTGCCGGCCACGATGCCGATCGTGAGGTCGACCATCACCACGGAGACGACGAACCCGCTGATGAGCCGCCGTACGTCGTACCCGCCTGGGGCCACCAGCCCGACTGCCACTGACGCCGGGGCAAGCAGACTCAGGACGATCGCCGGAACGAAGGCCGGCTCGGCCAGACCGGTAGCCTCTCCCACGAAAACCAGATGCCCGAGCAGGAGCCCGGAACCGAAGGTGCCCAGGACGGGCCACAGCAGCACGACGCGTGTCTCGGCATCGGCGCGCTCTCCGCGCCACCACCAACTCCCGAACAGCACGGCGACCAACGCACAGCCCAACCAGCCGCGCAGCGATCCGGTGTCGAGCTCGGGGGACCGGAACAGGTCGGTGGGGTCGACGCCGACCAGGCCGAGAAGCAGCACCAGGCCTGCCGCCAACCACCCCGCCGCCGCCGGCTGACCGGTGGGATAGCTGGTGAGGGCCAGCACCAGCGCCACCGCCAGCGCCAGCCACGCGAGATCGGAGAAGCGGCTGAGGCTCAGCCCGGCGGGAAGGGCCAAGGAGGCGACGAGCAGGCAGACACCGGTCGCGAGCAGCAGGGGCCGCATCCAGGCGCCGGCGCCTGGAAGCGCGGACCGTCGCGCCGCCTCGGCGACTGCGCACCACGCCAGGCCCTGAACCAGAGCCGCCACCTGCCACAACGAGAGGCCGCCCGCCGTACCCGGCCACCACAATGCCACGACCGCGAGTGCGGCCAGCGCGAGCACCGCCATGGCGCCCCAGCGGGCGTTCGGCCATGCGCTCAGCGCACGGGTGAGCATCGTCGGGCTGACCGCGCCCGCTGCACTGCCGGCCCGTGTCATGGTGCGCCGCTCTTGCCGAGTCCGTGCTCGCGGCCGACCACCACCGCTTCGGCTCGGGTGGCCACGCCGAGCTTGGCGAACACGCTGGACACATGGTTGCTGACGGTCTTGACGGACAGCCCGAGCGCTCCGGCAACGGCGGTGTTGCTGCGTCCCGCAGCAAGGCCGTCGAGCACCTGCCGCTCGCGAATGGTCAACATGGGCAGCGGAACCGGCGCTGGTTCCGGGCCGGTGCCCCGGCGGACGAGCCGAGCAGCCACGGAAGGCTCGAGCACGACCTGCCCGGCGGCCACCGCCTGCAGGGCCCGTGCGATCTCGTCCTGACCCGCTCCCTTGAGCAGGTAGCCGCGAGCACCCGCCTCCAGCACCGTCACGACCGACTCGTCGGTCTCGAACATCGACAGGACCAGCACGGCGGTTCCGGGCGCGGCAGCGATGATGCGCCGGGTGGCCTGGATCCCGTCCATCCTCGGCATCTGGATGTCCATGAGCACCACGTCCGGGGCGAGGATCTGTGCCTCGCGCACCGCCTGCTCGCCGTCCCCGGCCTCGCCCACGACCTCGACCCCCGCCAGGGAGGACAGCAACGCGATGAGTCCGCGGCGGACGACCGGGTGGTCGTCGACGATGAGCACCCGGATCACCGCCATGCCCTGATGATGGCCCGGAAGTCGGGCGCCGACCAGGAGGCTGCACCCGGATCAGCCGGGCGATTGCCCGGTGCGCCGGGACGTGGTCCTCGCGCGCCGGGCGCCCCGGGACGGCAGGGTGGCGTCGTCAGCACAGCCCATCGTCAACAGGAGAACGCCATGAGCTCCACCGTCAGCGAGGCGACCCCGACAACCACAGCCCTCACCACCCGCAATCGTGTCGGGGTGGTGCTAGCCGTCCTGCTCGGCCTCGCCGACATCGGTGGGCTGGCCCTGCTCGGCGCAACTCCGGCCCCGGGCGAGGAGGGACCGCCCGACGCCGTCCTCATCTTCGCCGCCGTCATGGGCGTCATCACCATCGTCGGAGCGGTCTACGCCTGGGCCCGCCGCTCGCGGGTAGGGCTGCGGGTCGCCGCAGCCGGTCGAGTCCTGTCCGCCATCAGCTCGTTGCCGGCGTTCTTCGTCGACGGTGTCCCGAACGGGGTCGTGGTGCTGGTGGCAGTCGGCCTCGTGATCACCCTCACGACCGTCGCACTGCTCGTGAGCCGCCGATAGCCAGCCACGCTGGGGGGCCGGGGGGCGCGGGCGGGGAGGGCGGCGACGTCCTCCCCGCCCGTCGGCGCGCCGGGCGGTGCTCCTATCCCCTGCGGAGCCGGTCGAGTTCACACCGGGCGGCTTCGGCGGCATCCTGGG
>JALZMX010000204.1 GCA_030857985.1 Actinomycetota bacterium | reverse complement strand
CGCCGACGAGCGCGCGACCGGGCGGGCCGCTGAGCTGAGGGCCTGGCCTCCGACCCAGCTCGTGCGGCCACCTGGACGCCGGCCCGACGGTGCGGCCTGCTTGGTGGACTCCGGCACTCTTTCCAGTTCGCTCCCTGCTGTCAACAGTCCTCTGACCTGCGACGATGCACATCAGCGCAGGTCACGAACGGTCTGTGTCCACCCCAAGTTCAACCCGGATTCATCTGCGTCGCGGCGTGTCGGCCGACGACACGCCGCCGCTTCCCGGCCGGGGTCGCCGATCGACGTGAAGTGAACGGGAGGTCACTCGGTGTCGACTCTGCCTGGCCTGGGCGGGACCACCACGGTGCCGGTTGCAGTCACCGCCACGACCGGCGCACCCAGCAGCGTCGCGGCGGACTCCGAGAGCTCCGGACGGCCGCGCGCGACCACGCGCGCGACCAGGTCGAGGTCCCGGCTTCGCGATCCCACCCGCACGACCCGCGCCACCACCTCGATGACATCACCGGCGCGCACCGCGGCGATGAACTGCACGTCGGAGTACGACGCGAACAGCCCCTCGTCACCGTCGGTGCGGATGCACACCTCGGTGGCGACGTCACCGAACAGGCCCAGGATGTAGGCGCCGTCGACGAGGTTGCCGGCGTAGTGAGCGTGCGCGTAGGACACGTAGCATCGGTGTGTGACGGTCAGACCCAGCCGCGGGTCGACGGGCGGGTCACCGGGTGCCGTCATCCGCTCACCCCCGTAATCGTCGCCGTCCTCGTTGCTGTTCTCAGCACCAGCGCATCGACCAGGAAGCTCGCCACCTCGGCGGGCGTCGTACCCCGGGAGAAGACCCGGTCGACACCGAGGCGGCTCGCCATCGCCTCGTCGAAGCGGGGGCCGCCGATGATGATCAGCGGGCGCCGGTCCGGCGGATAGGCCTCGCGGAACGCCGCCGCCATCTCCTTGGCGTTCAGGATGTGCGCATCTCGCTGGGTGACCACCTGGCTGACCAGGACCGCGTCGGCACGCTCGGCCTGTGCCCGGGCGACCAGCTGCGGCACCGAGACCTGCGCGCCGAGGTTGACCACCCGCATCTCGCGGTAGTACTCCAGACCCTTCTCGCCCGCGAATCCTTTGATGTTCAGGATCGCGTCGATGCCCACGGTGTGGGCGTCGGTGCCGATGCAGCCGCCGACGACCACCAGCCGGCGGCGCAGCCCCTGGCGGATCGCGAGATTGACCTCCTTGGGTGTCAGCAGCTGGTAGTCCCGCTCCACGATCTCCACCTTGTCGAGGTCGACGAGGTGGGTTACCTGGCCGTACACGACGAAGAAGGTGAAGTCCGGTCCCATCGGCTTCGCGTGCACCACCATCGCCGGCTCGAGACCCATTTTCGCGGCCAGCTGCGCGGCGGCCCCTTCGGCCCGCTTGCTGTGCGGGACCGGCAGCGTGAAGGACAGCTGCACCATGCCGTCGCCGGTGGTGTCGCCGTAGGGACGCACGACCCGGCCGGCCGGGCGGGCGGTCACGACGCCGGCTCCAACAGCTCGGTCGCCGGGTTGAAGTAGCCCTCGGCCTTGGGAGCCACGCCGTCCAGGCCCCGGCCCGCGTCCTGCGGGCGCTTCATCAGACCGAAGGTACCGTCCCCGATCGCCTCCAGCAGCCCGGCTCGGCCGGGGTGGGCGTTGATGTCCTCCAACAGCTCGATCGCCTCGGCGAGCACCTGGCGGGCCCGCTGCGCGATCACGCCGTCGGGTGCGGGGTGGAAGTCCTCGTGCAGGCCACCGGCGGCCTCGAGCACGTAGCGGACGTTCTGCAGCGCGAGGTCCCGGTCGGACAGCCAGGGCGTCACCACCGCCTCGGTCATCATGCCGACGAGGAGGATGCCCTGCCCGGTGAGTGCCCCGCACAGGTTGAAGAACCCGTCGAGCAGGTAGCCGCGAAACACGTCGCCGGTCATGTGCCGGGTCGGGGGCATCCACTTCAGTGGTGCGTCGGGGAACAGCTGTCGCGCCAGCAGCGCGTGCGCGAGCTCGAGCCGGAAGCTGTCGGGTACGTCGGGGTCGATCTCGAACGCGTGACCGAGTCCCAGCTGCCAGTCCGCCAGCCCGGCCTCCCTGGCGAAGTACTCGTTCAGCAGCTGGCTCACCGTCACGGTGTGCGCGGCCTCGATCGCGTCGGCCGTGGTGAGGTAGTTGTCCTCGCCGGTGTTGATGATGATGCCGGCGCGCGCATGCACCTGGCGGCTGAAGCGCTGGTCGACGAACGTGCGGATCGGGTTGATGTCGCGGAACAGGATGCCGTACATCGAGTCGTTCAGCATCATGTCGAGCCGCTCCAGCCCGGCCAGCGCCGCGATCTCGGGCATGCACAGCCCCGAGGCGTAGTTCGTGAGCCGGACGTAGCGGCCCAGTGCGGCGCTGGTCTCGTCGAGCGCGGCGCGCATCAGCGCGAAGTTCTCCTGGGTGGCGTAGGTGCCGG
>JALZMX010000183.1 GCA_030857985.1 Actinomycetota bacterium | reverse complement strand
TAGCCGCATGCCTGCAAGCCTTGCCATGAGGTCGAGCTCCGACGGCCAGACGAATCGATGCGGCGAGTGGAACGTGTCGACCTTGTCGCCACTCACCCAGTAGTGATGCGAGATCAACTGCTGGTTGACCAGATCGAACGTGTCGAAGCCCAGGTGGCGCCCACCGACGTGGAAGGGGCGTGCGGTTTCGCCGGGTGGCAGGCGCTGCAGCTCCGGCACGAACACCTCAACGACGAAGCAACCGCCGGGTTCGAGATGCGCCGCGGCGTTGCGGAAGCACTCGACCTGCTCATCCTGCGCCAGCAGGTTCGTGATCGTGTTGTAGACGAGGTAGACGAGCTTGAAGGTCTCGGGTACCCGCGTCGTGGCCATGTCCCCGATTGCCACGGCGATCTTGTCCGAGCCCGGTTTCTCGCGAAGTTGCGCCACCATAGCCTCGGACATCTCGATGCCGTGCACTTGCGTTCCTCGCTGGCTGAGCGGCAGCCCGACACGACCGGTCCCGATTGCCAGCTCCAGGGCTCGACCGTCACCGGCAAGCGCAGCGAGAAAGTCAACAGTTGGCCCGAGAACCGCGGGGTTGAACATGTGCTCTGATCTCTCGTCGTAGCCCGGTGCGACGTCCGCGCCGAAGTGGTTCTCCTTCACGTCTGCAACCTGTCATGTCTCCGTGTCGCGCCGCGACCGGTTATCAGAGGCACGCAGTGCCGAGGTGGCCTCGACCGACAGACCCCGCTGGCGCGCGCGTCTCACCGCACTGTGCACCGCGTGCGTTCGCCCGGCATGGCTGCCCCGCCAGAGCATGCTAATGTCATGCTCATGGCAACCCTGCAGGTGAAGCATCTGCCCGATGAACTGCATGCCCAGCTCCGGCAGCGGGCCGCCAAAGAGGGCACCACCTTGAGCGAGCTGGTGACCCGGATGCTGCGGCGCGAGCTGGCGTTGCCCTCCATGGGCGAGTGGCTGGCGACGGTGCGCGCACGTCCGATCCGCGCAGCCGATGTCGACGTACCGGAGCTGCTCGACGAGGTCAGGGCGGATCACGACCCCCACCCCGGAGCCTGATGCTGGTCGTCGACGCCAGCGCCGTCGTCGACCTGCTCCTGCGCACTCCGCGCGGGGAGCGGGTGGCCGCAAGGCTGGCCGACGACCCGGAGGTGGTGGCGCCCGAGCTGGTGTATGTCGAGGTTCTCTCGGCAGTGCATCGTCTCGTCCGCGCGGGCATCCTCCGCGGCGCCGAGGCGACGCACATTGTCGCTGAACTGACGGTGATGCCGATGCGGCTCTGGTCGCACCAGACGCTCCTGGCCGGCGCGTGGGAGCTGCGCGACCGGGTCCGGATCTTCGACGCGTTCTACGTCGCGTGCGCACAGGCTCTGGGACTCCCGCTGCTCACCACCGACGGGCGCCTCGCCCGGGCACCGCTTCCGGGGACCACGGTGACGCTTGTGCAATGACCCGGCTGACGCCTGGCGTGCCGTTGTCCACGGAACTCGGATGGCATCTCGTGCCGTAGCCAGGCGAGGTCCAGGCTCGTCGGCATGAGCAACCGACGCAGAGCCCGCCGAAGGGCTGGGACCTGCACCTGCGGGTGCGGCGACACCGACATGGTCGCCGTGCCGTCCGACGAGCTCGTCGACTACTTCGAACGCACTCGTACGCCGGAGGACGAGGAGCTGATGGTCAGGAGCCTGGCGGCGGAGGCGGAGGGTGATGCGCAGGCCGCCCTCGACCTCTACTGGCAGACACCGCACATCGTGCGCGCACCTCATGAGCTCTACCTCAGGGAGCTCATCGCGCTGGGCGCGGCCGCTCCCTCTTGGGTCGTCAACCGCTGGGTCGTCCAGCATGCTTCTCTGTGGATGCTGCTCAGCCACGATCCGCGCACCGATGACGCCGTGCGGCTGGCCTTGATGACCTGCTACGAGCTGGACCAGGATCTCGACTCCGCCGGCCTTTTTCGCCTGGGCACACAGGTGGCCGCATGCGACTGGGTGTACGCCGAGCTTGCACTCCATGAGATGTCGGGACTGGACGAACTACGTCCACCTGGTGGCCGGCGCGGCGCTCCTGGAGCGGACCGCGAGGCTTCAGGAGTGGCTGGACGCTCCGTTGCGTCCCTATCGGTACGACGGCATTGACGGTGACGTCATCACGGTGAGCGACCTGGTCACGGGTCGACGGCTCCAGCTGCTGGACATCGGCGCAATGGTCGGTGCCGACGTCGGCCAGCGCATGCTCGGCCGCGCGGCACCGATCGAGCAGGCACCCGGTCTGATGTTCGAAACTCGTCCGCTGTGCGTCGACCAACAGACCGCGCTGGACGCGGCTACCCGGAGACGCGTCGACTTCCTCCCGGGCTGGCTCATCGCCATCGGATGCGGCATCGACGATGGTCGCTTGCCCTACGCGGTCGGCAGGATGGGAGGTACGCCGCTATCCAGTGACGTTCCGCACGACCGGCTCGTCGGAGGGGCGGTTGCCTGATGCAGCGCCGCCGGCGCCTCGGCAAAGGGGGAGTGGGTCGTTGCCTTGTACATGCAGTCACTGCGACTGCATTATGAAGTCATGGCTGTGTTGACCGTTCGCGACGTACCGGACGACGTTCGCAGCGCATTGGCTCGCGGGGCTCGCACTCGCGGGGCTCGCACTCGCGGTCAATCCCTCCAGGCGCACCTTCTCGGCGTCCTGACGCGGCAGGCTGCCTTCACCCGCAATGCCGAGGTCCTCGCCGAGATTGAGGAGGGTCTGGCAGAGCAGGGAGGCGCGGACGTGGATGTACCCGATGCGGCCAGCGTCATCGATGCCGCGAGACGCGCCCGGTCGGAAACCCTCAGTAGGCCTCGCCGTGCTCCTGGCGGAGCCGCGTGATCGTCGTCGACGCCTCGGTCCTGACGACTGCACACCGCCTGCGGGGACTACAGCTCGCTGGCGGTCCGGGAGGCGCTGGACGCCGGCTCCGGCGACACCTACGCGCAGTGGCGACCGGGGCAGTCGTTCGACCTGACCGGCCTGCCCAACGGCAGGTACTTCATCGAAATGGCGGGTAACCCCAAGCACAACCTGTTCGAGTCCAGCACCGACAACAACGTCTCCTCACCGCAGGATCCGGATCGGTTAGCGAGCCGGGGGAGCGTACGGCCAAGGTTCCGCCGGTAGGCTTGGTCGACGTGCGGTAAAGAATCGAGGTACAGCACCCGATCTCGGGATGCTGGCTGTTCCTCCACACGTCCGGGGTGCACATGGCCGCTGTCGTCTCGCTTGTCGTCGTGATCTCACTGGGCCTGCTCATCACCCGCGTCGCCACGGTGGCGCTGACGATGACCGGCATGTCTTTGGACCACGCGCGGTTCCAGGCCCGATCGGCGTTCACGGGCACCGGTTTCACCACCTCCGAGGCAGAAGCCGTGGTGACCCATCCCGCTCGCCGTCGCATCGTGATGTCGCTCATGCTGGTCAGCGGAGCGGGTGCGATCTCGGTGCTCGGTGCGTTGATCCTCAGCTTCGCCGGCGTCGATACCACCGCGGTCGGTCTGACCCGCGCCGCGGTGATCGTTGCCGCCCTCGTCATGTTGCTGTGGCTGGCCCGCAACCGCCACGTGGACCGGGCGCTGCGGCGGGTCATCGAACGCGCGTTGCGGCGCTTCACCGTTCTCGACGTACGCGACTACGCAGCGCTGCTGCACTTAAGCGGCCAGTGGCGGGTGGCTCAGCTCCCGGTTGCCGAAGACGACTGGATCAGCTCGCGACCTCTCGGCCAGCTGCGCCTGCCGGACGAAGGAGTGGCCGTGCTCGGCGTAGAGCGGGCCGAGGGCGTCTGGATCGGCGCGCCGAGCGAGGACATCAAGCTCAAGGTCGGTGACGTCGTGGTGCTCTACGGTCGTGCGCCCATCTTGGACGACATCGCCGCCCGGATCCACGGGGCGGAAGGGGACGAAGCCAGCGATCGCTTCCGGGCCTGGCACGCCGCCAGCCCCACCAGCGAACCGCTCAGCTCGGTGCGCCGGCAGGGGTGACCCGATGCGGCGGTTGCGGTCGAGCGGTGACAGAGGGCTGGTCACCTACCTGGTCTCGCTGTCTCCGGCCGAACCGGCCCCCGGAGCGCCGAGCGATCCCGGCCTGTTCGGCCCGGCTTCCGAGGCGTGGCGGGTCGGCCGGGAGCGAGTACTGCTCGCTGCCGGTCCCGCTGGCCTCTTGTTGCAGCTGGCCCATCCGCCGGTCGCCGCCGGTGTCGCCCAGCACAGCGACTTTCGCGCCGATCCGTTCCACCGGCTGCGCGCCACGCTCGACGCCACCCTCACCGTGGTGTTCGGCGACCGTGAGCAGGCCACCGCGGCGGTCGCCCGGCTCCGGGCCAGGCATCGCCATGTGACCGGCAGCCGCGACAGTGTCTTGCCGAAGCCTGCGGAGAACCGGAAGCCGCCGATCAGCTCGCCGATCTGGTCCTTCTCGACGCGGGTGCAGACGTTGACGCTGGTCAGGGCTCGCTCGATCGCGGCGGCCTGGGTGAAGTGCACGACGTAGACCGGTGCCTTGTGCTCGGCGAGGAGGCGTTCGAGGGTGTCGTGGATGGGGGTCACGGCGTACTCGAAGTGCAGGGGCACCGGCCGCTCGGTGGAGGTGATGGTGGCGGTCGCTCGTCCGGTACGCCGTGTCAGGTAGGCCTCGAACCTGGTGACGTCGCCGAGGGTGGCGGACATGAGCACGAACTGCACGTGCGGCAGCTCGAGCAGCGGCACCTGCCAGGCCCAGCCGCGGTCGGGCTCGGCGTAGAAGTGGAACTCGTCCATGATGACGAGGCCGACGTCTGAGTTTGGGCCGTGGCGGAGGGCGAGGTTGGCGAGCACCTCGGCGGTCGCGGTGATGATCGGGGCGCCTGGGTTGATGGAGGCGTCGCCGGTGAGCATGCCGACGTTGTCGGCGCCGAACATGTCGCACAGCGCGAAGAACTTCTCCGACACCAGCGCCTTGATCGGCGCGGTGTAGAAGGAGCGGCGTCGTTGGGCGAGTGCGGTGAAGTGGGCGCCGGCGGCCACCAGGCTCTTGCCGGAGCCGGTCGGAGTGGAGAGCACGACGTTGGACCCGGACACGATCTCGATCAGCGCATCGGCCTGCGTGGGGTAGAGCTCGAACCCCTGGTCGGTGGTCCACTTCGAGAACGCGTCGTACAGGCTGTCCGGGTCCGGGTCGGGCGGAAGCAGGTCGGTCAACGTCATGGTGGCGTCCATCGTGCCCGGTCACGCGGTAAAGTGCGGCGTACTGAGATCCGGCAGCCCTCACCACACCGTCGGAATCAGACGACGGGTTGCAGGTCTGTTGTGGGAGAGGACGGCCGCGTCAGACAAAGGGGTTCTGGACCCGCACGCCGTCGTACTCCTGGCCGTCGTTCATGTCTTCGGACAACACGACGCCGCAGCGGAGCGCAGCGGCCGCTTGGATGATCGCAGCATCCCAGTAGGAGATCTGGAACCGGTGGCAGGTGGCCATGGCAGCAAGAGCCAAGCCGGGGGTGAGGTTCAGCACCGGGAAGCGGGTGAACGACTCCACGAGGCGAGCCGCGTGGTTGTGGCTCAGCGCCCCTTGGCGAGTGGCTCGGGTGGCCTGTACGTAGAACTCCTGGAGCACCTGCACGGACAGGCCAACGTCACGGGAGGCGAGGATCCGATTCGCCCGCTCGGTCTTGTCCCGCTCGCCAGGATCCGCAGAGATCGCGTAGAGCAGGACGTTGGTGTCAAGGAACCGCACGGTCGTGCAGTTGCTCTCGGGTCAGACGATCACCGGCCCGAAAAGCCGTGATC
>JALZMX010000172.1 GCA_030857985.1 Actinomycetota bacterium | reverse complement strand
TGGCCGAGCTGCTCCGCAACAGCGGGAAGTTCACGATGGCCGATGTCCTCGCCTTCCGCATGCGCCAGCGCCCCGTACGCGTCGCCGCCGGCATCTCGACGATCACGGTCTCGATCTTCTACCTGCTGGCGCAGATGGTCGGCGCCGGCGCGCTGGTCAGCCTGCTGCTCGGCGTGAACTCCCAGGCCGCCAAGAACATCACCATCATCGCCGTCGGCGCGCTGATGATCTTCTACGTCACGGTCGGCGGGATGAAGGGCACCACCTGGGTCCAGATCATCAAGGCCGTGCTGCTGATGACCGGCACCACGCTCGTGACGGTCCTGGTGATGGTGAAGTTCGGCGGCAGCGTCAGCGCGCTGCTCGGCGACGCCGCGGCCAACAGCGGTCAGGGGCAGCGGTTCCTCGAGCCGGGCCTGCGCTTCGGCACCGATGCCCAGGGTCTGGTCGGCAAGCTGGACCTGATCAGTCTGGGCATCGCGCTCGTGCTCGGCACCGCCGGCCTCCCGCACATCCTCGTGCGCTTCTACACCGTGCCCGACGCCAAGGCCGCCCGGAAGTCGGTGCTCTGGGCGATCGGGATCATCGGGTCCTTCTACCTGATGACGATCGCGCTCGGCTTCGGCGCCGCCGCGCTCGTCGGCCCGGACGCCATCAAGGCACAGAGCCCGAGCGGGAACACCGCCGCCCTCCAGCTCGCCCAGGCGATCGGTGCCGACTTCTTCGGCCCGGTCGGTGGCACGGTGCTGCTGGCCATCATCGCGGCCGTCGCGTTCGCCACCATCCTCGCGGTCGTCGCCGGCCTGACGCTCGCGTCGTCGGTGAGCTTCGCCCATGACATCTACGCCAGCGTGGTCAAGCGCGGAGTGGTGAAGGAAGGCGAGGAGGTCCGCGTCGCGCGGATCGCCGCCTTCGCGATCGGGGCGGCCGCGATCGTGCTGTCCATCTTCGCGCAGAAGCTCAACGTCGCCTTCCTCGTGGCGCTCGCCTTCGCGGTCGCCGCCTCGGGCAACCTGCCGGCGATCCTGTACAGCCTGTTCTGGAAGCGCTTCAACACCACCGGCGCCGTTGCGGCGATCTACGGCGGTCTCGGCTCGGCCATCGTGCTGGTCATCTTCTCCCCGGTGGTGTCCGGCAAGGTCACGCCCGGTGTCGACGGCGGCCCGGACACGACGACCTCGCTGTTCCCGGTCGGGACCGACTTCTCGTGGTTCCCGCTGGACAACCCCGGCCTGGTGTCGATCCCGTTCGGCTTCTTCTGCGGCTGGCTGGGAACGGTGCTGTCCAAGGAGTACAACGCCGAGAAGTACGCCGAGATGGAGGTCCGGTCGCTGACGGGGGTCGGCTCGGAGAAGGCGGTCCGGCACTAGCCTTCGCACCCCTGTCCCCTTCGGCTTCTGGAGCCTCCCCGTGACCCAGCAGACCGGCCTCGAGGCCCTGTCCAGCGAGAGCCGCCGCTTCGAGCCACCGGCAGACCTCGCGGCGAACGCCAACGTGACCGCCGATGCCTACGAGCAGGCGGCGGCCGACCGGCTGGGATTCTGGGCCGAGCAGGCCGGTCGGCTGGAGTGGGCCACGCCGTGGACCGAGGTCGTCGACTGGCAGCGGCCGTACGCGAAGTGGTTCGTCGGCGGGACGCTCAACGTCGCGGTGAACTGCCTCGACCGGCACGTCGCGACCGGAAACGGCGCGCGGGTCGCGCTGCACTGGGTCGGCGAGCCGGACGGCGACACCCGCGACCTGACCTACGCCGAGTTGTTGCGCCAGGTGTCGATGGCGGCCAACGCCCTGACCGAGCTCGGCGTGCAGGCCGGTGACCGGGTCTGCATCTACCTGCCGATGGTGCCGGAGGCGGTGATCTCGATGCTGGCCTGCGCCCGGATCGGGGCGGCGCACTCGGTGGTGTTCGGCGGCTTCTCCGCCCAGGCTCTGGTGGACCGGATCACCGACGCGGGCGCGAAGGTGGTCATCACCGCCGACGGCGGTTATCGCCGCGGCTCCGCGTCGGCGCTGAAGCCGGCGGTCGACGAGGCGCTCGAGCGCTGCCCGGACGTCACCGACGTGCTCGTCGTCAAGCGCACCCGGCAGGACGTCGCCTGGGTGGAAGGCCGCGACCACTGGTGGTCCGACGTCGTCGACCGCCAACCCGAGTCGCACCAGGCGCAGGCCTTCGACGCCGAGCAGCCGCTGTTCCTGCTCTACACCTCCGGCACCACCGGCAAGCCCAAGGGCATCCTGCACACCTCCGGTGGCTATCTCACGCAGTGCGCCTGGACGCACTGGGCGGTCTTCGACCTCAAGCCCGACACCGACGTCTACTGGTGCACAGCCGACGTCGGCTGGGTCACCGGCCACTCCTACCTCGTCTACGGTCCGCTGGCCAACGGCGCCACCCAGGTGATGTACGAGGGGACGCCCGACGCCGGCGGGCGTGACCGGTGGTGGTCCATCGTCGAGCAGTACAAGGTGTCGATCTTCTACACGGCCCCGACGGCCATCCGTACCTTCATGAAGTGGGGTGAGGACCTGCCGGCCGGGCGCGACCTCAGCTCGCTGCGGGTCCTCGGCTCGGTCGGTGAGCCGATCAACCCGGAGGCGTGGATGTGGTACCGCCGGGTCATCGGTGGTGACCGCTGCCCGGTGGTGGACACCTGGTGGCAGACCGAGACCGGCGCGATGATGATCTCCCCGCTGCCGGGTGTCACCAGCTGCAAGCCGGGCTCGGCGATGGGTCCGCTGCCGGGCATCTCGGTCGACGTCGTCGACGG
>JALZMX010000171.1 GCA_030857985.1 Actinomycetota bacterium | reverse complement strand
GCGCAGGACCGATGATTCTCATCCGACGCCGCGCACTCCCGGCACCAGGGCGCGGACGACCTCCAGCATTCGACCCGTGCCCGAGGCGCGCGGCCGCAGCACGGGAGAGTCCCCGCCCTGACCAGAGGCCATGCCGTGGAGCAGCCCGAGCAACGCCTGGGCCGCATCGACCGCCGGCTCCCAGCCGAGCTCGACGCGCGCGCGGGTGGTGTCCAGCAGCGGCGTACGCAGGGCGATGTCGACCCAGCCGGGGTCCGTCGGCTGCAGGTGCATCCGCCACGTCAGCGTGACCAGCGCGCGCAGCGCCGCGGCGGGCAGGCGCAGGCGGCGAGCGCCAAGGATCGCGGCCAGGGAAGCCGGGTCGAGGACCGGTTCGGTGGCGATGTTGAAGGCCCCGGTGACGGGCCGAAGACACGCCAGGCGGTACGCCGTTGCCATGTCCGAGGCGTGCACCGCCTGGATGGCGAGTCCTCTGACGTCGGGAACGAAAGGCAGCAGCGAACGACGCGCCAGGGACTGCGGCACGAGCGGTCCGAGGAAGTAGCGCGCGATCTCGCTGCCGGCGCTGGCCTGGAGCACGATCCCCGGCCGCATCCGCACCAACCGTCGCTCGGGATGCTCGGCCTCGAAGACATCAAGCATGCGCTCCGCCTCGGCCTTGTGCCGGCTGTAGGCGGACGTCGAGATGCCGTACGTCGGATGGCTCTCAGCAACGGCCGGCGTCTTCGGCCCGGCTGAGTAGGCGCCGACGGAGGAGGCGTGCACCAGGGCCGGCACGCCCGCTGTGGCGATGGCGTCGAGGACGCGCCGGGTACCGCGGACGTTGACCCGCCACATCTCGTCCGGGTCGTGGGCCGGTTGGAGCAGCCAGGCCAGGTGGACCACGACGTCCGCACCCGAGAGCACGGGGACGAGGTCGTCCTCCGCGACGTCGAGGGCGTGCCACTCCGCGCGTGGATCGGGCTCGGGCGGCAGTCGCCGGGCCAGGGCCACCACCGAGGTGACCTGCGGTTCAGCGAGCAGTTGCGGGAGCAGGGCGGAGCCGACGTTGCCGGTGGCCCCCGTGACGACGATGCGCATGACGGGCAGAGTGCCCGCCTGCAGTCGAGGCAACCGACCCGGTGGGTCAGTCGGCCAGCTCGAGCACCAGAACCGACTCCCCGTCGAGCTCGGCCGCTCCGTCGGCGTAGACGAAGCCGCGCTCGCTGGACAGCAGCACCGCCTGCGGGCTCCCGGGGAGGCGCACCGTCTGCCGGTCGGAGCCCAGGTTGCACACGACCGCCACCCGGCCGCGCCGCACGACGAGCCAGCTGCCGTCGTCGTGAGTCACCTCGACCCGGTCGCGCCGGCCGTCGGACAGCTCGGGGCGCAGCCGACGCAGCGCGATCAGGTCCCGGGTCCAGGCCAGGTGGGCGGCGTGCCGCTGCTCGTCGAGCTCGGTCCAGTCGAGGGTCGAGGCGCGTACGGTCGACTCCGCCTGGGGGTCGGGGATCTGCTCGGTGGCCCAGCCGTGCCGAGCAAACTCCGCGCGCCGCCCCTTGCGGACGGCGTCACCCAGATCGCCTTCGTGGTCGGAGAAGAACTGCCATGGGGTGCGGGCCGCCCACTCCTCGCCCATCCACAGCATCGGGGTGAACGGACCGGTCAGGACGAGCGCGGCGCCCACTTTGAGCAGTCCGTCGGACAGCGTCGCGGAGATCCGGTCGCCGGTCGCCCGGTTGCCGACCTGGTCGTGGTCCTGGAGGTAGGCCACGAAGCGATGACCCGGCAAGGTCGGCGGCACCGGACGGCCGTGCGCGCGCGAGCGGAACGACGACCAGGTGCCGTCGTGCAGGAAAACCCCCGTCAGCACCTTCGCCAGAGCCGGGAGCCCGGTGAAGTCGCCGTAGTAGCCGGCACTCTCGCCGGTGAGGTTGGCGTGCAGCGCATGGTGCACGTCGTCGGCCCACTGCGCGTCCAGTCCGCGACCGCCGGCTTCACGCGAAGCCACCATCTGCGCGTCGTTGAGGTCGCTCTCGGCGATGAGGAACAGCGGCTTGCGCAGCCGTGCGCCGAGGGCCTCCACCTCGACGGCGAGCTCCTCCAGCAGGTGCGTTGCGCGCTCGTCGACCAGAGCGTGCACGGCATCGAGCCGCAGGCCGTCGATGTGATAGTCGCGCAGCCACATGGAAGCGTTGTCGACCACGTACTGGCGAACCT
>JALZMX010000119.1 GCA_030857985.1 Actinomycetota bacterium | reverse complement strand
GTGATGACGACTTTCGCGATGTCCTCGCGGCTCGGGACGTCGTACATGACGTTGAGCAGCACTTCCTCCATGATCGCCCGCAGACCCCGCGCGCCGGTGCCCCGCAGCATGGCCTGGTCGGCGATCGCGTCGATCGCGTCGACGCTGAACTCCAGCTCGACGTTGTCCATCTCGAACAGCTTCTGGTACTGCCGGGTCAGGGCGTTGCGCGGCTCGGTGAGGATGCGGATGAGCGCGTCCCGGTCGAGCTGGTTGACGGTGGCGATCACCGGCAGCCGGCCGATGAACTCCGGGATCAGGCCGAACTTCAGCAGGTCCTCCGGCATCACCTCGCCGTACACGCCTTCCAGCATCGGGGGCTCGTCGGCGGCATGCAGGATCGCGCTGAAGCCGAGCGACTTCTTGCCCGAGCGCGCCTCGATGATCTGCTCCAGCCCGGCGAAGGCCCCTCCGACGACGAACAGGACGTTGGTCGTGTCGATCTGGATGAACTCCTGGTGCGGATGCTTGCGCCCGCCTTGCGGTGGCACCGATGCGGTCGTGCCCTCGAGGATCTTCAGCAGCGCCTGCTGGACGCCCTCGCCGGAGACGTCGCGGGTGATCGACGGGTTCTCGCTCTTGCGGGCGATCTTGTCGATCTCGTCGATGTAGATGATGCCGGTCTCGGCCTTCTTGACGTCGTAGTCGGCGGCCTGGATGAGTTTGAGCAGGATGTTCTCGACGTCCTCACCGACGTACCCGGCCTCGGTCAACGCGGTGGCATCAGCGATCGCGAACGGCACGTTGAGCATCCGCGCCAGTGTCTGCGCGAGGTAGGTCTTGCCGCAGCCGGTCGGTCCGATCACCAAGATGTTGGACTTGGCCAGCTCGACCGGGTCGTCCTTGCTGTGCTTGGCGGTGGTGCTGACGCCGGCCTGGACCCGCTTGTAATGGTTGTAGACCGCAACCGCGAGGGACTTCTTCGCGGAGTCCTGACCGATCACGTAGGAGTTGAGGAACTCGTAGATCTCACGTGGCTTGGGCAGCTCCTCCAGCCCCAGCTCGCCGCCCTCGCTCAGCTCCTCCTCGATGATCTCGTTGCAGAGATCTATGCATTCGTCACAGATGTAGACACCCGGTCCTGCGATGAGCTTCTTCACCTGCTTCTGGCTCTTGCCGCAGAACGAGCACTTGAGCAGGTCTGCACCGTCACCGATTCGAGCCACCCGGGACGTCTCCTTAGGTCAGGGCCCGGGTCGTGGCTGACGGCCGGGCAGATGTCCAGTTCCGAAGGTACCGTCTCGGACCGACCTCGGGGGGCGATGCCGATGCGCGCCTCGTCGAAAGAAGTACGCCGAGGGCGAACAGCGGCTCCAGCGACCCCCTTGACTGCCGACCCCAGTGATGTCGCGGTGCTGCCGCAGTGACGTCGCAGAGCCGGCGCAGCCCCACTCAGCCGGCGACGGGCAACTCCTTGAGCGAGGCCAGGATCTGGTCGACGAGACCGTATTCGACGGCCTGCTCCGCGGTCAGGATCTTGTCGCGCTCGATGTCGCGGCCGACGTCCTCGACGCTCCGGCCGGTGTGGTCGGAGATCATCTCCTCGAGCCGGGTGCGCATCCGCAGGATCTCGTTGGCCTGGATCTCGATGTCACTTGCCTGGCCGTAGGTGCCCTCGGTATAGGGCTGGTGGATCAGGATGCGGGAGTTGGGCAGCGCCAGCCGCTTGCCCTTGGTGCCGGCGGCGAGCAGGATCGCCGCTGCCGAGGCCGCCTGCCCGAGACAAACCGTCTGGATGTCGGGCTTGATGTAGCGCATCGTGTCGTAGATCGCGGTCAGCGCGGTGAACGAGCCGCCCGGTGAGTTGATGTAGAGCGAGATGTCGCGGTCGGTGTCCATCGACTGCAGGCACAGCAGCTGCGCCATCACCGCGTTGGCGACGTCGTCGGAGATCGGCGTGCCGAGGAAGATGATGCGGTCCTCGAACAGCTTCGCGTAGGGGTCGATGCGACGGTAGCCGTAGGAGGTGCGCTCCTCCCACTGCGGGATGTAGTAGTCCATCACCGGCGCGGTCCGCTGATGCAGCGGGGTTTCCATCGGTCCTCCGACTGGTTGTCCGACTGGTCCTCCAGGGCTGGAGACGAGATCGGTCATGGTCCGTCACCCCTCCTGGGCCGGGCGGCCCTGGTCGGCGACCTGGCCGGCTTTGGCCACCACGTGGTCGATGAAGCCGTAGTCCTGGGCCTGCTTGGCCGTGAACCACCGGTCGCGGTCGGCGTCGAGCTCGACCTGCTCCACCGACTGCCCGGTGTGCTGGCCGATCAGGTCGAACAGCTGCTTCTTGATGTGCAGCGACTGCTCGGCCTGGATCTTGATGTCGGAGGCGCTGCCGCCCAGTCCACCGGACGGCTGGTGCATCATGATCCGGGCGTGCGGGAGCGCATAGCGCTTGCCCTCGGCGCCGGCGCAGAGGAGGAACTGCCCCATCGAGGCGGCCAGACCCACACCGACCGTGGCGACATCGTTGGAGATGAACTGCATGGTGTCGTAGATCGCCATACCGGGGTCGACGGAGCCGCCCGGTGAGTTGATGTAGAGGAAGATGTCCTGCTCGGGGTTCTCGGCGTTGAGCAGCAGCATCTGCGCACAGATGGCGTTGGCATTCTGGTCCCGGACCTCGGATCCGAGAAAGATGATCCGCTCCTTGAGGAGCCGCTGGTAGATGTGGTCATCGAGGGCGTAGCCCTGGGTGCCACCATTCATTTCGATCGGGTTCACGGGTTCGACCCTAGCGGGACGCCCCGACAGACCCACGGGATCCGGGGGCCTGTTCGCGCACAGCGCAAGGTCTGCATCACCGCTTCCGCAGCCGCGGATCAGCGCTGCTCGGCCGGCTCTTGCGTCTCGTCGTCCGGGTCGGCGTCCGCGTCCCGGGCGGCGTCCGCAGCCGGGTCGGCGTACGTGCCGTCGGGCAGCAGGTTCTCGAGGTCGACCACATTGCCGGAGCCGTCCTTGACCTCGGCCGACTCCACGAGACGGGCGAGCGCCTTGCCGCGCACGACCTCCGAGACCAGCATCGGGACCTGGCCGGCCTGCACCATCTGCTGCGCGAAGTCCTCCGGCTTCATCCCCGAGCGCTGGGCGCGACGCAGGAGGTGCTCCGTGAGCTCGGACTCCTCGACGCCGAGCTGGTTGGCCCTGGCGACCTCGTCGAGCACGAACTGCGCGGCCAGGGCGTCGCGGGCACGCTTCTCCAGCTCTGCGGCGAACTCGTCTTCGGTCTGCTCCTCGGAGTCGAAGTACTGCTGCTCTGTCATGCCGGCGTACGACAGCTGCTGGCGGATCGACTCGCGACGGCCCTCGAGCTCCTGCGCCACGACCCGCTCGGGCAGCGGCACGTCGACCAGGTCCAGCAACTTCTCGAGTACGGCGTCGCGCGCCGCAGCTGCCTGCTCGAGCCGCTTGCCGCGCTCCAGGCGTGTGCGGAGGTCGGCAACCAGCTCGTCGACTGTGTCGAACTCCGACGCGGTCTGCGCGAACTCCTCGTCGATCTCCGGCAGCTGCTGCTCCTTGACCGCGTTGACGACGACCGTGACGTCGACCTCTTCCCCGATCAGCTCCCCGCCGACCAGCGAGCTCGGGAAGGTCGCGGAATCTCCGGCCTTCAAGCCCAGTAACGCGCCGTCCAGTCCCTCGAGCATGGTCGCCTTGCCGATCTGGTAGGACACCCCGTCGGCCTTGGCATCCTCGATCGCCTCACCGTCCTTGCTCGCGCTCAGGTCGATCGTGACGAAGTCGCCGTCCTGTGCTTCGCGGTCCACGTCGAGCTGGCTGCCGAAGCGCTCGCGCAGCGCCTGCAGCTGCTCATCGACGTCGTCCTCGCTGACCTGCACGTCGTCGACCTCCACCGCCAGGTCGCCGAGGTCGGGCAGCGTGATCTCCGGCCGTACGTCGACCTCGACGGTGAAGGTCAGCTTGTCCCCGTCGGCGAAGTCGCTGACGTCGATCTCGGGCTGGCCGATCGGCTCGACGTGGTTCTCCTCCAACGACCGGCGGTAGAGGTCCGGCAGCGCCTCGTTGACCGCCTGGTCGAGGACGATCCCGCGCCCGAGCCGCTGGTCGATGATCTGCGGAGGCACTCTGCCCTTGCGAAAGCCCGGCACGTTGACCTGGGAGGCGATCTTCTTGTACGCCGCGTCGAGGCTGGGCTTGAGCTCCTCGAAGGGCACCTCGACGGTGAGCCGGACGCTGGTCGGGCTCAGTTTCTCGACGGCGCTCTGCACGTGATGAGTCTCCTCGGTATGGCGGATCGGTTCAGCGACGCGCACCCAGGACCGTCGGGTTCGACAATGGTGCTGGACGGTCGGGGCGACAGGACTCGAACCTGCGATCTCCTGCTCCCAAAGCAGGCGCGCTAGCCACTACGCTACGCCCCGCAGCGCCTGCGGCAGTCTAGTCGACGGGCGCGGCCGCCGCCTGCTCGGGCGTGGCATCATGGGCGCGGTCGTCGTACCCGTGGGTGTGTGCTCGCCCAGGTGCGCCGCTCGCGGGTGTAGCTCAATGGTAGAGCCCCAGCCTTCCAAGCTGGCCATGCCGGTTCGATCCCGGTCACCCGCTCCACTGTTTTCGCAGGTCAGAGGCGGTTTAGCCGA
>JALZMX010000112.1 GCA_030857985.1 Actinomycetota bacterium | reverse complement strand
CAGCACCATCCAGGCCGCGCGACGCGCTTCACCCGGTCCGCCCATCCGGCGCAGCCACACCAGAGCCGTCACGCTCAGCGTGATCAGCAGGTAGACGAGCGCAGCGTGCAGGTGGCTCAGCAGCCGTGGATCCAGTCCGTTGCGGGGCGCGTCCGCGTCACCGGCGTGCGGTCCCGACCCGGTTACCACGGTGCCGACGTACAGCACGACGAACGTGACGCAGAACACCGCGACGGCGAGCCCGCGCAACCGGGCCGGCAGAGCCGAACCGCCTGAGGCGATCGGTGACCACGAACGCCGGGTACGACGTACGAGCGCCACCGAGACCGCGATCAGCCCCATCGACAGCATGAAGTGCAGCGACACGACCCAAGGGTTGAGGTCGGTGAGCACGGCGAGGCCGCCGATCACCGCCTGGGCCGGGACGCCGAGCGCCAACACGGTGGCGAGTACGACGAGGTCACGGCGGCGCGGCACGTAGTTGAGCGCCGCAACCCAGGTGGCGAGCGCGACCGCGACCAGCACGAACGTCAGCATCCGGTTGCCGAACTCGATCGCCCCGTGCACGCCCAGCGCGCCGTGCGGGGTGAACGACTCCGGCGTACAGCGTGGCCAGGTGGGACAGCCGAGGCCAGACCCGGTGAGCCGCACCGCGCCACCGGTCACGACGATGCCGATGTTGGCGGCCAGCGACGCCACCGCCAGCGGGCGGATCGCCGGACCGAGGCCGCGCACCGGCGTTCCCGCGCGCAGGTTCACTCCCATCGAAACGTCCTCGCGGTGAGGGCGCTGCCCACCGCCGCCCATCCGAGCAGTACGGCGACGGGCGCGGCGGCGAACTCGCCGGAGACGAGCGCCGCACGGAGCCCGGCGGACAGCGCCCCCGATGGCAGCAGCACCAAAGCATCCCCGGTGGCACCGTAGGCCGACGCCGGTGCGATGACCGCACCGGCCACCAGCAGCACCACGTAGAAGAGGTTCGCGAGCGCCAATGTGGCCTCCGCCCGCAGTGCACCGGCCAGCAGCAGACCCAGCGAGGCGAACGCGGCTGTGCCGGTGACGACCAGGGTCAGCGACGACAGCACCGAGACCACGCTCACCTGTGGGCTCCACCCCAGCCCGACGGCCACCGCGCCGATGAGGACGAGCTGGATCGCCTCGACCACGAACAGCGAGAGCACCTTGGCAGCGAGCAACCCGGTGCGCGGCAGCGGCGACGAGCCGAGCCGCTTCAGCACCCCGTAGCGCCGCTCGAACCCGGTGGCGATCGCCAGCGATGTGAAAGACGTCGACAGCACCGCCAGCGCGATCACCCCCGGCGTGAGCACGTCGACCGGGCGCGGTCCCAGGCCGAGCACGTCGTCGCCGACCAGCACCCCCATCACGAGCACCAGCAGGGGCATCACCAGCGCCAGCACCAGCTGCTCACCGTTGCGCAGCAGCAGCCGCGTCTCCATCAGTGTCTGCGCTCGCACCATCGCCGGCATCGAGGCCGCCCCCGGCGCCGGGGTGAAGGTCCCGCTCACCGCCCCGTCCCCGGACCGGTGAGCTCCAGGAAGACCTCCTCGAGGGTACGGCGCCCCACGCTGAGGTCCTCGGGCATCACCTGCTGGGCCGCGCACCAGGCGGTCAGCTCGGCGAGAGTCTGCGGCTCGATCTCACCGCGAACCACGTAGTGCCCCGCTGTCTCCTCCTCGACCAATGTCGCGACCGGCAGGACCGCGCGCAGCGAGGTGAGGTCGAGGCCCGGCCTCGCCCGGAACGTCACCTTGTCCTTTCCACGCCCGCGCGTCAGCTCGGCCGGGGAGCCGCAGGTGAGCACCCGGCCGTGGTCGATCACCACGACCTCGTCGGCGAGCCGCTCCGCCTCGTCCAGCAGGTGGGTGGTCAGCACGATCGTCACCCCGTCGCTTCGTGCCTCCGCGAGCAGGTCCCAGACGACTCGTCGCCCCTGCGGGTCCAGACCCGCGGTCGGCTCGTCCACGAACAGCAGCTCCGGGCGCCCCACCATCGCCATCGCCAGGCCGAGACGCTGCCGCTGGCCACCCGACAGCCGACGGTACGGCGTCCGCGCGCACGCCTCGAGGCCCAGCCGCGCGAGCAGCAGGTCGGCCGAGAGCGGATTCAGGTGCAGTGCGGCGATGTGTCGCAGCATCTCGGCGGCACGCACGGCCGACCAGGCACCGCCGCTCTGCAACATGACCCCGATCCGGGGCAGCAGCTCCCGGCGAGCGACGGCCGGGTCCAGCCCCAGGACCCGCACCGACCCAGCCTGGGGCTGGCGGTAGCCCTCACAGGTTTCCACCGTGGTCGTCTTCCCGGCACCGTTCGGCCCGAGCAGAGCGGTGATGGCCCCGGTGCGGACGTCGAGACTCAAGCCGTCGACGGCGGTCGTCTCGCGGTAGCGCATGACGAGGTCGCGAACCTCGACGGCGGCGCTGGCGGCGGCTCGGGGCACGCCCTGAGTCTAGGGAGCGGAGAGCAGTGAACGGCTTCGGGCGGGTGAGGCGGGTTAGGCGACCCTGGGTTGAACCCGTCCGACCAATAAGGCAACATTGACGTTGTGAAATACGCCGGTGTCGAGTCGCAAGCCGCGGCGCCCGTCCGCGCGGGTTCTTCGACGCGGGACCGGGCGGATGCGCCGACGCGGGACCGGGTCGCTGAGTCGATCCTCGAGCACGGGCCGTCCACGGTGGCGGCACTGGCCGCCCGTCTCGGGCTCACCTCGGCCGCCGTGCGGCGTCACCTCGACTCGATGATCGCGCAAGGCGTCTGCGAGGCGCGCCAGGAGCGTGTCTACGGCCAGCGTGGCCGCGGCCGGCCGGCGAAGGTTTTCGCCTTGACGCAGACCGGCCACGACGCCTTTGCCCAGGCCTACGACGACCTCGCGGTCGGCGCGCTGCGTTTCCTCGCCGAGCAGGGTGGCCCCGAGGCCGTGGAGGAGTTCGCCAGGCGCCGGGTCGCCGATCTGGAGCAGCGGTACGCCGAGCGCGTCTCCGCCGCCGCTCCGTCCGAGCGCAACCGGGTGCTCGCCGAGGCACTGACCCAGGACGGATACGCCGCGTCCGTGCGCGATGCGCAGTCAGGGGTACAGGTCTGTCAACACCACTGCCCGGTCGCCCACGTCGCCACGGAGTTTCCCCAGCTCTGCGAGGCGGAGACACAGGCGTTCGCCCGACTTCTCGGGCGGCACGTCCAGCGCTTGGCCACCATCGCTCACGGCGACGGTGTCTGTACCACTCATGTGCCCGACCCGACGCCCGACCCAACCGGCACCTCGGCCACACCGACACGGAGGAGTTCCCTCTCATGACCACCACCGCTCATCCCGAGCTCGAGGGTTTCGGCCGCTACGAATACGGCTGGGCCGACTCCGACGCTGCGGGGGCGGGTGCGCAGCGCGGCCTCTCCGAAGCCGTCGTACGCGACATCTCCAGCCGCAAGGACGAGCCCCAATGGATGCTCGACCTGCGTCTGAAGGGGCTGAAACTCTTCCACCGCAAGCCGATGCCGACCTGGGGCGCCGAGCTGGACGGCATCGACTTCGACAACATCAAGTACTTCGTCCGCTCCACCGAGAAGCAGGCGACGTCCTGGGACGAGCTGCCGGACGAGATCAAGACGACCTACGACCGCCTCGGCATCCCCGAAGCAGAGAAGCAGCGCCTGATCGCCGGCGTGGCGGCCCAGTATGAATCCGAAGTGGTCTACCACCAGATCCGCGAGGACCTCGAGGAGCAGGGCGTGCTCTTCCTCGACACGGACACGGCGCTGCGGGAGCACCCCGAGATCTTCGAGGAGTACTTCGGCTCGGTGATCCCCGTGGGTGACAACAAGTTCGCCGCGCTGAACACCTCGGTTTGGTCCGGCGGCTCGTTCATCTACGTCCCCAAGGGTGTCCACATCGACATCCCGCTGCAGGCGTACTTCCGGATCAACACCGAGAACATGGGCCAGTTCGAGCGGACCCTGATCATCGTCGACGAGGACGCCTACGTGCACTACGTCGAGGGCTGCACCGCGCCGATCTACTCCTCGGACTCGCTGCACTCGGCCGTGGTCGAGATCATCGTGAAGAAGGGCGCGCGCTGCCGCTACACCACGATCCAGAACTGGTCCAACAACGTCTACAACCTGGTGACCAAGCGGGCAACCTGTGAGGCCGGCGCCACGATGGAGTGGGTGGACGGCAACATCGGTTCCAAGGTGACGATGAAGTATCCCGCGATCTACCTGATGGGGGAGCACTCCAAGGGTGAGACCCTGTCGGTCGCGTTCGCTGGCGAGGGCCAGCACCAGGACGCCGGCGCCAAGATGGTGCACGCGGCGCCACACACCTCGTCTTCGATCATCTCCAAGTCGGTGGCTCGCGGGGGCGGGCGCACGTCGTACCGCGGCCTGGTCCAGGTGCAGGACGGTGCACACCACTCGGCCAGCACGGTGAAGTGCGACGCGCTGCTGGTCGACCAGGTGAGCCGCTCCGACACCTACCCGTACGTCGACGTCCGTGAGGACGACGTGTCGATGGGGCACGAGGCGACGGTGTCGAAGGTGAGCGACGACCAGCTGTTCTACCTGATGAGCCGCGGGGTCGAGGAGGACGAGGCGATGGCGATGATCGTGCGTGGGTTCATCGAGCCGATCGCGCGTGAGCTGCCGATGGAGTATGCCCTCGAGCTGAACCGGCTGATCGAGCTGCAGATGGAAGGCGCCGTCGGTTGATGGGGACGACCGCACTGGATCCGCCGTCGAGCGTGGCCAGGACCCTGCATCCGGCGGGGTCGTTCGACGTCGATGACCACCCGATGCCCAACGGCCGGGAGGAGGTCTGGCGCTTCACGCCGTTGAAGCGCCTCCGGACCATCCTCGACGGCACGCCCTCCGACGCCCATCTGAAGTGGGAGACGAACACCCCGGAGAACGTGCGGGTGAGCGAGGTGTCCACTGAGGACGCCGTCGCACTCGGGCTGCCGGTCCCGGGTGATCGGCCGTCCGCGCTCGCCGTCGCCCGCAGTGGCGGGGCGGTGCTGGTCGAGGTGGTCGACGACGCTGAGCTGTCCGAGCCGCTGGTCGTGCGCCTGACCGGGTCGTCGCCCGACGACCTGGTGTGGGGGCATGTGGTGCTCAAGGTCGGTCGGCACGCGAAGGCGACCGTGGTGCTCGAGCACGCCGGCAGCGCCCGCTACTGTTCCTCGGTCTCGGTCCTCGCCGCGGATGGGGCGCAGCTCGAGTTCGCCTCACTGCAGCTGTGGGACGACGACGCCGTCCACCTCGGCCACGTCGGCGTACGCATCGGCCGCGACGCCCGGGTCCGGTCCTTCCAAGCCAGCCTCGGTGGTGACCTCGTCCGGATGGTCGAGACGGTCGAGTACGACGGGCCCGGCGGCCAGGCGGAGATGTACGGGCTCTACTTCGTCGATGCCGGGCAGCACATCGAGCACCGGCTGTTCGTGGACCACAACGCGCCACACACCACCAGCAAGGTCGACTTCCGCGGTGCCCTGCAAGGGCAGGGCGCGCACTCGGTCTGGGTCGGCGACGTCCTGATCCGCAAAATCGCGGAGGGCATCGACACCTACGAGAGCAACCGCAACCTGGTGCTCACCGACGGCTGTCGCGCCGACTCGGTGCCCAACCTCGAGATCGAGACCGGCGAGATCCAAGGCGCGGGGCACGCCTCGGCGACGGGCCGCTTCGACGACGAGCAGCTGTTCTACCTGCAGAGTCGCGGGATGCCGCAGGACGAGGCCCGCCGGCTGGTCGTGCACGGCTTCTTCGCCGACATCGTCCGCCGGATCGGGGTTCCGGAGATCCAGGACCGACTGCTCACCGCGGTCGAGGCGGAGCTGGCCGCCACGGTGGGTCTTCCTCCGGCCAGTGCGCTGGGCGTGGGCACGTGAGCGACTTCGCCCCCGCCGCCCAGCTGGCCGACCTCCCCGACGGTGGCACGCTCGCGGTGGACGTCGACGGCGTCGACGTCGCGCTGGTCAACGCCGGTGGCGAGATCTTCGCCCTGCACGACGAGTGCTCGCACGCGGCCATCCCGCTGAGTGAGGGCGACGTCGAGGGCTGTGAGATCGAGTGCTGGCTGCATGGTTCCCGCTTCGACCTGCGCACCGGCAAGCCGTCGGGGCTCCCTGCCACCGAGCCGGTCAATGTCTATCCCTGCAAGCTAGACGGCGACACCATCCTCGTCGACGTGCACCACCCGATCAACGACCCAGACCATCCCTGATCCCCACACCACAACTGATTGAGGCCTCGCCACAATGGCAACCCTGGAGATCGAAGACCTGCATGTCAGCGTGGACACCGAGCACGGGCCGACGCAGATCCTGCGCGGCGTCGACCTGACCGTGCGGCCCGGTGAGACTCACGCGATCATGGGACCCAACGGCTCCGGCAAGTCCACGCTGGCTTACTCGATCGCCGGGCACCCGAGGTACGCCATCACCGCCGGTCAGGTGCGGCTCGACGGCGCTGACGTGCTCGCCATGAGCGTGGACGAGCGCGCCCGGGCCGGCCTGTTCCTCGCGATGCAGTATCCGGTGGAGGTGCCCGGGGTCTCGGTGTCCAACTTCCTGCGGACGGCCAAGACCGCGATCGACGGCGAGGCGCCGAAGTTGCGCACGTGGGTCAAGGACGTCAACGCCGTGATGGAGCGGGTGGCCATGGACCCCGCGTTCGCGCAGCGCAACGTCAACGAGGGCTTCTCCGGCGGTGAGAAGAAGCGGCACGAGATCGTGCAGCTGGAGCTGTTGAACCCCGCGTTCGCGATCCTCGACGAGACCGACTCCGGCCTCGACATCGACGCGCTCAAGGTGGTGTCCGCGGGCATCAACCGGTTCCGGCAGCAGGGTGACCGCGGCGTACTCCTGATCACCCACTACACCCGCATCCTGCGCTACATCCGCCCCGACTTCGTGCACGTCTTCGTCGGTGGCCGGATCGCCGAGGAGGGCGGTCCGGAGCTGGCCGAGCAGCTCGAGGCGGAGGGCTACGACAAGTACGTGCAGGCGGCCAAGGTGGCCGGAGCCACAGCCTGATGGACGCCGTCGCCACCGCTGTCTCGACTACTGGGCCGACGACCCCGCTCGACGTCGAGCGGATCCGGGCAGACTTCCCCATCCTGTCGCGTCGACTGGCGGACGACCGGCCGCTGGTCTACCTCGACAGCGCCAACACCTCGCAGAAGCCGACGCAGGTGCTCGACGTGATGGCCGAGCACTACGCGCAGCACAACGCCAACGTCGGTCGCGCCGTGCACCAACTCGGCGACGCGGCGACGGCGGCCTACGAGCGGGCGCGGGTCAAGGTCGCCGACTTCGTCGGTGCACCCGACGCGTCCGAGGTGGTGTTCACCAAGAACGCCTCGGAGGCGCTGAACCTGGTGGCCAACGTGCTGGCGTGGGCGCGCGACCAGTACGCCGTCGGCGCGGGCGACGAGGTCGTTATCACGCAGATGGAGCACCACTCCAACATCGTGCCGTGGCAGCTGCTGACCGAACGCACCGGCGCTACCCTGCGGTGGCTCGGGCTGACCGACGAGGGCCGGCTCGACCTGGCCGACCTCGACAGCGTGGTCACCGAGCGCACCAAGGTCGTGTCGGTCGCGTGGGTGTCCAACATGCTGGGCAGCGTCAACCCGGTCGCCGACATCGTGCGACGCGCCCGGGAGGTGGGCGCGCTGGTCGTCGTGGACGCCGCTCAGGCGGTGCCCCAGCTGCCGGTCGACCTGGCGGCGCTAGGTGCCGACTTCGTCGCATTCACCGGCCACAAGATGGTCGGACCGACCGGGATCGGTGTGCTGTGGGGGCGGCGCGAGCTGCTCGAGGCGCTGCCGCCGTTCCTGGGTGGCGGCTCGATGATCGAGACCGTGCGGATGGAGGGCTCCACCTGGGCCGCTGCGCCGGCGAAGTTCGAGGCCGGCACGCCGCCGATCGCCGAGGCGGTTGGGCTCGGCGCCGCCGTGGACTACCTCGCGGGCATCGGCATGGAGGCGGTCGCGGCGCATGAGCACGCGATCACGGCGTACGCACTCGAGCGGCTGCCCGAGGTCGGGGGTGTCACCGTGCTCGGCCCGACCTCGGCCGTCGACCGGGGCGCGGCGGTCAGCTTCACGGTTGAGGGCGTGCATCCGCACGACGTCAGCCAGGTGCTCGACTCGCTCGGCATCGCCGTGCGCGCGGGTCACCACTGTGCCAAGCCCGCGCACGCGCGGTTCGGCGTGCAGAGCTCGACCCGGGCGTCGTTCTATCTCTACACGACGCCGGCCGAGGTGGACGCGCTGATCGATGGGCTGCACTACACGAAGAAGTACTTCGGGGTGAGTTGAGTGAGTCTCGACAACCTCTACCAGGAGATCATCCTCGACCACTACAAGCACCCGTTGCACGCGGGGCTGCGCGAACCGTTCGAGGCCGAGGTGCACCACGTCAACCCGACCTGCGGCGACGAGGTGACGCTGCGGGTGCATATCCACGACGGCGTGGTCGAGGATGTGTCGTACACCGCCCTCGGCTGCTCGATCTCTCAGGCCGCGACGTCGGTGATGGCCGACCTGCTGATCGGCAAGCCGGTCGGCGCTGCGCTGTCCGTGCACGGCGAGTTCCAGGCCCTGATGCTGGGCCGTGGACAGGTCGAGGCCGACGAGGAGACGCTCGAGGACGGCGTCGCCTTCGCCGGCGTCGCGAAGTTCCCCGCGCGGGTGAAGTGCGCGCTGTTGCCCTGGATGGCGTGGAAGGACGCGACCGCGCAGGCGGTGCTTCAGGATTCGAACGGTACGACGGAGGAGAGTGCGCGATGACCGATCTGCCCACGACCGATCTCGACGGCCCCGCACCGGTGTCCGAGGACGATGTCAACGAAGCGATGAAGGATGTCGTCGACCCCGAGCTCGGGATCAACGTCGTCGACCTCGGCCTGGTATACGACGTGCACGTCGACGATGACCAGAGCGCGGTCATCGACATGACGCTGACCTCGGCGGCGTGCCCGCTGACCGACGTGATCGAGGACCAGACCCGGCAGGCGCTGGAGGGCCTGGTCAACGGTTTCCGGATCAACTGGGTCTGGATGCCGCCGTGGGG
>JALZMX010000025.1 GCA_030857985.1 Actinomycetota bacterium | reverse complement strand
GCCCAGAACGGCTGATACAACTCGGCGACCAACTGGTTGGAGAAACGCACACTCATCAACACCCTCACAGGATCGATCAGGTGTTGCGACCACCGCACGAACCTGGGGTTCCCGTTGCGGGACGGGCCACAAAGGTGAACGGAGGCCCGCGTCGGCGTCAGATTGGCCCTTGATCCGACGGGCGCGACACCGGATGGGCAGAGTTCACGTCTCGTCGGCGGGCGCAGCATGCGCCTACTGGCCGGGCTCGACGACGGAACTGACAGATCGGGGTCTTAACCGGCTGCGGCAGCGGTGAAGAAGTCGACCTCAAGTTGCATGGCCCGGCGGTAGGTCGCCCGTACGTCGGGCTTGTCCTTGGCGTGCTCGTCCAGCAGGTCCTCGAGCCGGCCGGTCAGCTCTTCGAAGTGCGGGTCGCCGTAGGTCATGACCCATTCCTGGTAGGGGCCGGTGACGTCGTTCGAGGCGAGCCTTTGGCCGAGGTGGGCGTACAGCCGCATGCACGGCGTCATCGCCGCGCAGGTCAGGGCGACCCCACCCAGCGAGGCGGTCGCGAGGAGGAAGTCGGTGTAGGCGAGCGTGGCCGGCACCGGCTCGACGCCAGCGAGGTCGACGCCCCACTGCTGGGCGTAGGTGGCGTGCAGGTGCAGTTCCGCGCGGACACCGTCCAGGAGGTCGGCGAAGGCGTCCAAGGTCTTGCGATCACGGCTGCGGGCCACCGCGAGGGCGTAGCCGCGGGCGAAGCACTCCAGGAAGAAGGCGTCCTGGGCGACGTATCCGGCGAAGACCGTTCGCGGTAGCGACCCGTCCGCGATGCCGCGGACGAACGGGTGCTGCAGCGCCGCCTGGGCCAGGTCGGCGTTGTCGGCCCACAGGGAGGCGCTCAGCGATGCCATGCCATCTCCCAGAACGCGATCTCGTGCGCGAGGACCTGGTCCACCAGGGGCCCGTCCTGCGAAGCGCACACCGCGGCGAGACGGTCGACGTAGTCGGCGAACGCTGGGGCGGTCCAGTGGGTGACGACCTGCCGGTACGGTGCCGCGCCTGGTGCCGCGAACCGCCAGGCTTCCAGGTAGGTCCTCTCGATCGCCCACAGCGCCGTGAGGGCGTCGCCGGGGGCGGCCCTGTCGAGCGTCTCCAGCAGCTGTCGGTAGGCGAGGGTCGCCGGCTGCGCAGGGACACCCAGGTCCAGCCGCCGCGACTTGCTGAGCGCCTCGAACCAGGCCAGCTCGTCGACCAGCGCGGCGGCTCCCGTTGCGAGCACAGGCTGGGCAGCCCGTGGTGCGCGCGCGAGCAGCCTGGCCTGGAACCTCAGCAGGTCGCCCACGAAGCGGTGGTCCTGGGCCAGCCAGGTGTCGAACGCCGCGACGGGCAGGTGGCCGTCACGCACCGCGAGGAGGAACGGGTGCCGGGTGGCGCGCTCCCACAGCTCAGGCACGGCCGGAGCCTGCCATATAGGCTGGGCGGCGTACCACGCGGGAGCTCGGACCATCCGGGCTGAGAGGGCGGCAAGCACGGGGCCGCCGACCGCTCGAACCTGACCGGGTAATGCTGGCGTAGGGAGCGCGCACATGAGCACCTCGTCAAACCTCCACCGTCCCTCGGCCGAGGCGCCGGTCACCCTGGCAGATCCGCCGCCGCGGACCCTTGGGCTGCGCGAGAGCGCCGGCCTGTGGGGCAACCTGGGAATCAGTCTGCTGCTGCCGGTCGCCGCGACCTTCGTGGTGCTGGCGAACCGCTCGCTGTGGGTGACGGTCCTGGCGATCGTCGTCGGGGCCGTGATCGGCTCGGTGCTGCTGGGCCTGGGCGCCGCCGCCGGTGCCCGCGAGGGCGTCCCCGGGATGGTGCTGCTGCGGGGGCTGCTCGGGCACCGCGTGTCCTACCTACCGACCGGGTTCAACCTGGTCCAGTGCGTGGGATGGGCGACCTTCGAGATCGTCGTCATCGCCGAGGCCGCCTCCCGGGTCCTGGACGCCCCGCGCTGGCCGTTCGTCCTGGCCGCCGGCGCCGCCGCGACGCTGATGGCGCTGCGCCCGCTGGGCGTCGTGCGGGTGCTCGCCCGCTACGCCGTCTGGGCCGCGCTGGCCGCGGTGGCCTACCTGTACGTGCAGGTGCTGACCGAACCGATCCTGCCGGTGACCGGCGGTGGTGCCGCGTCGTTCTGGACCGCGGTCGACATCGTCATCGCGCTGCCGGTGTCGTGGTTCCCGCTCGCGGCCGACTACAGCCGGCACGTGCGCGGCGCACGCCCCGCCTTCGTCGGCGCGGCGGCAGGCTACGGCGCCGCCACCATCGCGTTCTTCGTCCTGGGCGCGCTGGCGCTCGCCGCCTACGGCGCTGCGGGGCTCGACGTCATCGACGCACTGCTCGCGGTCCCGCTGGGGGCGGTGGCCGTCCTGCTGCTCGTCGTGGTGGAGGTGGACGAGGCCTTCGCCAACATCTACTCCACGGCGGTGTCGTCGCAGAACTTGGTGGGGCGACTGGACCGGCGGGTCCTGGCCGTGGTGGTCGGTGTGGGCGCCACCGCGCTCGCGCTGTCGTTCGACATCGCGTCGTATGAGCCGTTCCTGTTTTTGATCGGTGCGGTCTTCGTGCCGCTGGTCGGCGTGTTCGTGGTGGCCTACTACCTGCTGCCGCACGGGACCTGGGACGTCTCGGACGGCGCACGCCCGCGCCCGTTGCTTCTGCTGGCGTGGGTGGCCGGGTTCGTGGCGTACCAGCTGACGCTGCCGACGCTGTTCTTCACCACCGGGGCGGGATGGACGCAGTGGTGGACCGACCGGCAGCAGGACCTCGGCATCGACCCGGCCAACGGGTGGTCGGCGTCGTTGGTGAGCCTGGCGGTCGCTGCTGTCCTCACCACGCTGGTGAGCCTGCCGGGGCTGTGCCGGCGATGACGGCGGCGACGAGCGCCCGGCTGCACCTGCTGACCGACGCGCGCGACGGCCGCGACGCGCTGGGTGTCGTGGCAGCCGCCGTCGGGGCGGGTGTACGCGTGGTTCAGGTGCGTCGCAAGGGGTGCACGGACCGCGAGCTGTACGAGTTCGCCGCGCGGGTCGTCGGGCTGTGCGCCGAGCGTGGCGCGAGCTGCGTCGTCAACGACCGCGTCGACGTCGCCCTGGCCGTGGGGGCGGCCGGTACGCACCTGGGCGCCGACGACCTGCCGGTCGAGGTCGTGCGGCGCCTGGGCGGCCCTGAGCACATGGTCGGGGGCACCGCCCGTGACCCGCTGCGCGCGACCGGTCTGGTCGCGGCGGGAGCCGACTACCTCGGCGTCGGGCCGGTCTACGCCACCAGCACCAAGGCGGGCCTGCCCGGCCCGCTCGGGCTTGACGGTCTGGCCGCCGTCGCGCGGGCGGTGGACGTGCCGGTCATCGCCATCGCCGGCGTGATCGTGGACCGGGTGCCCGAGCTACTCGCGGCGGGCGCGCACGGCGTGGCCGTCGTCACCGCGGTGTCCGAGGCGAGCGACCCGGCCGTGGCCACCCGGGCGCTGCTACGCGCCCTGGGCGAGTTGCCGTGACCGGCGTCCTGGTCGCCGGTGGCGGCCTGATCGGGCTCTCGGTCGCCTGGCACGCGGCGCAGCGGGGCCTGTCGGTCACCGTCGTCGACCAGGCACCCGGGACGGGTGCGTCCTACGCCGCTGCGGGGATGCTGGCGCCGGTCACCGAGGCCGCCTACGGGGAGGAACCGCTGCTCGGGCTGTGCCGCGCCTCGCTCGATCGGTACCCGGCCTTCGTGGCCGAGGTGAGCGCCGCCAGCGGCATCGACGTCGTCCTGCGCACCGCCGGGACGCTGCTGGTCGCCTTCGACGACGACGACATGCGCGCGCTGGAAGAGCTGCACCGTTTCCAGGACGAGCTCGGCCTGGATGCGCAGCGGCTGACCGCTCGGGAGGCACGCCGGCGCGAGCCGTCCCTGACCCCGCGGCTTCGCGGTGGGCTGCACGTGCCCGGTGACCACTCGGTCGACCCCCGCCAGCTGCACACGGCCCTGCTGCGCGCGGCCGAGTCGTCCGGGGTGCGCGTCATCCGCGCCCGCATCGACTCCCTGTGCACCGACGGCGACCGCGCCACCGGGCTGCGGCTGGCCGACGGCCGCGAGCTGAACGCCGGGTCCGTCGTCCTCGCGCTCGGCGCCTGGAGCGCGTCGCTCCCAGGGGTCCCCGCGCTGCCGGTGCGACCCGTCAAGGGCCAGATCCTGAGAATGCGCGGCGCCACGGGGATGCTCGACGGCACCGTGCGGGCGCTGGTGCGCGGGCGACAGGTGTACCTCGTCCCGTACGACCGGGACGGCGTGGTCGTCGGTGCCACGGTGGAGGAGAAGGGCTTCGACGCCACCGTGACCGCCGGCGCGGTGCACGACCTGCTGCGCGACGCGATCGAGGTCGTGCCCGGGGTGAGCGAGCTCGAGCTCGTCGAGACCCTCTCCCGGTGGCGGCCCGGCACCCCGGACAACGCCCCGCTGCTCGGCGCCTCACCGCTGCCGGGGCTCGTGCTGGCCACCGGGCACTACCGCAACGGGGTGCTGCTCGCGCCGGTGACCGGCGACGCCGTGGCGACCCTGCTGACCGAGGGGGCGCTGCCTGAGCAGGCCGCGCCCTTCACCGCCGACCGGTTCGAAAATTGAGCACATGGAAGCGAGAGGTGAGCACACATGAAGATGACGGTGAACGGGGTCTCCAGCGACATCGCCGAGGGGACGACCGTCGCGGAGCTCGTCGACGCGCGCGCACAGCAGCAGCGGTGGGTCGCGGTGGCCGTCGACGGTGACGTCGTCCCCCGCGGCGCCTGGACCTCGACCCTGCTGCACGACGGCGACAGCGTCGAGATCCTCATCCCGGTGGCAGGAGGCTGAGCGGTGACCGAGACCGACGACGTGCTGCCCGCGCTGGAACGCGAGGAGGCCGCGGACCCTTTCGTGATCGCCGGTGAGACCTTCACCTCCAGGCTGCTGCTCGGCACCGGGGGCCTCGCGAGCCTCGAGGCGCTGGAGCGGGCGGTCGTGGCATCCGGGACGCAGCTGGTCACGGTCGCCCTGCGCCGGGTCGAGGCCTCGACGACCGGGTCGCTGCTCGACGTCCTGCAGCGGTGCGGTGTGCGGCTGCTGCCCAACACCGCGGGGTGCATGACCGCGCGCGAGGCGGTCGTCGCGGCCCGCCTCGGGCGCGAGGCGTTCGGGACCGACTGGGTCAAGCTCGAGGTGATCGGAGACCAGGACACCCTGCTGCCCGACCCGATCGAGCTGGTCGACGCCGCCGAGCAGCTCGTCGCCGACGCCTTCACGGTGCTCGCCTACACCGGCGACGACCCCATCATCGCCCGCAGGCTGGCCGACGTCGGCTGCGCGGCGGTGATGCCGCTGGGCTCTCCGATCGGCAGCGGACTCGGCATCCGCAACCCGCACAACATCGCCCTGATCCGCGACCTCGTGCAGGTACCGGTCATCCTCGACGCCGGCATCGGCACGGCCTCTGATGCCGCGCTAGCGATGGAGCTCGGGTGCGACGCCGTCCTGCTCGCCTCGGCCGTGACCCGAGCCCGTGACCCCGAACGGATGGCCCTGGCCATGCGACACGCCGTCGAAGGAGGCCGCCTCGCGCTCGGCGCGGGCCGCATCCCGCGCCGGTGGCACGCCCAGCCCTCGACCCAGACCGCAGGGATGCCGCAACTGTGAGTGAACGCCAGCGAGCGAACCAGAAGGCGCAGGGAGCATTCACCGCGACGACGAAGGAGGAGCTGTGAGGCTGCCGCGGCTACTGGTGCTGACCGACCGCACCATCTGTGGACGACCACTGGTCGACGTCGTCACCGATGCTGTCGTGTCCGGAGCCCGGGCGGTGGTGCTGCGGGAGAAGGACCTGCCGGACGACGAGCGGGTGCGCATCGCCGCGCAGCTGCGGCGCGTACTGCACCCAGTCGGCGGCGTGCTGCTGCTGGCCGGCCCGCGCGGCGACGCGGTGCACCTGTCGGCCAGCGACCTCGTCCCGTTCCCGCGCCCCGTTCTCGTCGGCCGCTCCTGCCACGATGCCGGCGAGGTGGCCAGGGCAGCTGCCGAAGGCTGCGACTACGTCACCTGCTCGCCGGTGTTCGCCACCGCATCCAAGCCAGGCTACGGCCCGGCCCTAGGCCCCGGCGGGCTGGCCGCCCTGCTCACCGGCGGCCCGCCCGCGTACGCACTCGGCGGGGTGCTGCCCGGGTACGCCGCGACCTGCCGAGGCGCCGGAGCGCACGGCGTGGCGGTGATGGGTCCGGTGATGCGTGACCCGCAGATTGTGTCGCAGTACCTCGCCGCCCTCCAGCAGGTGTCAGCGTGACCCCGCTCGTCGCGCTCACGATCGCCGGCTCGGACTCCAGCGGGGGTGCCGGCATCCAGGCCGACCTGAAGACCTTCGCCGCCCTCGGCGTCTACGGGGCCTCCGCGATCACGGCCCTGACGGCGCAGAACACCCTCGGCGTACGGGCGGTGCACACCGTGCCCGCCCGCGTCGTCGTCGCTCAGGTCGAGGCGGTGCTGGACGACCTCGACGTACGGGCGGTCAAGACCGGGATGCTGGCCACCGCGGACGTGGTACGGGCGGTCGCCGCGCTCGCCCGGGCCGGGCGGCTGCCGCGGCTCGTGGTCGACCCGGTGATCGTCGCCACCAGCGGCGACCGGCTGCTGGAAGAGGCGGCCGAACGGGCTTACATCGACGAGCTCCTCCCACACACCGCCGTGCTGACGCCGAACCTGCGCGAGGCCGAGGCGCTGCTCGGCGACACCCCGGTCGCCACGATCGAGGACCAGCGCCAGGCCGCGCGTGCGCTGGGCGCGCTCGGGCCCCAGGTGGTCGTCGTCAAAGGCGGCCACCCCCTCCCCGACGCCGCCGGCGTGGCCGTCGACGTGGTCTGGGACGGCAAGACCGTGCGCGAGTTGAGCGCGCCCCGGGTGCCGACCCCGAACAACCACGGCACCGGCTGCTCCTTCGCGTCCGCCCTCGCCGCGGGACTCGCCCTCGGGCTGGACGTCTGGCCGGCTCTCGAGCAGGCCAAGCACTACGTCCACGCAGCCATCAGCGGTGCCGCGCACTGGCGCCTCGGAGCGGGCCGCGGGCCCCTCGACCACTTCGGCTGGGAGCCAGGACCCACCCCATGACCGCAGCGCCTCGCCGCCTCGCCGCGGTCGACAGGATCCACTTCCCGCGATGAGGAGCGGCGCCGTCCCTCGTGCCCCGCAGGCGGTTCCCCAGGTTCGTGCGGTGGTCGCAACACCTGATCGATCCTGTGAGGGTGTTGATGAGTGTGCGTTTCTCCAACGAGTTGGTCGCCGAGTATCAGCCGTTCTGGGCGGCTTGGCAGGCCGGTGAGTTCTTGACCGATGCTGCCGCGGTGGCTGGCACCTATCGACATCGAGGGTCTGGCGTGGTTGCGCCAGACCGGAGGGGTGCGTCCACGTCG
>JALZMX010000278.1 GCA_030857985.1 Actinomycetota bacterium | reverse complement strand
TACCCGACCCCTGCACGCGCGGTGCGGGCCGCGGCCGCGCTGCACCAGGTGTCCACCCGCCCCCCGTTCGCCCCTGCGTCCGGCAGACCGCGGGCTGTGGCCCACAGGGCGCCGGACGCAACGGACGAGGAGGGGCTGAAACGGCTGCTGCGCGCAGCAGGTTTGCCGGTGCCGGCCGGACGGCTGGCGCAGAGCCGGGAGGATGCGGTCGCGGCCGTCCGGGAAGCCGGTGGGCGGGCGGCACTCAAAGCCGTGGTGCCGGGGCTTGCCCACAAGACCGAGGCGGGCGGGGTGGTGCTCGACGTCGGCACCGAGTCGGCGGCGGCGACGTACGACCGGCTGGCCGGGCTCGGGGGCGGCGTGCTGGTCGAGGAGATGGTCGGCGGCGGCGTGGAGGCCCTGGTCGGCGTCGCCGCCAGCCCGCTCGGGCCGGTGCTCACCGTGGGTCCCGGCGGAGTGCTCACCGAACTGCTCGACGACGTCGCGCTGCGGCTGCTCCCGGTCGACCGGGCCCAGGTGCACGAGGTGCTCGACGAGACCCGGCTCGGACGGCTGCTCGCCGGCGTGCGCGGGGATCCCGGAGCTGACCGCCAGGCGCTCGTCGAGACCGTGCTCGCCGTCGCCGACCTGGTGGCCGACTGGCCGACCGGTTTCGAGCTCGACCTCAACCCGGTGACCGTGCTCCCCGCCGGTGAAGGCGTGCGCATCCTCGATGCGGCGTACGTCGCACCCGCCCATGCTGAGTGGAGGTGAGCGTGGACGTCGGAACCCTGCTCAGCCGCGCGGCGCAGCGCTTCCCCGGCCGGATCGCCGTCGAAGGACCCCAGGCCCAGCTCACGTTCGCCCAGCTCGCCGACCAGGTGGTGCGGCTGGCCAACGGTCTGCTCGGGCTGGGACTCCAGCCCGGCGACCGGGTGCTCGACCTGCAGAGCAACTCGATCACCTTGCTCGAGACCGACCTCGCCATCCGCAGCGCGGGTCTGGTCCGGACCGCGCTCAACTATCGGCTGCACGCCAGCGACTGGGAACGCATCGCAGCCGACTCGGCTGCCCGGGCACTGATCTACGACGCCCGGTTCGCCGAGCCGACCGAGTCGCTGCGCTCGGACATCGAGCACCTCGTCGTGATCGGTGACGGGCCGGGTACGACGTACGACGACGTCATCGGCAACACCAGCACCCGCCCCCTGGCGCCGGTCGACCCCGACGCCCTGTGCGGTCTGCACTACTCCAGCGGCACCACCGGGCACCCTAAGGGGGCCCAGCGCACTCATCGCAACTGGTTCGCCTCGCTCGTCAACATGACCCACGACGTGCTCGGCGGGGTGCCGCGCGGCCACATCGACGGGGACGACGTCTATGTGCACGCCGGCCCGATCACACACACCAGCGGACTCTTCGTGCTGCCGTTCCTCGTCGCCGGGGCACGCCAGATCGTCCTGCCTGGTTGGGATCCCGAGGCGTTCGTCGAAGCCGTGCAGCAACGCGGCGCGACCCACGCCGCGGTCGTGCCGACGATGGTGGCGCGGCTGCTGGCGCTGTCTGGCGCCGACCGCGAGATGTTCGCCGGGCTGAGGATGCTCGGCTACGCCGGAGCACCGATGCCCGCGGAGCAGCTGCGCCAGGCCAGCGAGCGCATCACCCCGAACCTGGTGCAGTACTACGGGCTGGTCGAGGCGATCCCCCCGGTGACGGTGCTGGACGCGCACGACCACGCCCGCGGGCTGCGTGACAAGCCCGGCCTGCTCACCTCGGCCGGGCGCCCCGCGCTCGGTGTCGAGGTGATCGTCGTCGACGACACCGGTACGCCGGTTCCGCCGGGCGAGGTCGGCGAGGTGGTGACCCGCGGCGACCACGTGATGCGCGGCTACTGGAACGCCGAGCAGCGGGACGACCTCGCCAAGTCCGTGCGCGGTGGCTGGCTGCACACCGGCGACCTGGGCCGGCTCGGCGAGGACGGTCACCTGTGGCTCGTCGACCGGGTCGGCGACATGATCATCTCCGGCGGCTACAACATCTACCCGCGGGAGGTGGAGGACGTCGTCGCGGAGGTGCCTGGCATCGCCGAGGCCGCCGTGATCGGGGTGGCCGATGCCGACTGGGGACAGCGGGTGGTGGCGCTGTGCACTGTGTCTGACGGTGCCCGGGTCGAGGAGGTGAACGTGCTCGAGCACTGCCGGGCGCGGATGGCGTCGTACAAGAAGCCCAAGGAGGTCCGCCTGGTCGAGGCGTTCCCACTGAACTCCACCGGCAAGGTCGACAAGCGGAGACTGCGCGCGCAGCTGGAGGGTGAGCTCTCGTGACCGACCGGCTGCGACCCGACTACGCGCCCGAGGACGCCGAGCACCCCGGTGTCTACCCGTTCACCCGTGGCGTCTCGACCGAGCCCACGCCGTGGATCATGGGCCAGTACGCCGGGTTCGGCACGCCGCACGAGTCCAACCAGCGCTTCCGGCGCCTGCTCGACGCCGGGGTCACCGGGTTCTCCGTGGCGATGGACCTGCCGACGCAGATGGGCATCGACTCCGACGATCCGCAGGCCGCCGGCGAGGTCGGCCGAGTCGGTGTCGCGATCGACTCACTGGCCGACATCGAGATCCTGATGGACGGCATCCCGCTGGAGCAGATCAGCCAGGTCCGCACCACCGCCAACTCCATCGGATACCTCTGGGCGGCGCTGTTCGTGGCGCTGGCAGAGAAGCGCGGCGTGGATCCGGACGAGTTCGGGCTGTTCATCCAGAACGACGTGCTCAAGGAGTTCATCGCCCGCGGCACCCAGATCTTCCCGGCGCCGGCCTCCATGCGGCTTGCCGTCGACACGATCGAGTACTGCGCCTCTCGGATGCCCAGCTGGACCCCGCTGGCGATGAGCGGCTACCACATCCGCGAGTCCGGCGCCTCGGCCGTGCAGGAGATCGCGTTCACGTTCGCCAACGCGCGCGCCTACCTCGACGAGTGCGTGCGCCGCGGGGTGTCGGTCGACGAGGTCGCGCCGACGTTCTTCACGTTCCTCGCGATCACCATGGACTTCCTGCCCGAGGTGGCGAAGTTCCGGGCCGCCCGCCGGGTCTGGGCACGGCTGCTGCGCGAGGAGTACGGCGCCGCTGATCCACGCTCGCAGCAGCTGCGGATCTTCGCCTTCACCGCCGGGTCGTCGTTGACCGCCCAGCAGCCGCTGAACAACGTCGTACGCGCCTCGCTCGAGGCGACGGCCGCGGCGCTGGCGGGGGTGCAGACGATGCACGTGTCGGCCTACGACGAGGCGCTCGGTGTGCCGACCGAGTCGGCGGCGACGCTCGCGCTGCGCACCCAGCAGGTGGTGGCGTTCGAGTCCGGGCTGACCACGACCGTTGACCCACTCGCCGGGTCGTACGCGGTCGAGGCGCTGACCGACGAGCACGAGGCGGCGATCCGGGCGCTGCTCGACGACATCGAGCGCCGGGGCGGGGCGCTGGCGTGCATCGAATCCGGGTGGTTCGCGAAAGAGCTGTCCGACGCTGCCTACCGGCACACCCAGGAGGTGGAGTCGGGCGAACGGGTGGTCGTGGGAGTCAACCGGTTCCCGGCCGAGACCGAACCGCTGGAGGTGTTCAGCATCGACCCGGCGCTGGAGGCGCGGCAGGCCGAGTCGGTCACGCGGCTTCGGTCGGAGCGCGACGCCGGTGCGGTGGATGCCGCGCTGACGAAGCTGCGGGTAGCGGCCGAGGCCTCCGACAACGTGCTGCCCGCGACGGTGGACGCGGTCACGGCGTACGCGACGATCGGCGAGGTCGTCGGCGTGCTGCGTGAGGTACACGGGTCCTGGCGCCCCAGCGCCACGTTCTGACCACGGTCGCGGCCACTGCTGACGGTCGCCCGGCTCGAAAAGTACGCACCGGCCACTGCTGCTGAGACGCTGGGGCCATGCCCACGGACGTCGAGATCCGGCGGCGCACCGATCCCGACCTGGATGCGTGCGTCATGGTCCTGCAGAGTGCGCCCGTCGCGTCCGGCTACCCGGTGAACTGGTCGGCAGATCCGGTTCGGTGGCTGAGTCCGCAGGAGGACACCAACGCGTGGGTGGCGACGGCCGACGCGCGCGCGGTCGGTCATCTCGTCCAACGGGGCCCTGATGGGCGTACTCACCGGACGAGCGGCCCGACGTCGAGGGGCTGCGCCGAGCCGACTCTTGCCGATGGCGTTCCTGTCCGGAACAGCCGGGTCGCCAGCAGCCCGATGACCGGTGGGAGGCCGACTGAGCCGGTCCTATCCGGTTTCACGCACAGGCGAGACCCGTGACGCGGCGCCCAGGATGTGCGGCGATGTCGGCAGCGAGAGCCCGACGTCGGGGAACCGGAAATGGTGCAGCCGGTCGATCCTGAAGCCAGCGCGCCCGATCGTTGCGGCGGTGTCCCGCCCGGTGTGACACCCACCCGCGATGCTCGGCCAGACGGTTGCGTCGAGCAGCCGTTGAACCCGCCGCAGAACCAGCGATTCCGCCCTGACGTGCTCGAAGAATCGCAGCTGTCCGCCGGACGCCAGCACTCGGTGCAGTTCACGCAGTGCCTGGTCCTGATCTGTCACGGAGCACAGCACCAACGAGACGACGGCGGCATCGAAGTCCTGATTCGACACCGGCAGCTGCTCGGCCACACCGTCGACGACCTCGATCGGGACCGGCGCACGGGCGGCTCGCTGCTGTGCCCGGCCACGCAGGTACTGCTCCGGCTCCACCGCGAGGACGCTCGTCACCCCCGCGGGGTAGTGGTCGAAGTTCGCGCCGTCACCGGCCCCCACCTCGATCACCCGACCGGTCAGGCGCATGAGGAGGCGCCGGCGATGCTCCGCAGCCCCGGCCCGATCCATGGCTGGGGTCGAGCAGGCATAGGCGCGAGCGAAGAGCGGATGGCTCACCGGCGGCTTCATGCACCCACGATGGCACTCGTTCATCGTGCGAACACCGTCGCGGGCCGCCGCTAGGTTGAGTCCGTGGCCGTTGGTGACGAAGGGACAAGGGGCGGTGCGCACCTGCGGCAGGACCGAGACGGTCGGCCGGCATTGGCGCGAGCGCCGGTGTTCTCGGCGATGGGCGCGGTCGCCGTCCTGCTCACGGTCGTCAGCGGCGGGTACGGGTACCACCGCGACGAGCTGTACTTTCGGATGCTCGAGCCTGCGTGGGGATACGTCGATCAGCCCCCGTTGACTCCACTGCTCGTCCGCGCGTTCAGCGCGCTGGTCGCCGACGACGTCTGGGCTATCCGGATCCCGGCGACAGTGGCCGCCACCGCGTCGGTCCTGATGGTCGTCCTGATCACCCGGGAGCTCGGCGGCGGTCGCGGTGCGCAGGCGTTGTGCGCTTGGGCCTACGCGTTCGCCTCGACGCCGCTGCTGCTGGGTCACGTGATGTTGACCTCCTCGATCGATCTGCTCGTCTGGCCCGCTGTGACCCTGCTGGTGATGCGGGCGCTGCTTCGGGCGCAGCCGGGATGGTGGCTCGGCGCCGGTGCTGTGGTCGGACTGAGCATGTACAACAAGCTGCTGGTCGCGGCGCTGCTGGTGGCCGTGGGCGTTGGGCTGATGCTGGTCGGCCCTCGCCGGGTGCTCTGGTCGAAGTGGGTATGGGGGGCGGCGGCGCTGGCCCTGGCTGTCGGAGCTCCGAACCTCGTGTACCAAGCCACCAGCGACTGGCCGCAGCTGAGCATGGGTGCGGCGTTGTCGGAGAACAACGCTGCAGAGGTCCGAGTGCTGATGTGGCCGTTCCTGCTGCTGTTGCTCGGTCCGCCCCTGGTCCCGGTGTGGACAGCCGGGCTGGTGGCGCTGATCCGCCGGGCTGCGTGGCGACCGGTGCGGTTCCTGGCTGCCGCCTTCCCGGTCCTGCTCGTCCTCACGTTCCTGGCCGGATCGCAGCTCTACTACCCGTTCGGTCTGCTGGCGGTGCTGTTCGCTGCCGGGTGCGTGCCGGTGACCGAGTTCCTCTCACGCTCATCGCGGTGGTGGCGCGCGGGTGTGGCCGCTGCGGTCGCGGTGAACGCGGTGTTGTCGGCTGTCATCGCGCTGCCACTGGTGCCGAAGTCCGTCGTAGGGGACACGCCCGTGCCAGGCATCAACCAGCTCGCGCGGGACCAGGTCGGGTGGCCGACGTACGTCCGGCAGATCGCAACGGTCTACGACGCCATGCCTGCAGCCGAAGCGCGCCGGACGGTGATCGTCACCAGCAACTACGGGGAAGCCGGAGCGGTCGCGCGGTACGGTCCCGAACTCGGGCTGCCCAAGGTGTACAGCGGCCACAACCAGCTGTACTTCACGGCTCGACCGCCCGATCAGACCGCGGTCGCAGTTGTCGTCGGCGGGCAGCTCCAGGCAGTTCGTGGCTACTTCGCCTCGTGCGAAGTTGCCGGGACTCTGGACAACGAGGTCGGCGTCGACAACGAGGAGCAGGGCCAGCCCATCGCGGTCTGCCGCGACCCGTCGAGTCACTGGGACGTCATCTGGCCCGCGTTCCAGCACTACGACTGAAGCGGCTCGTGGCTTCGGCGCGGCGATTCAGGGGCCGCGCAGCAGACACACGGCGCGCCGGCCAACGTGGATGAGATCCTGTGACCATGCCCGAGGCCATCGTCATCCGGCAACGCACCGTCCTCGACCTGGGTGCGTGCGCCAGGGTCCTGAAGAGCGTGCACCGCACCTTCGGTTACCCGGTGAACTGGCCGGCAGATCCGGTTCGGTGGCTGAGTCCGCAGGAGGACATCAACGCGTGGGTGGCGACGGCCGACGCGCGCGTGGTCGGTCATCTCGCGCTGGCGGCGCGTCCGAGTGCCAGGCCAGCCCGGGAAGCGATGGTCGAGAGGTTCTTCGTCGATCCGACGAGCACCGGGCTGGGCATCGGCCGGCGTCTGTTGGACCACGGCCTGGCCTCCGCGAGGGCCCAGGCGCTGGACGTGGCGCTGGAAGTCGCTGACAACTGCCAGGCGGCCGTCGAGCTGTACCGACGCGCGGGCTGGCGAGAGACCGCGCAGATGCCCATCGACTGGGGTCGTGACAAGGCCTCGACGCTGTTGCGTTTCGAGCCCCC
>JALZMX010000276.1 GCA_030857985.1 Actinomycetota bacterium | reverse complement strand
GCCTCGACGAGCTCGCCGGTGCGCACGGCACCTTCGAGTGCCTGGATCTCGATGTCGACCACGTCGTCGATCAGTCGGCGCCCGTTCGGGAAGCCGGCGTTGTCGCCTGCGAGCACACCGAGCCGGTTGGGCTCTGCCGCAGGCGGAATCGACGTGTTCAGCCGCAGCATCTCGGCCGGGACGACCTCGCCCTGAGGCATGTTCAGGCCCTCGATACCCGTCAGGAAGATCGCGAAGATGTCCTCGCGAGGTGCCTTCGGAGCAGGGATACCGTAGATCGCCTCGATCAGCTTCGGCAACTCAGGGTCGTTCACCCTGTCGACGACCGGAGCAACCGTCGCGTCCTGAGCGGGCGCCAGTGCGTTGAAGGCGTCCTTCAGACCAGCCGGGACAACAACCTCGTTGACCAGCGGCATGCCCAGACGGGACACCTGCACGTACTTGCCCCGAGCCTTCTGCGTGCCATCGGTCTTGCGGATCAGCATGCTCGGACGCTCGGTCGTGCTCCACACACCGACCACCGGGTCGTTCTCGCTGGTCACGTTCTCGGTGGGCACCTGCAGCGCGATCGTGTTGACGTTGAAGCCGGCCAGCGTGTCGACACCGACCTCGGAGAGGTCACCGCCGTACAGCAGGTCGAACACCCGCAGGTCGAGGAAGAACGAGTCGTCGGCCTGTCCGGTAAAGCTCAGTCCGCCGTCGCTGGTGTCCACGATCGCCTCCGAACGCAGCGAGGCGTAGTCAGGCATCGACGCCGCCCCCACGTTGGACGGCGCGACCGGGCCGTTCTCGACCAGGGTCGTCGTCTTGCCACCCTCGATCTTGTCCAGGGTGTAGGTCTGTCGGAACAGCAGGTTCTCGTCGTCGAGCGAGGTCACCGGGCCGTTGTTGTACAGGAACGTGTCGGTGCCACGCAGGTCCTGCGTGTCGAACGTCCACCGGTAGGTGATGTCCTCGACCGCGTCGCCGTTGTTGTCGATCTTGATGTCGTAGTGGGCGTCGTCGGCGAACGGGTAGAAGTTGGGACCGCCGTCTGGCTCCTCGAACGGGATCCAGTTCGCGATCAGTGTGGTCGTGTCCGGAGAGTCCGGGCTCACGAACGCGTACACGTCGGTGTTGTCGGCCTTGGGGTCGTTGGCGATCAACGGAGCTTCACGGTGGCTCGACGCCGACCCGATCTCCGCCGCCAACAACGTCGCCGACCCACCGACCGCTACTGCCGACGCGGCGAAGCACGTGACAGCGGTACGCATGTGTCGATTACGGGGGTTGCGCAACATCCACTTTCCCTTTCGTTCCTGCGGTGCGGCCCCGCCATGGAGGCCCTAGCCGTGTCCCTACACAGCGGGACCGGATCTTTCGGGCACCTCCTTCACCGAGAGTAGCGTTCTGAGAGTAACCAGTCACTGGGGATTTCGTCACCACTCGAAACACATTCGTAACATCGGGGCACGCGGATGGGTCGGTCCGCCAGAATTCTCCTGGCCTCCCAGACCAGGTCCTCAGAACAGGGCGTTCGCCAGCCGGGTGCGGAAGGCCCGGACCCTGGGGTCGTCGGTGCCGACGATGTCGAACAGCTCGACGAGGTGCTCGCGGGCCCGGTCGCGCTCGGCGCCGGCGACTCGGGAGACCGTCGTGACCAACCGGCCGAAGCTGTCCTCGACGTGCCCGTCGAGCAGGTCGATGTCGGCGACCCGGATCTGTGCCGACACGTCGCTCGGATCGGCTGATGCAGCCTGTCGCGCTGCATCCGCGTCGACGCCACGCGTGCGGACGACCAGCTGGGCCTGGGCCAGGCCGGTACGGGCGCCGGCGTCGCCCGGCTGCTCGGCCAGCAGTTTCTGGTACGCCGACATCGCCTGCTCGAGGTCCCCGGTCGCCATCGCGTCCTCCGCTGCGGCGTACCTCGGGTCAACAACCGGCTCCGGCTCTGCGGCGGGGAGGTCCGGTGCGCTCCTTGCCGGCCCCGGCTCCGCCCGCCCGGTCATCCCGTTGGCGACCGCGGTCTGCACCACCTGTTGCAGCACCTGGCGCAGCTCGGCCTCCGGCACCGACTCCTGCGCGATCGGGGCCAGCTGCCCACCGAGTGCCACCGCGATCAGCGGAGCGCCCGGAACACCCACCGCTTGTGCGACCCGCGGGTTGGCGTCGATGTCGACCTTGGCGAGCAGGAACCGTCCACCGAACTCGTCGGCCAGCCGCTCCAGAGCGGCGTTGAGCTCGACCGACGCCGGCTCCTGTGGCGACCAGAAGCTGAGCACCACCGGATGGTCGAGGGAACGCTGCACCTCGGTCTGGAAGGTGGCCTCGGTGAGGTCGACGCTGTAGGCACCAGTCCCTGCGCCCGCGGAGGGCGGCGCAGCGCCGGCGGCGGCTGGCGCACCGGGACCGGTCGCGCCCTTCAACGCAGACAGGTCGACCGCGCCAGGACGGGAAAACGAGGGAACGCTCATGGACCCATCCTTGCCGGTGGCGGTGACGCGGCACAGCAGCACCCCCCACCCGCCGCACCGAAGCGCGACGTCGAGTCAGCACCTGGATCTGGCGGGCTCAGAAGCGCGCTGGCTCGCGGTACTCGCCCCACTCCGCGCGCAGAGCGTCGCAGATCTCCCCCAAGGTGGCCTCGGCCCGTGCCGCGTCGAGCATCGACGGGATCATGTTGCCGTTGCCGCGGCTCTCCTCGACCATCCGCTGCAGCGCCCGGTCCACAGCCGCCCGATCGCGTCCGGACCGGCGCGCCACGAGCGCCGCCACCTGCTCGGTCTCGACCTCGTGCGAGACACGCAGGATCTCCAGCTCCTCGGTGATGGTGCCCCGGTGGCAGTTCACCCCGACGATCTTCTTGTCGCCCTTCTCCAGTGCGGTCTGGTACTGGAACGCGGCCTCGGCGATCTCGGACATGAACCAGCCGTCCTCGATGCCGCGCAGGATCCCCGACGTCATCGGCCCGATCCGGTGCGACGCATCCTTGCCCCCGCCCATCTGCTCGATTCGGGTGAAGATCGCCTCGGCCTCGGCCTCCAGACGGTCGGTGAGCGCCTCGACGTACCAGGAACCACCGAGGGGGTCGGCGACGTTGACAGCACCGATCTCCTCCATCAGCACCTGCTGGGTGCGCAGCGCGATCTCGGCCGCGCGCTGGGTGGGCAGCGCCAGGGTCTCGTCCAGCGCGTTGGTGTGCAGGCTGTTGGTTCCGCCGAGCACCGCGGCAAGTCCCTGCACCGCGGTGCGTACGACGTTGTTGTACGGCTGTTGCGCGGTGAGCGAGACCCCGGCCGTCTGGGTGTGGAACCGCAGCCACTGCGCCTTCTCGGTCTTGGCGCCGTACACATCACGCAACCAGCGCGCCCAGATCCGCCGGGCGGCGCGAAACTTCGCGATCTCCTCGAAGAAGTCGAGGTGGCTGTCGAAGAAGAACGACAACCCCGGAGCGAAGTCGTCGACGTCCAGCCCGCAGGACAGGCCCAGCTCGACATAGCCGAACCCGTCGGCGAGGGTGAACGCGAGCTCCTGTGCCGCGGTCGAGCCGGCCTCACGGATGTGGTAACCGGAGACACTGAGCGGCTTGTAGGCCGGGATGTCGCGGCCGCAGAACTCCATCAGGTCGCCGATCAGGCGCAGGTGCGGCTCGGGAGTGAACAACCACTCCTTCTGAGCGATGTACTCCTTGAAGATGTCGGTCTGCAAGGTGCCGTTGAGCTTGCCGGTGTCGGCGCCCTGTCGCTCGGCGGCTACGAGGTACATGCAGAAGATCGGCACCGCCGGACCGCTGATCGTCATCGACGTGGTCACGTCGTCGAGCGGGATCGCGTGGAAGAGCAGCTCCATGTCCGCGGCAGAGTCGATCGCCACCCCGCAGTGCCCGACCTCGCCGAGACTGCGCGGATCATCAGAGTCGCGGCCCATCAGGGTGGGCATGTCGAAGGCCACCGACAACCCGCCACCGCCGGCCTTCAGGATCATCTGGTAACGCTCGTTGGTCTGCTTCGCGCTGCCGAATCCGGCGAACTGCCGGATCGTCCAGGTGCGGCCCCGGTAGCCGGTGGCGTAGAGACCGCGAGTGAACGGGAACTCCCCTGGCCACCCGATCCGCTCGAAGTCGGGCACGCTCGACTCGTCGACCGGCCCGTAGACCGGGTCCAGCTCCATCCCCGACAGCGTGCTGAAGTCGGCGTCCCGCACCTGGGACGCGGCGTAGCGCTCCTGCCAGCGCTGTCGCCCGGTGCTCTCACCCTTGGCTTCGTCGGTCATCGCGCCTCCCTCGGCGTGCCCCTGTCGATAGTAGTGGGCGGCGTTAGGGTCGCGGGGTGAGCGCCCCGCTGCACGTCGTCGTGGTCGGGTCCGGCCCGTCCGGCTTCTACGCTGCCGCCGCCCTGCTCGCCGCCGTCGAGCCCGGCGTACGGGTGGACCTGCTCGAGCGGCTCCCGACACCATGGGGGCTGGTGCGGTCCGGGGTCGCGCCGGACCACCCCAAGATCAAGTCGGTGTCCGGCACCTTCGAGCAGATCGCAGCGCACAAACGCTTCCGCTGGTACGGCAACGTCGACCTCGGCGCCGACGTGACCCGCGACGAGCTGCTCGAGCAGTACGACGCGGTGGTCTACGCCTTGGGAGCGCAGACCGACCGGCACCTGGGCGTGCCGGGCGAGGAGCTGGCCGGCAGCGTGGCGGCCAGCGACGTCGTCGGCTGGTACAACGGCCACCCGCTCTACCCCGACCTGGCGCTGCTGCTCGACGGTGCCCGCGCGGTCGTCGTCGGCAACGGCAACGTCGCGCTCGACGTGGCCCGGATGCTGTGCACCGACGTCGCCGACCTTGGCCGCACCGACATTGCCGACCACGCCCTCGACGTACTCGCGGCCAGTGCCGTCCGCGAGGTGCTCGTTGTCGGCCGGCGCGGTCCGGCGCAGGCCACGTTCACCACCCTCGAGCTGCGCGAGCTCGGCGACCTCACGGACGTGGACGTCGTAGTGGAGCCCGACGGGGTGCTCGACGTGGCCGACGAAGGGCTGCCGCCCGTGGTGCGGCGCAACCTGAAGGCGCTGCGCGACCTCGCCGCCCGGCCGCCTACCCCGGGTGCGAGGAGGCTGGTGTTCCGGTTCCTGCGCTCGCCGGTCGAGCTGCGCGGCGCGGGGAAGGTGCACGAGGTCGTGCTCGCCTGCAACGACCTCGTCGGCGATGACACCGGCCTGCTGCGGGCGCGCGATACCGGCGCGCGCGAGGTCGTCGACGCCGCCCTCGTCGTCCGTGCGGTGGGCTACCTCGGCGTCCCGGTCGAGGGGCTGCCCTTCGACGAGCTGGCCGGCCACATCCCGCACGAGCAGGGCAGGGTCGTGGGCCATGAACGGGAGTACGTCGTGGGTTGGATCAAACGCGGTCCGACCGGCGTCATCGGCACCAACAAGAAGGACGCCCGCGAGTCCGTCGAGCGGCTGCTCACCGACCTGGCTGGGGCAGGCGCCCGCGACACCGGTGCCGATCGGCCGGAACGGCTCGAGCGGTGGCTGCGCGGCAAGCAGCCCGACCTGGTGAGCGACACCGGCTGGCAGGCGATCGACGAGGCCGAACGGCATGCCGGGCAGAGGCAGGGCCGGCCGCGGGTCAAGCTGGTCCGCACCCAGGACCTGCTGGCCGCGGTGCGCGATCACGAAAACCGCTGATCGGGGCGCGCCGCGGCCAGGTGCTTGCGTCCGGCCCGGCGATAGGAGTAGAAAGCGAACGGCTGTACTGCCGACGTACCAACGCAGTCAGCCTCACCCCCACAACCGGAGGCTCGCATGGCAGGCGTGGAGACCGGCAGGATCACCACGGACATCCCGGCACGACTGGACCGACTGCCCTGGTCGAGGTGGCACTGGCTGGTCGTGGTCGGCCTCGGCGCGGTGTGGATCCTCGACGGCCTCGAGGTGACGATCGTCGGCTCGATGTCCGCGGCACTCGAGCCGGAAGGCACCGGTCTGGGCCTCGACGCCTTCGACGTCGGTCTGGCTGGGGCGATCTACGTCGCCGGCGCCGTTTCCGGCGCGCTGTTCTTCGGTCACCTCACCGACCGGTTCGGCCGCAAGAAGCTGTTCCTGATCACGCTCACGGTCTACCTGGTCGGAACCGTCGCCACCGCATTCGCGATGAACCCGCTGTGGTACTTCGTTACCCGGTTCATCACCGGGGCAGGCGTCGGTGGTGAGTACGCCGCGATCAACTCCGCGATCGACGAGCTGATCCCGGCGAAGTACCGCGGCCGCATCGCCCTGGCGATCAACGGGTCGTTCTGGGTGGGGGCCGCAGCCGGGTCGCTGATCACCGTCCCGCTGCTCAACCCCGAGCTGGTCCCGGCCGAGTTCGGGTGGCGGTTTGCCTTCGGGCTCGGGGCGATCATGGGGCTTGGCATCCTGCTCGTCCGCCGCTACGTCCCGGAGAGCCCGCGCTGGCTGTTCATCCACGGCCGCGAGGACGACGGCGAGCGGATCGTCCGCGACATCGAGGGGCGCATCGCCGACGAAACCGGCAACCGCCTGCCAGACGTGTCCGAGACCATCACGATCCGGCAGCGCAAGAGCATCGGGTTCGCCACGATCGCGCGCACCGTCTTCACGCTCTACCCCAAGCGCACGATCCTGTGCCTGTCGCTGTTCATCGGACAGGCGTTCCTCTACAACGCTTTCTTCTTCACCTACGGCGACACCCTGATCACGTTCATGAGCGTCACCCAGACCGGCTACTTCATCGCCATCTTCGCGGTGAGCAACTTCCTCGGCGCAGTGCTGCTGGGGCCGCTCTTCGACACCGTCGGCCGGGTAGTGATGATCTCCGGCACCTACATCCTGTCGGGGGTGCTGCTGGCG
>JALZMX010000239.1 GCA_030857985.1 Actinomycetota bacterium | reverse complement strand
TGCGGCCCGATGGATGCGGGAGGGGACGGATCAGCAGGAGCAAGCGGCTCGCATCGGTGTGACGACGGCGATTGTCACTCAGCGGCTGACGAGTTCGGTCCGAGCTTCGCCGATGTCAACCAGAGTCGGTGCTCCTTGGACGAAGGCCGGCGCGCCGATCTGGAGCACCTCCGCTGAGCCTTCGACCGTGAAGGACCCGGTCCAGGTGACCCGGACGGAGCTGGTCACCTCGCCGGTGCGGGTGTACTGATGGGTGACGTCCGGGCGCTGCGGCGTCCCGGGCCGAGTCGTGGTCAACGTCGCCCCGTCACCGAAGGTCCAGTCCCACTGCGAGGGCCGCGCGGTGATCGTCACCCGTGCGCCAAGGATCGTCGGCGTGAACGTCACCGGTTCGGCGCTGCCGGCCGAGAACGCTGTCGGTAAGTTGACCAACGTCCGTGGCGCGGGGTCGGTCCTGACCGTGAACTGCGGTAGCGGCAGGCGCTGGAAGTCGGCGCGGACCTGTGCGATCACCCGGCCGATCGTGGGCAGCCCCGGATCGTCCGGGCCGAGGCAGAAGCTGCCCGGCTCCTGCACCCACGGGCCGACGGTCTCCGACGGTGGCGCGACCACCACCCGGGTCACCCGGTGCCAGATCCAGTACCGGGTCTGTTCCGGGGACGGGCAGCTCAGGGTGGCGCCGGCGCAGAGGTTGTCGTCACCACGCTCGTTGCCCAGACAGGCGGGCGCCAGCTCCTCCTCCACCCGTTCGTACTCGTTGCGTCCAGGCGCCGGTCCACTACGGGCCGGGTTGCCCCGTCCAGGCACCTCATGGCTGACACCCGTGGCGGTGCCTGCCACATCGAGATTGTCGCCATTGCCCGTGACGGCCGCATCGCAGGTTCGGCACGTCGGTCCTGGTACAGCCGAGGCTGCCGGCGCGGCAGCTGCGCCGGCGATCAGAAGGGCAAGTGCCAGCAGCCACATCTTCATCCGCGCCGCACCTCTGTGACGATCCAGGATTGCCCGCTACGCCTCAAGATAAGCTCCGCGGCGACCTTCTCGCGTCCCTCTTCGCTATCAAGCACGGCCCCCTGTGCGTTCTTCCGCGTGGACGCTGAGTCGTTGTAGACCACGGTGACGCGAGCGGTGTCTCCTGATATCGCTGGCGCGTCGGCAGCGATCACGGCGATGGTGTAGTCGTCAACCCGTTCACCATTGTCGCGAAGGTTGGTTATTGAGTCGATGTACCGCTTGCAGATGACGCACTCGGGCGAACTGAGCGACGACACGGTGCCTGGATCCCTCGTTGCAAATCCGACTTCGATCTGCTCGTAGAAGTAGCGGCCGAAAGCGCTCGCACCAGCGGCGTCGGGAGCGGCGATCTCCCGTGGCGCAGGGGAGGCGCTTGGACTGGCTGACGCGGAGAGCGCTGGTGTAACGCCTGGCAGCGTGGGTGGTTTCTCCAGCTCGTCGGCGCAGGCGCTGACCGCACACAGCATCGTCAGGGCCACAACGCTGACCCGTATGCGCATGGCCCGACCCTAGCGGGAGCGGTCCCAGCCGGTTCCCGCCGACTTCCGCCCTGTGGATAGCCCGCGATCGGCCGGTCAGCCCGGGTCGAGCAGCGTGCGCAGGCGCTGCACAGCGTCGGCCAGCGCCCGCCGGGCGGCCGGCCCGTGCGTCGCGAACCAGTGCGGGTCCTCCTCGACGAGGTCGTCATAGGCCTCGCCGAGCTCCTCGCCCGACAGGGCCTTCCCGGCCACCGGGTCGTCGTAGAGCAGATGCCACAGCTCCGAGACCTCGGCGGTCGGGGGCAGCGGCAGGCCATGCGTCAGCCAGCCGCCGAGCTCCAGGTCGATCTCGTCCGGCAGGTCCTCCTGCAGCTCCAGGCCGCGCTCCTGCGCGTGGTGCTCCAGCGCCGCCCGGCTCGCGAAGGTCGGCACCCGGCCCTTGTGGCGCAGCAGGACGTCGGTCTCGGTCTCGTCGTCGACGACCCAGCCGGCGTGCCAGCGCTGGCCGGCGTCGACGAGCAGCACCTCGTACAGGTCAGCCACCGCGCACCTTTCGAAGACCTCGAGCCAGCGGCGACGGGGACCGGTCGGCCAGCGCGATGGTCGCGGCCGAACGGCCGCTGGCGCCGAAGACGCCACCTCCCGGGTGTGTCGAGGCGCCGCACAGGTAGAGACCGCCGACACCGGGTACGCGGTAGCCGGCGAGCTCAGGCATCGGCCGCCACATGAACATCTGGTCGAAGGCCATCTCGACGTGCATCACCTGCCCGGAGCGCAGGCCCAGCTCGCGCTCGAGGTCCAGCGGTGTCTGCACGTGCATCTGCTCGACGCTGCCGGCGAAGCCCGGGGCGGCCCGGTCGACCGCCTCGACCAGCTTGGTGCCCTCCCGCTCCCGGATCCCGTCCCACGTCTCACCGTTCGACAGCGCGTACGGGTGCCACTGCCCCCACACGGTGACGTTGTGCTTGCCGGGCGGCGCGATCGTGTCGTCGAAGGCGCTGAACGTCATCGCCAGCGCCGCCGGCTGCTCCGGTGGGAGGCCGGCGTTGTACTCGCCGTGCGCCTTGCGCAGGAACTGCCGGCTGGG
>JALZMX010000236.1 GCA_030857985.1 Actinomycetota bacterium | reverse complement strand
GGAAAGTCCCTGGCGCCCATGCCGGCACCCGGCGCGGATCGCCGACCTTGTGCAGCCGGTCGCCGATGCGGACGAGCGCGCCGGCGGCGAAGTCCTGCAGGTCCAGCGCCGGGTGGTCCAGAAGCCTTTGCGCCTCGGGGTATCCGGTGTTGTGCACCTGAAAGCCGCGGTCGAGCAGCATCCCGTCGACGACGTCGGTGCGGACTCGGCCCCCGATGGCGTCCTCGGCCTCCAGCACCGTGACCTCCACACCGGATCGCGAGAGGTGGCGGGCGCACGCCAGACCGGCCAGTCCGGCACCGACGACGACGGCCTCAGCCACGGTCGGTCCTTTCAGCGGCGAGCGGTTGCGCCGCGGTGAGCCCGTTGAGCCGCACGACGTCGTCGATGTGTGGCTCCTCGATGCTGACGTCGCGGACCGAGGCCTGCTTCATCACCTGCGCGATCAGCTGCGCAGCGCTGGTCGTGCGGTCGAAGCTCAGCCACTGGCGAGGGCCGTCGATGCGTACCGCCGTGATGCCCTCGAGCGTGATCGGAGCCTGAGGCTCGACGAAGTCGACGACCAGGGTGCGGGTCCGGCCGTAGGTCTGCTTGATCTGCGCAACCGTCCCGTCGGAGATGACCCGACCGTGGTCGATGACCACCAGACGGTGGCACAACCGCTCCACGTCCGCCAGGTCGTGCGTGGTCAGCAGGATGGTCACCCCCTGCTCGGCGTTGACCTTGCGCAGGAACTCGCCCACCCGGGCCTTGCTGACGACGTCGAGCCCGATGGTCGGCTCGTCGAGGTAGAGCACCTCCGGTGCGTGCAGGAGCGCCGCAGCCAGGTCGCCGCGCATCCGCTGGCCGAGCGAGAGCTGCCGGACCGGCGTCGCGAGAAACGGTCCGAGGTCGAGGACGTCGACGAGTTCGGCCAGGCGCCTGGCGTGGTCGGCCAGGTCCCGGCGGTAGACGTGGCGCAGCAGCTCAAAGCTGTCGGACAGCGGCAGGTCCCACCACAGCTGGGTGCGCTGGCCGAACACGACGCCGACGCGTCGGGTCAGCTCGACCCGACGGGTCCGCGGGTCGAGCCCAGCGACGCGTACGGTCCCGCTCGTAGCGGTCAGGATGCCGGTGAGGATCTTGACGGTCGTGGACTTGCCGGCGCCGTTCGGCCCGATGTAGCCGCAGATCTGACCAGCCGGTACGTCGAGGCTGATCCCGTCCACGGCTGCGACCTCACGCTTGGTCCGGCGGACGCGGCCGGCGCGCTCGCGCAGGACGAAGGTCTTGCGGACGTCGACCAGCCGGATCAGCGGCTCGCTCATGTCCCGGTGCTCCGGTAGGTGTGCAGCCCGGCCTGCCACACGGCCCGCGAGAGAAGCAGCGCAGCCACGGCGACCAGCGGGGTGGCCCACACGAGAGCCGACGGGATGCCGGGTGGGGTGGGCTTGTCGAGCACCCAGGCGACCGGCAGGTAGGCGGCGAAGGCGAGCGGCACGACGAACGTGGCGAACTGGCGCAGCCAGCGGGCGTAGATGTCGAGCGGCTGGTTGGACAGGAAGTTGCCGCCGTAGGTGAAGGCGCTGCCCACCTCGGCGCCCTCGCTGACCCAGAACGAGACAGCGGCTGTGGCGAGGAACACGGCTGCGTAGACGAGGGTGCCACAGGCGACCGCCACGATGGTGACCGCGACCCGGCCGGGAGTCCAAGCGAGCTCGAGCAGCGTCAGCGAGAGGACCAGAACGCAGCCGGCTTGCGCCACCCTGCCGATGCGGCGCAGTGCGAAGCCCTCCGCCGACAGCTGAGTGATCGTGCCGAGCGGGCGAAGCAGCAGGCTGTCGAAGGTGCCGTCCTTCACCCGCCGCGAGAGGTTGGCGACACTGGCCACAGCAATGCTCGCCAGCGCGAAGGCCAGGCCGCTGACCCCGTAGAGGAAGGCCACCTCCGCAAAGCCCCAGCCGCCGAGCTGCGGCACCTTGGTGAAGATGGCGGACAGTGCGACGAAGTCGACAAGCGCCCCCAGGAACGACCCACTGGCGTAGAGCAGGAACGACGTGCGGTACTGCCACTGCGACCGGACCCGGGCAGCGACGAGCACCCGCCACAGGCGCAACTCGTCACCCACCGTGCACCACCACCCGGGCCGTAGCGCGGGTCAGCAGCCACTGCCCGACGGCGAGCAGGATGACAGCCCACAGGGCCTGGACAGCGAGGACGCCGGCCAGCTCAAGGCCGCCATGCCGGCCGAGGATCACCTCGACCGGGCGCTGCAGCATGGAGGCCCAGGGCAGCGCCTGCGCAATCCCGGCGAACGGCGACGGCAGGAAGGGAAGGGGCACGGCCAGGCCGGCCAGCACGAAGCCGACGGACGTGGCAATCGTGGCGACCCCGTCACTGTCCAGCAGCCAGAAGGCCAGCAGGTTGAGCACGAAGGACAGCGCGAAGCCGACGAGGACGGCGAGGGCGATGGTCAGGACGACGACAGGCAGCAGTTCAACCGGTGGGAGCGGGATCCGGAAGGCGACGACGCCGACGGCGACGATCGGCAGGCTGCGGAAGACCAGCTCGAAAGCACTGCGGCCGGCGAAAGTCGCCAACGAGTAGAGCTGCAGGTCGACCGGCCGGTAGAGGTCGGTGGCGATGTCGCCGGAGCGCACCCGGTCGGCGACGTCGGTCCAGCCGAACAGCATCACCGGCGCGAGCAGCGCCTGGGTGAAGAAGACGAAACCGAGCACCGCGGCCTGGTCGAAGCCGCCGACGGTGTCCCGCTGCGCGAGCACCGCCAGCAGGACGTAGGCCCGCAGCGCGCCGAAGGTCGCGTTGGTGAAAAGACCGGCGAAGACCGCAGCGCGATAGGTCGACCGCTGGCGCCAGCCCCGTCGAGCCACCTCCCACCACAGGCGCACGCGTCCCCCTTCAGGCCTCGGGCAGCGTAGTGGTGACCGGCGACGATATTGCCCTGTGGACAGCTCGCACAGCGGTGCTGCCGGTGCTTGGCTGCTCCCGTGAGCGAGGACTTCGACCTGCCCGGCTACGACGTGCAGGAGGTGATCGGCGCCGGCGCGACCGGGCAGGTGTGGCGCGCCCGCGAGCTGTCCTCCGGCGACACCGTGGCGCTCAAGCGGCTGTTGCCCGATGCCGACCCGCGCGCCG
>JALZMX010000225.1 GCA_030857985.1 Actinomycetota bacterium | reverse complement strand
AGCCGCTGAGCGAGCGGCGATTCGTGGAGGTCTTCGCCGAGATCGCGCCCTACGCCGAGGTGGTCGAGCGCACCGCCCAGCACCCGGTGTCGTTCTTCGAGCTGATGACCGCGATGGCGTTCGCCGCGTTCGCCGACGCGCCGGTCGACGCGGTGGTGCTCGAGGTCGGGATGGGCGGGTCGTGGGACGCGACCAACGTGGCCGACGGTCAGGTCGCGGTGGTGACCCCGGTCGGTGTCGACCATGCGACGTACCTCGGGACGACGCCTCGGCAGATCGCGGTCGAGAAGAGCGGCATCATCAAGCCAGGTGCGTTCGTCGTGCTCGCACAGCAGCCGATCGAGGTCGTCGAGGTGCTGCTGCGGCGCGCCGTCGAGGTGGAGGCGACGGTGGCGCGTGAGGGGCTGGAGTTCGGAGTTTCGGCCCGCCGGCCGGGCGTGGGTGGACAGATGCTGGACCTGAAGGGTCTGGCCGGGGAGTACGTCGAGGTCTTCCTGCCGCTGTACGGCGCGCACCAGGCGCACAACGCCGGGGTGGCGTTGGCCGCGGTCGAGGCGCTCTACGGCGGCACCGCGCTCGACCTCGACGTGGTCCGTGCTGCGTTCGGCTCGGTCGACTCACCGGCGCGGCTCGAGGTGGTGCGGCGCAGCCCCACCGTGGTCGTCGACGCCGCGCACAATCCGCACGGTGCCCGTGCAGCGACGGAGGCGGTGCAGGAGGCCTTTGCCTTCAGCCCGCTGGTCGGGGTGGTGGGGGTGATGGGAGACAAGGACGTCGACGGCATGCTCGAGGTGTTCGAACCGCTGATGTCCACGCTCGTGTGCACGCAGAACTCCACGCCCCGTGCGATGCCGGCCGAGTCGCTGGCCGAGCTGGCGCGCGGGGTGTTCGGCGGCGACCGGGTCGAGGTGGTCCCCCGACTCGACGAAGCGCTCGACCGGGCAGTCCAGCTTGCGGAGGTGGGCGGCGCGCTGGGCGAGTCGTTCGGGTCCGGCGGTGTGCTGGTCACCGGTTCGGTGATCACCGCCGGTGAGGCGCGGACGCTGCTGCGACGGGGCGGGTGACCCGGGTGCGGATCATGGCGGCCGCAGTGCTGACCCTGGAGGCGATCGTGCTGTTCCTGACGACGCCGGTGATGATCCAGGTGGAGGGGGTCAACCAGACCGCGGCGCTGGTCGCCGGACTCGGGCTCGGCGTGCTGGCGCTGGTCACAGCGGCGCTGCTGCGTTTCGGCTGGGCCTACGCGCTCGGGTCACTGGTGCAGGTCGGCGCGATCGGGTTGGGCTTCGTCGTACCCCTGATGTTCGTGCTGGGGGCCGTGTTCGCCGCCCTGTGGGTGACGGCGTTGGTGCTCGGGCACCGGATCGAGCGGCTCGAGGCCGAGCGGCGCGCGGCACTCGACGCTGGATAGGGTGCGGCCCATGTCGCAGCGCACCCTTGTTCTGCTCAAGCCCGACGCGGTACGCCGTGGGCTGGTCGGTGAGATCCTGCGCCGCTACGAGGCCAAGGGGCTGGTGGTGGTCGCGATGGACCTGCGCAGCATCGAGACCGAGCTGGCTGACCGGCACTACGCCGAACACATCGAGCGCGACTTCTACCCGCCGCTGCGTGCGTTCGTGACCGGTGGGCCGCTGGTGGCCGCCGTACTCGAGGGTGACGAGGCGGTCGAGGTGGTGCGCCTGCTCAACGGCGCCACGGATGGCCGCAGGGCCGCCCCCGGCTCGATCCGCGGCGACCTGGCGCTGTCCAACCGGGAGAACCTCGTGCACGGTTCAGACTCGGTGGAGTCGGCGCAGCGCGAGATCGGGTTCTTCTTCCCGGACGTCGTCTGACCGCGACGAACAGCGGGGCGGGTCCCGGTGGTGAACAGCGGCCGGCGGGGCGCGTGTCGTCCCGTGAACCCGGCTGGCCCGAACTTAGGCTGATCACACACTCGTGACGAGCAGCGCAAGGGGATCGCGTCGGCATGGCCAACAGCTTCATCGGGCGGGACATGGCCGTCGATCTGGGCACGGCCAACACGCTGGTCTACGTGCGCGGCAAGGGCATCCTGCTCAACGAGCCCTCGGTGGTGGCGCTCAACGCGCAGACCCGCGAGATCCTGGCGGTCGGCGCCGAGGCGAAGCACATGATCGGTCGAACGCCCGACAACATCACCGCGATCCGGCCGCTCAAGGACGGCGTCATCGCCGACTTCGAGCTGACCGAGCAGATGCTGCGGTTCTTCATCCAACGGGTCCACCGGCGCCAGTACTTCGCCAAACCCCGACTCGTGATCTGCGTCCCCTCCGGCATCACCGGTGTGGAGCAGCGGGCGGTCAAGGAGGCCGGCTACCAGGCCGGCGCCCGCCGGGTCTACATCATCGAGGAGCCGATGGCTGCGGCCATCGGAGCGGGGCTGCCCGTGCACGAGGCGACCGGCAACATGGTGGTGGACGTGGGCGGGGGTACGACGGAGGTGGCGGTGATCTCGCTCGGCGGGATCGTGACCAGCCAGTCGATCCGCACCGCCGGCGATGACCTCGACGCGGCGATCATCACCTGGATGAAGAAGGAGTACTCCCTGATGCTCGGGGAGCGCACCGCCGAGGAGATCAAGGTCGCGCTCGGGTCGGCGTTCCCGTTGCCCGAGGAGCCCGAGGCCGAGGTTCGTGGCCGCGACCTGGTCTCCGGCCTGCCCAAGACCATCGCGGTCTCGTCTGCCGAAGTGCGCCAGGCGCTGGAGGAACCGCTGCACTCGATCGTCGACGCTGTTCGCGCCACCTTGGACAAGACTCCGCCGGAGCTGGCCGGTGACATCATGGACCGTGGCATCGTGCTCACCGGGGGAGGAGCGTTGTTGCGCGGCCTCGACGAGCGGCTGCGGCACGAGACGGGCATGCCCGTCCACGTCGCTCCCGAGCCGCTGGACTCCGTCGCCATGGGCGCCGGCAAGTGCGTCGAGGAGTTCGAGGCACTGCAACAGGTGCTGGTCTCCGAGCCGCGCAGGTGAGCTGAATGCGCAGGAACCGCCGGCGCAATGCCGACACCGCAAACAGGCGCGCCGCTCGCCGCTCCCGCTCGGTGCCGCTGTTGCTGCTGCTGGCGTCGCTCACCCTCATCACCCTCGACGCCCGTCCCTCGGGCGACTCGCCGGTCGAGCCGTTGCGCTCGTTCGCGGGCACCGTCTTCGGACCACTCGAGACCGGAGCCGCCGCGCTCACCCGGCCGTTCATCGCTGTGTCGGACTACGTCGCCGACGTGGGTGAGCTGCGCGCGAGCAACGAGAGACTGGCCGCGCAGAACGCTCGTCTGCGCTCTCGCCTGCAGACCAGCGAGGCCGACCGAAGCGACGCGCGCCACCTGGACCGCATGCTCGGCGTCTCCGAGCGCCGGGGCTTCGAGTTGCTGCCCGCCCGGGTGGTCTCGATCGGCTCTGCGCAGACGTTCTCGAAGACGGTCACCATCGACGCCGGCCGCAGGGACGGCGTCGTACCCGACCTCACCGTGCTCAGTGCCGACGGGCTGGTCGGCCGGGTGATCGCCTCCACCCGCTCCAACGCGACGGTGCTGTTGATCGTCGACCCCTCCTCGGTGGTCGGTGGCCGCCTCGGCTCGACGATGGAGCTCGGCTTCGTCCGAGGCCAGGACGACATCGGTGACGACGGCCGGCTGGAGCTCGAGCTGGTCGATGACGTGGCGACTCCACGGCCTGGTGACACCGTCGTCACCTGGGGCTCGCGACGCCAGGCGCCCTATGTCGCCGGCGTACTGATCGGCACCGTCACCGAGGTGCACAGCAGCCCACGCGAGCTGTCGAGCACCGCGGTCGTGGCGCCGGTGGTCGACTTCTCCTCGCTCGACCTCGTCGGCGTCGTCGTCGCAGCGCCCGAGCGCGACCCGCGCGCACGGCTGTCCGCCTCGTCCGGTGCGGGGCCGTCGTGACAGCGCTGCGCGCGCTCGCGGTGACCGCTCTGCTCGTCGTCGCGCTCACCCTCCAGCTCGGTGTCTTTCCGGCTCTGTCGATCGCCGGGGTCGTACCCGACGTAGCCCTGATCGTGGTCATCGCGCTCGCGCTGGCGCGCGGTCCGGAGCTCGCCACGCTCGTCGGCTTCGCTGCCGGGCTCACGCTCGACCTCGCCCCGCCGGCCGACCATACCGTCGGCCGGTGGGCGCTGGCCCTTGTCGTCGTGGGCTATCTCGCCGGTCTGGTGCGCCGCGACGCGCGTTCCTCCGCCTTCGCCGCGGTGCTCGTGGTGGCCGCCGGTTCGTTCGTCGGTACGTCGGTGTTCGCGTTGTCCGGGCTGGTCCTCGGCGAGCCGGGAGTCTCGGTATCGAGGGTGCTGCAGGTGATTCCGGTCGCGGTCGGCTACGACGTGATCCTGACGCCGTTCGTCGTACCGGTAGTGCTCCTGCTGATGCGGCGGCTCGAGCCCGAACGTCGTACCGAGCTGGTCATGGCGGCTCGATGAGTGACCAACGCCGACTGCGGCTCTTCGTCGTACAGGCGTTGGTGCTGTCGCTCTTCGTCACCCTGTTCGCGCGGCTGTGGTACCTCCAGGTCGTCGGCGCGGACGACTACCAGGCCCAGGCAGAGAACAACGCCGTACGCGAGCTGGTCACGCCGCCGCAACGCGGCCTGATCGTCGACGCGCGGGGCCGCACGCTGGTCGCCAGTCGCGCCTCGTGGGTGGTCACTGTCGACCGGACGACGATCGACGCGATGGCTGCCGAGGACCGCCAGGAGGTGCTGCGCCGGGTTGCCGGCGCGCTCAGGATGGAGTACGCCGACGTGTTCGCCCGCACCCGGCGCTGCGGTGAGCAAGGAGCTCGGCGGCCCCCGATCTGCTGGAACGGTTCGCCCTACCAGCCGATCCCGGTTGCCGAGGACGTCGGCCAGGAGGTGGCCGTCTCGTTGCAGGAGCAGAGCGAGGACTTCCCGGGCGTCAGCGTCGAGAAGTGGCAGGTACGCGCCTACCCCAGGCCGTTCGGCATCAATGCGGCGCACCTGCTCGGCTACCTCTCGCCGATCACCGAGACCGAGTTCGAGCAGGCACAGCAGACCGACGAGGCCTCGCTCAACCGCATCTCGATGGTCGGGCGCTCGGGCCTGGAGCGCAGCTACGACCGCTGGCTGCGCGGGGTGCCGGGGATCGAGAAGCTGGCCGTCGACAACATGGGCAACGTGCTGGACACGGTCGGCGTCCAGCTGCCGCGGCCGGGCAACACGCTGGTCACGAGCATCGATGCCAAGGTGCAGGCGGTGGCCGAACGGCAGCTGCGACAGACGATCCGCACGGCCCGCCGCACGGTTGACGAGGTCAGCGGCAAGAAGTACGTCGCCGACTCCGGGGCGGTCGTGGTCATGGACGTCACCAACGGCCGCGTGGTCGCGCTCGCCAGCTACCCCAGCTACAACCCCGAGGTCTGGATCGGCGGCATCCGCGACGAAGCGCTCGCGCGGCTCTACTCCGAGCGGGCCGGCACACCCCTGCTGTCGCGAGCCACCCAAGGGCAGTTCGCGCCCGGCTCGACGTTCAAGCCGTTCATGGCCGCTGGCGCCCTCAGCAACGGCTACAGCCACTCCACCCGGCTCGACTGCAGCTCCTCGTTCACGGTCGGTAACCGCTCCTTCCAGAACTACGAGTCCGGCGCCTACGGCCTGATCGACTTCGCCCGCGCGCTGCAGGTCTCGTGCAACACGTTCTTCTACCGTGTCGGCTACGACTTCTGGGTCAAGAGCGGCGCCGACGCCGACGACGTGAACGACCGGGACCCGCTGGTCGAGATGGCCGAGGCGTTCGGCTTCGGCGAGCAGACCGGCATCGACGTGTCCGGCGAGGCCACCGGCCGGATCGCAGACCGGCGCTGGAAGCTGGAGTACTGGAAGTCCAACAAGGACTACTACTGCAAGCTCGGCAAGGAGAAGGGCGAAGACTTCCTGCACGTCTTCGCGCGCGAGTTCTGCGTCGAGGGGTTCGCGTTCCGCGCCGGCGACGCGGTCAACTTCGTGATCGGGCAGGGCGACACGATCATGACCCCGCTGCAGCTGGCCCGCGCCTACGCCGCGCTGGCCAATGGCGGCACGCTGTGGAAGCCGCGCGTCGCCAAGGCGGTCGTGTCATCCCAGGGCGAGGTGGTGAAACGCATCGACCCGGTGCCGGCCGCGCGCGTCCCGGTGTCGCCGCGCGACCTCGACTACATCGACACGGCGCTGCTCGGCACCACCCGCACCGGCACCTCCTCGTGGCGGTTCATCGACTTCCCCCTCGACGACGTCCGCATCCGCTCCAAGACCGGCAGCGCCGAGGTCTATGGCAAGCAGAGCACCTCGTGGCTGGCCAGCTACGACGAGCAGTACGTCGTGCTGATGATGGTGTCGCAGGGCGGCACCGGCTCCGGCACCTCCGGTCCCGCGGTGCGCAAGATCTGGGAGAGGTTGTACGGCGTCCGCGGCGGCAAGGTCCACCTGGACGAGGCGGCGCAGCCGGGGGCGCAGCCACCCAGGCAGCTGCCCACCTTCCGCCGCAACGGGTCCATCGTGGCGCCGGAAGGCCCCGACCGCCTCACCTCGGGATCCGGACCGTCCTCGGGGCGGGACCCGCGATGACGCTGACCGCGCCGGCCCGCGCTACCCGGCGGGTGTCGATCACCCCGGCCCGCACCTCGCTGTGGCGTCGGCTCGACTGGCTGCTGCTGTTGGCCGCGCTGGCGCTGATCGGGCTCGGCACCCTACTGGTCTGGTCTGCGACCCTGCACCGGGACGACCTGACCCAGGGCCGCGACGCCGCCTATGCGATCAAGCACGTCGTCAACGCCGGCATCGGCACCGCCCTCGGACTCGCCGTCGCCGCGACCGATCACCGGTGGGTCCGGATCTGGACCCCGGTCGTCTACCTCGGCGCTGTCCTCGGCCTCGCGTTAATCTTCGCGCCCGGTGTCGGGCTCGAGATCAACGGCTCGTTGTCGTGGATCGACCTCGGCGGAGTCACGATCCAGCCGGCCGAGTTCGCCAAGCTCGCGGTGGTCGTGAGCATGGCGCTGATCGTGGCCGAGCGGGCGGAGGGTCGCCGTACCGGCAGCTCGCTGCGCGACCTCGACGTGGTGGGGCTGCTCGCGGTGGCCGCCGTGCCGGCCGCGCTGATCCTTATGCAACCCGACCTGGGGTCGTTGCTGGTCCTGTCGGCAACCGTGTTCGGCGTGCTCGCGCTGGCTGGCGCGCCCAAGCGGTGGCTGATCGGTCTCCTCGCCGGCGTAGTCGGGGCGGCCTGGTTCGCCGTCCGGGTGGGGCTGCTCGCGGACTACCAGCTGGATCGGTTCCTGGCGGTCGTCGACCCCTCGCTGGACCCATTGGGCGCCGGCTACAACACCGTGCAGGCACGCATCGCGATCGGCAACGGTGGCATCTTCGGCCAAGGCCTGTTCAACGGCTCCCAGACACAGTCGGGCTTCGTGCCCGAACAGCACACCGACTTCGTCTTCACCGTCGCCGGCGAGGAGCTCGGCCTCGTCGGTGCGGCCGCGATCATCGGGCTGTTCGCGCTGCTGCTGTGGCGGGGGTTGCGGATCGCGCTGGCGGCGGCGGACATGTTCGGCCGGCTCGCGGCGGCCGGTATCGTGTGCTGGTTCGGCTTCCAGGCGTTCCAGAACATCGGCATGTGTCTGGGCATCATGCCGGTCACCGGTGTGCCGTTGCCGTTGGTGTCCTACGGGGGTACGTCGATGTTCGTGTCGCTGATGGCGATCGGCTTGCTGCTCAACATCCACTTGCGCACCGACCACCGCCTCGGGCTCGGCCAGGTCGTCCGTTCCCGCGTGGTCCGCTCGCGCTTCTGACCGGCCTAACGCGGCAGCGGGAGCGCGAACACGTAGCGTCGACCCGGCCACTCCGTCAGTGACCAGAGCAGTCCGCGGTCGATGTCGACGGCCACGTCCTCCGGGCCGACCGGCAGTGTCCGCCGTCGCCGCTGCAGACCGGACCGCGGGTGGCCGAGCCACAGGTCACCGCGGCGCCAGGGCCCGGCGCTGGTCGAGCCGAGATAACCGCCGTCGACGCTTGCGATGCCCTGCAGGCCCAGGACCGGGACGGTGACAACGTACGACGGCGTCACCCGCCCGTCCGGCTGCGTGCTGAGCTGTCCGGTCACCTCGTCGAGGGCCAAGCGCACGATCCGGGCCGGGACATCGCCGCGGGTGTACTCACCGGCGACGAGGCAGTGCGGCGTGCTGGTGCGGTCCACCGAGACGAACGAGTAGCGCATCGGTGTCGGATGGCCGACCGTGTGGTCGCTCGAACGACCCGTGCGTCGGAGATCCGACGCGGGCGGCGGGAGTCGGGCGGAGTAGGTGGAGCGTTCCGGCAGGACGTAGCGGTAGCCGAAGACCGCGGCCTGTTCACCGGTCGGGACCCGCATCAGGTCACGCAGGTCGAACACCCGCAGGCCGCCGAGGGTGGCGGCGACGTACACGAGGTCGCCGTACCAGGCCAGACCGCCGGCATGGATGCGGACGGGTTCCAGCCGCGGACCCGCCCGCACCTCGTCACGCACGGCGCGCACCAGCAGCACATGGCGGTAACGCACCCGCGAGGGGTCGGACAGGTCGAGCACGCTGAGTCGCGCGCCGCGGTCACGCCCGGCTCGAGTCCTCGGCGCATACCAACTGACCAGTACGACGGGTGACGTGCAGCGCCCCGAGTCCGCCGACGTGGTGATGCCCTGGGGGTACCAGGCGCGGGTGAACACGTCCCGCCAGGCCCACCGCAGGCCGACCACGGTGTCGCCGCCGGGCACTCGGCGGGACACCGCCACCCGGTCGAGGTCACCGAGCGGGCCGTCCAGGCCGACCCGGCAACCCCGACCGGCCGGACCGCTCCAGAAGGCCTCGAGCGCCTCGACCACGTGACCCTGGTCGGGCCCGGGCACCAGCCCGAGCCCGGAGTCGGTCAGAGCTCCTCGCGCTGGCCGCGCCGCCGGATCTTCGAGCCCAACCACACCAGCGGGTCGTACTTGCGGTCGACCACCCGCTCCTTCATCGGGATGATCGCGTTGTCGGTGATGTGGATGCCCTCCGGGCAGACCTCGGTGCAGCACTTGGTGATGTTGCACATGCCGAGGCCGGCCGCGTCCTGGGCCAGCTTGCGCCGGTCGTTGGTGTCGAGCGGGTGCATGTCGAGCTCGGCGTAGCGAAGGAAGAAGCGCGGGCCGGCGAACGCCGGCTTGTTGTCGTCGTGGTCACGCACCACGTGGCAGGTGTCCTGGCACAGGAAGCACTCGATGCACTTGCGAAACTCCTGGCCGCGCTCGACGTCGGCCTGCATCATCCGCCGCTTGCCGTCGGCGTCGCGCGCAGTGGGCGAGAACGCCGGCACCTGCTTGGCCTTCTCGTAGTTGTACGACACGTCGGTGACGAGGTCGCGGACCACCGGGAATGCGCGCATCGGGGTGACCGTGATGGTCTCGGTCGGGTCGAAGTCGGCGAGCCGGGTCATGCACAGCAGCCGTGGCCGGCCGTTGATCTCCGCCGAGCACGAGCCGCACTTGCCGGCCTTGCAGTTCCACCGCACCGCCAGGTCCGGGCACTGGGTCGCCTGCAGCCGGTGGATCGCGTCGAGGACCACCTCACCCTCCTCGACCTCGACGACGTAGTCGCCGAGGTCGCCGCCGCTGCGGTCACCGCGCCAGAGCCGCAGGGCGATCTCCTGACCCATTCACTTCACCTCGAAGAGTTGACGCAGGTCGCCGGGCATCACCGGCAGCGGCTGGTGCTTGAGCAGGATCTGGTCACCGGACTCGGTGAGCACGAGGTTCTTCGTGCCCCACTCCTCCGACGGTCCCGGAAAGTCGTCGCGGGTGTGTCCGCCTCGCGACTCCTGCCGCTCCAGGGCGGCCATGGCGATGCACTCCGAGACGCGCAGCATGTTGTCGAGGTCGAGGGCGAGATGCCAGCCGGGGTTGTACTGCCGGTGCCCCTCGACGGTCACCTTGCGGGCCCGCTCCTTCATCTCCTCCAGCGCCGCGAGTGACTCCTCGAGCTCCCCCTTGGTCCGGATGATCCCGACCAGGCGCTGCATGACGTCCTGCAACGCCTTCTGGATCGCATACGGGTTCTCCCCGCCGGCGACGGAGTCGGTGAACGGCGACAGAGCCGCATCCGCCGCCGCTCTGACGTCGTCGTCGGCGACGCGGGGTCGCTGTCCTCGTAGCCGGGTGCAGTAGTAGGCGGCGTTCAAGCCGGCCCGGCGTCCGAAGACCAGCAGGTCGGACAACGAGTTGCCGCCGAGCCGGTTGGAGCCGTGCATCCCACCGGCCACCTCGCCGGCGGCAAACAGGCCGGGTACGACGGACGCGCCGGTGTCGGCGTCGACCTCGACGCCGCCCATCACGTAGTGACAGGTCGGGCCGACCTCCATCGCCTCGGCGGTGATGTCGACGTCGGCGAGCTCCTTGAACTGGTGGTACATCGAGGGCAGCCGGCGCTTGATCAGCTCCGCTTCGCGCCTCGAGGCGATGTCGAGGAACACCCCGCCGTGCGGCGACCCACGGCCGGCCTTGATCTCGGTGTTGATCGCGCGGGCGACCTCGTCACGTGGCAGCAGCTCCGGTGGTCGGCGGTTGGCCTTCTTGTCGTCGTACCACCGGTCTGCTTCCTCCTCGGTGTCGGCGGTCTCCGAGCGGAAGTACTCCGGGATGTATTCGAACATGAAGCGCTTGCCGTCGGAGTTGCGCAGCACGCCGCCGTCGCCGCGAACCGACTCGGTGACGAGGATGCCGCGCACGGACGGCGGCCACACCATGCCGGTCGGGTGGAACTGCACGAACTCCATGTTGATCAGCGAGGCACCTGCCTCCAGGGCGAGCGCGTGGCCGTCGCCGGTGTACTCCCAGGAGTTCGACGTCACCTGGTAGCTCTTGCCGATGCCACCGGTGGCGAGCACCACGGTCGGTGCCTCGAACACCAGGAAGCGCCCGCTCTCACGCCAGTAGGCGAAGGCTCCGCTGACCCGCCCGCCGTCCAGCAGCAGCCGGGTGACCGTGCACTCCATGAACACGTCGATGCCGAGCGCGACCGCCCGCTGCTGCAGCGTGCGGATCATCTCCAGCCCGGTGCGGTCACCGACGTGCGCCAGCCGGGCGAAGCGGTGACCGCCGAAGTCGCGCTGGGAGATCAGGCCGTCCTTCGTCCGGTCGAAGAGCGCGCCCCACTCCTCCAGCTCGAGCACCCGCTCTGGCGCCTCCTGCGCATGCAGCTGCGCCATCCGCCAGTTGTTGAGCATCTTGCCGCCGCGCATGGTGTCGCGAAAGTGCACCTGCCAGTTGTCGTCGGCGTACACGTTGGCCATCGCGGCGGCGATGCCACCCTCGGCCATCACCGTGTGCGCCTTGCCGAGCAGGGACTTGCACACGATCGCGGTCTTGGCGCCGGCGTCGTGGGCGGCGATCGCGGCACGCAGCCCGGCGCCGCCGGCCCCGACTACGACCACGTCGTAGGCGGGGGACTCGAAATCGTGCCCGTCGCTCATCTCAGAAGAACCTCAGATCGGTGATCGTGCCGGTCGCGAGCAGCAGCACGTAGACGTCGGCGAGGGCGACCGAGAACAGCGACCACCATGCCCAGGTGGCGTGCCGTTCGTTCAACCGCGACACCGTGGTCCACGCGCGATAACGCACCGGGTGCTTGGAGAAGTTTCGCAGCCTGCCACCGACGACGTGCCGGCAGGAATGGCACGAGAGCGTGTAGAGCCATATCAAGGCCGCGTTGACCACGAGTACGACGGTGCCGAGGCCCATGTGCCCCCACTCGCCGTCGGCGTCGCGGAAGGCCAGCACCGCGTCGAAGGTCAGGATCGCGGCCACCGCCATCGCGGCGTACAGGAACCAGCGGTGGATGTTCTGCAGGATCAGCGGGAAGCGGGTCTCGCCGGAGTACCGCGTGTGCGGCTCGGCCACTGCGCATGCCGGCGGCGACAGCCAGAACGCCCGGTAGTAGGCCTTGCGGTAGTAGTAACAGGTCATCCGGAACCCGAGCGGGAAGATCAGGATGACCAGCGCCGGGGACAGCGACCACCAGCTGATCGGCGTGCCGAAGTCGCTGGCGCCCTCGAGGCAGTTGTCGGTCAGGCAGGGTGAGTAGAACGGCGAGAGGTACGGCGAGGCGTAGTAGTAGGCGCCCTGGAACGCCCGGATGGTGGCATAGACGACGAACGCGGCGAACACGACGAACGTGGTCAGCGGCGCCACCCACCAGCGGTCCTGGCGCAGTGTCTTCTCCGGCACCCGGGCGCGACCCGGGCCGAGCACTCCGGTGGGGCTGGACCCCATGAGGCGCCTCCCTGAGAACCTGCGGACTGCGGACGGTTCCACCCTAAGGGTCGCCGATCCGTCGCGATTCACGGGATGGCGGAAGATGACGCGCCGCGTGGACCCGGTTGACCAGGCCGTCTCTCCACGGCTCACCTGAAGACGGGCAGGACTGGCCGTCAGGCGCTCGCTCGGCGCTCGCTCGACCGATGCCTGGCTGGTCACGCTCAGGCCTGCTCCGTCGGATCCAGTCAGCCACGACTGCGTGCTCGAGGCTCTCGATGCGGTGCGCGACGAGCCGCCGACGCGCCATGGCTGAGGCTGTGACTGACGCGTCTGCCCTGGTCGACCTCCTCCTGGGCAACGAGGTGGGAGACGCGGTCCACAGGCGCATCACAGGACACGTTCTGCACGCTCCCGCCCACGCCGACGGGGAGATCCTGTCGGCACTGGTACGCCCGCAGCGCAGCGGGGCGGTCGAGGCGGATGGCGTTGAGACCATGCTGAGAAGGCTGGCCGCGGCCCCGATCCAGCGACATCCGGTGACGAGCCTGCTGCGCGGCGCGTGGGCGAGGCGCCACCGATTGCGCCTGGCAGACGCGTTGTACGTCGAGCTGGCCACGTCCCGTGATCTACCGCTGATCACCACCGACCGGCGACTGAAACCGGTGCCGGGCGTCGAAGTCGTGGGGGCCTGAAAGCCGCGGAGTTCTGCGGGCACGATGAGTTCTCTCCGTACCACGGTCTACAGGGGCAGTATCGGTCGCGGGGAGCACGTTCCCGCCGTACGAGAGGACGCAGCGCCATGCAGCAGAAGATCACCCCGAACCTGTGGTTCGACACCGAGGCCGAGGAGGCCGCGGGCTTCTACATCTCCGTCTTCGAGAACTCGCGCATCGTGAACGTCACCCACTACACCGAGGCCGCGCCGCGACCAGCCGGCATGGTGATGACCGTGCAGTTCGAGCTGGACGGTCAGCGGTTCGTCGGCATCAACGGCGGCCCCGAGTTCACGTTCGACGAAGCGGTCTCCTTCCAGATCAACTGCGAGACCCAGGACGAGATCGACTTCTACTGGGAACGGCTGTCCGAGGGCGGGGAGGAAGGGCCGTGCGGCTGGCTCAAGGACAGGTATGGCCTGTCCTGGCAGGTCGTACCGGCTGGGGTGGAGGAGTTGTTCGCCGATCCGGCCCGGAGCGGGCACAGCGCGCCATGCAGGCGATGCTCGAGATGGGCAAGCTTGATATCGCCGCGCTGCGCCGCGCAGCCGACGGCGTCCCGGCGACCTGACCGGCCGGCGACCTGACCGGCCGGCGACCGGGCCTGCATAGGCTGAGCAGGGCTCGGTGCGCTAAGAGGGAAAGGACGGTCCACGATGAGCAATGCCTACGGCTACAACTCCTACGGCGGTCAGGAGACCGAGACCTGGTTTGACCGTCCGGTGCCGTCGCCGGGTCCCAGCGAGCTGGTGATCGCGGTCAAGGCAGTGGGGGTCAACCCGGTGGACCACAAGCTCCGCAGCGGCGCGATGGCCAACCCGGAGGCCACGCCGAACTTCCCGCTGGCGCTGGGAGTGGAGGCGTCCGGCCTCGTGGTGGCGGTCGGCTCGGACGTCGACGGCTTCGTCGAGGGCGACGCAGTGCTGGGCAAGACCGCGCCCGAGCACGGCAGCTACGCCGAGCACGCGGTGCTGCTCGCGGAGGACACCACGAAGAAGCCGCCGCAGCTGAGCTTCGTTCAGGCGGCCGCCTTGCCGGTCGCGGGCGGGACCGCCTGGGAGGTGTTGGAGCAGCTCGGCGTCACCGAGGGTGAGACGCTGCTGATCAACGGCGTCGGCGGTGGTGTCGGAGTGATGGCGGCGCAACTGGCGCGCAACCGCGGCGTGGCGGTCTTCGGGATCGGGAGCGAGAGCAAACGGCCGCTGGTCGAGAGCCTCGACGCCACCCTGGTGCCCTACGACAGCGGCGACGTCGTCGAGCAGATGCGGGCGTTGCTGCCCGGTGGCGTCGACGCCGTCTTCGACGTGGTCGGCGGCGAGCCGATGCGTGAGGTCTCCGTCCTGGTCACCGACCCGTCCCGGATCGTGTCGGTCGCCGATCCTGGTGTCGCCGAGCTCGGCGGTAGCTTCCTGGTGTCCGGCTCAGCGGGCGTGCCGACCGTCGCCGACATGGTCGCCGAGGGCAAGGTCGATCCCAAGGTGCTGCAGACCTACCCCTTCGGCGAGGCCGCGCAGGCTCTTCGGGCGGTGGAGCCCGGACACGTGCTCGGCAAGATCGTGATCGACCTGGAGCAGACCACGCAGGCCTGAGCGGCACCACCCCGATTCGTCTGCGGTCGTCGACCACGAATGACCCGAGGAACCGCAGACGAACCGGCCGTGGGGCCGTCGCTGTGCCAGGCTGGCCCGTCGTGGACAGCCGACGAGGACAGATGCTGGTCGTCGGGGTGGCGATCATCGATCAGGGGCGGCTGCTGGCCACCCGTCGCGTGCTGCCGGCGGAGCTGGCCGGTGGCTGGGAGTTCCCTGGCGGCAAGGTGGATCCGGGGGAGACGTCTGAGCAGAGCGCCGTGCGGGAGGTCGCCGAGGAGCTCGGATGCGCGGTCCAGGTCACCGGACGGCTTGGCGGGGAGCAGCAGCTGAGGGCCGGATTCGTGCTGCATGTCTACGCAGCGCGCCTCGTCGGCGGCGAGCCGACGCCCCGGGTGCACGACGCACTGCGCTGGCTCGGGCCGGAGGAGCTCGACGAGGTGGCGTGGCTGTCCGCCGACCGCCCCTTTTTGGGTGAGCTCGAGCAGCTCCTGCTCGACGGTGAGAGTCTGCCCGGCGGCAACGTGGGTGGCGCGGTGCGGATCGGTGCCACCGCCCGTCGACCGACCGGCCCCTGGACGCCGGCGGTGCACACGCTGCTCGACCACCTCGCCACGGCCGGTCTCGACGTACCCCGTGTCCTGGGCATCGACGCTCGCGGCCGCGAGGTGCTCACCTACCTCCCCGGACGCACGTGTCCGGACGGGGAGGCACCCGACCACGTCATCGTCGAGGCGATGCACTGGCTGCGCCGCTACCACGCCGCGGTGCGCGACTTTCGACCCACCGGGAGCGTGCGCTGGAGGTTCTCCGACCGCTCCATGGACCGCGACGAGATCATCTGCCACCACGACGTCGCTCCGTACAACGTCGTCGTCGACGAGAGTGAGCGGCTCGTCGGTGTCATCGACTGGGATGTCGCGGGTCCGGGGCATCCTCTGGACGACCTGGCGTTCTCCGCGTGGAACTTCGTCCCGCTGTGGCGCGACGTCGGCGTGCGGGAGTCCGCGAGGCGGCTGCGCCTGCTCTGTGCGTCGTACGGTGCGATCCGGCCGTCGGATGTGCTGGCCGGCGTGGTGCCACGCATCAGCGGGGCGGTGGCCAACATCACCGCCGGGCAGGCCGCCGGTGACTCGGGGATGGCGAACCTCGCCGCGGTGGGGGAGCCGGGGCGCACCCGGGTCGCGCTCGACCACCTGATCGCGGTGCTGCCGGGGATCGAGCAGGAGCTGGGTCGGGGTACGCCGTAGCCTTGGTGCATGCCCACCGCCGGACCAGGACGCCGCCTGCTGCTCCTCCACGCCCACCCCGACGACGAGACGATCAACAACGGCGCCACGATGGCCAAGTACGTCGCCGAAGGTGCCTCGGTCACCCTGGTCACGTGCACGCTGGGCGAGGAGGGCGAGGTCCTCGTACCCGAGCTCGAACACCTCGCCGCCGAGCACGAGGACCGGCTGGGAGAGCACCGGATCGGGGAGCTGGCGGCCGCGATGTCCGAGCTCGGCGTCACCGACCACCGATTCCTCGGTGGACCCGGCGGCTACCGCGACTCGGGGATGACGGGGACTGCCGCCAACGACCGCCCGGACTGTTTCTGGCGCGCCGACCTGCGCGAGGCGTCCGACCACCTGGTCTCGGTCATCCGCGAGATCCGCCCGCAGGTGCTGGTGACCTACGACGACTTCGGCGGCTACGGACATCCCGACCACATCCAGGCTCACCGGGTCGCGACGTACGCGGCGGGCCTCGCCACCGCCCCGTCGTACCGGCCCGACCTCGGCGACGCATGGGAGATCGCCAAGGTCTACTGGACCGCGATGTCGGCGAGCCGCCTGCGCGACGGACTGCGTCGGCTGCGCACCACCGGCGACCTGACCACGTTCGAGGGGCTGGAGCCCGACGGCGAGCTGCCACCGTTTGCGGTGGAGGATGACCGCCTGAGCGCCGCCGTCGAGGCGCAGGAGCACGTCGAGGCCAAGCTGGCCGCGATGCGGGCCCACGCGACCCAGATCACCGTGGACGGACCCTTCTTCGCACTGTCGAACAACCTCGGCAGCGAGGTGTGGGCCACCGAGTTCTACCGGCTGGCCAAGGGCGTCGCCGGAAAGACCGATGATGCGACCGGGCTCGAGTCCGACCTGTTCGCCGGGCTCGACTGAGCGGGCGGGGCGGGACGTCGTGACCGCGCCGACGCCGGACGCGTTTCGTGCCGCGATGAGCCAGTTCGCCAGTGGCGTCACGGTAGCGTCGACCGTGCTCGACGGTATCGACCACGCGATGACGGCCAGTGCCTTCACGTCGGTGTCCCTCGACCCGCCACTGGTCCTGGTCTGTGTGGAGAAGTCCACTCGCTTCCACCACGCGATCACGATGACGCGGCGGTGGGGCGTCTCGGTACTGGGGCACGAGCAGGTCGACGTCGCGCGGTGGTTGGCGACTCGCGGGCGTCCGCTGGCCGGTCAGCTCGACGGCGTCCCGCACCGGCGGGGCGAGCGCACTGGCGTCGCCTTGGTCGAGGACGCGCTGTGCTGGGTCGAGTGCCGAACCTGGCAGAGCTGTGCCGGGGGAGATCACACCATCGTCGTGGGCGAGGTGCTCGGGCTCGACGTGCACAGGGAGGCATCGCTGCCGCTGCTGTATTTCCGCGGAGGCTTCACCGACCTGATCGCTCCCGAGGCGACCACCCCCTCCGTCGTACGCGCGGCGCGACCGGCCGGCTGAGGCACTCGCCTACACTTGGAGGCGTCGATGTCCAGGTGTGAACGAAGGGGTGCAGAAGCCGGTGGGTCTCATCCGAAGACGCGGGTCCACCGACGTCGAGGCGAGGTCGCACGGCTCGGCTTTCGCCCTCGTCTTCTTCCTCGTGCTGCTGCTGGTGCTGGCCGCCCTCTACGCCGTCGGCTACTTCTTCACCAGTGACCGGGTGCCTCGCGGCGCCTCGGTCGCCAACGTCTCCATCGGTGGCCTGATGCCGATGACCGCCAAGGACAAGCTCGAAGACGAGTTGGTGCCGCGCAGCTTCGACCCGCTGACCGCGACCTTCGATGGCACCAAGTACAGGATCAAGCCACGGGCGGCCGGTCTGAGTCTTGATGTGCCGGCCACCGTGGAGTCAGCCGGCGGTGGGCGCAGCCTCGACCCGTTCCAGATGGTCGAGACCTTCACCGGCGGCGACGAGGTGGACCCCGTGGTCGACGTCGACGATGCCCAGCTGGAGCGGGCACTCGACCGGCTCGCCGACAAGGTGCGCCGGGCACCGGTGAACGGCACCGTGACCTTCGAGCAGGCACGTCCGCAGCCTCGTTTCGCCCTTCCGGGCCGTGAGCTGGACATCGACCGCGCTCGCAGAGAGCTGATGGCGGCATATTTGAGCACGGACTCCTCCTTCGAGCTGTCGGTCGCCCAGGTGCAGCCCGAAGTCCGCAACCGCGCCGTCCGGACCGCGATGGACGAGTTTGCCGAGCCGGCGATGTCCGGGCCGGTGCCCGTGCGAGTGCCCGGAGGAACGGTCCGGATAGGCCCCGGCCGGATCGCGCCGGCGTTGAGCATGCGGGCGGTCGACGGACAGCTCGAGCCGGTTCTCGACGCCGACGTGCTCGCCGAGCGCATCGGGAATCGTCTGCAGCCGCTGACTCGGGAACCGGTCGACGCGACGGTGGTCCTGGCCAACCGTCGGCCCCAGGTACAACCGGGCAAGAGCGGCTTCGAGGTGCAGCCGGTCGACGTTGCCGAACGGCTGCTGCCCGCGCTTGGCAAGACGGGCAGCGGACGGGTGGTCGAGCTCGAGCCCACTCCGACACCGCCGGACTTCACCACAAAGGACGCCCGCCAGCTCGGTGTCGACGAGGTCGTCAGCGAGTTCACCACCTACTTCCCGCATGCGGACTACCGCAACGTCAACCTGTCCCGGGCGGCCGAACTGATGAACGGCACGTTGCTGCACCCCGACGACATCTTCAGCCTCAACGACGTCGTGGGCGAGCGGACCGCCGCGAACGGCTTCACGATCGGCTACATCATCAGCGACGGGATCCTCATCGAGGACTTCGGCGGAGGTGTGTCGCAGGTCGCCACCACGACCTACAACGCGGCGTTCTTCGCCGGCATGAAGGATGTCGAGCACCATCCGCACAGCTTCTACATCGACCGTTATCCGATGGGGCGAGAGGCCACCGTCGCCTGGGGCGCGCTCGACCTGCAGTTCCAGAACGAGACGCCGTACGGTGTGCTCGTCGAGGCCTGGGTGGTGCCGAGCACGCCGTCCACCGAAGGCGAGATGCATGTCCGGATGTGGAGCACTGAGTACTGGAAGATCCGCGCCGGCCTCTCCGACCAGTACGACTTCACCAAGCCGGACATCCGCTACGACCCGTCCAAGGCCTGCGTCCGGCAGTTCGGGTACGGCGGCTTCGAGGTCGACGTGTTCCGCTACTTCATCCGGGGCGGGGAGCGGGTGAAGAAGGAGAAGGACCACGTCGCCTACATTGCTGCTGACACGGTGCGCTGCAAGCCGCGTCCCAAGGACAAGGACGACCGAGGCGACGGCGGGAAGCGCGACGACGGTGGCGGCCGCGAGGACGACCGCGGGCAGCGCGGCAACCGCGACCGCTGACCGAGCAACCTAGGTGGCGTCTGCTGGAAGCAGTTGATCGAGGGCGTCGTAGTCTTCGGTGGTGGCTTCGAGATCGGCCCGTTCGGGGTCGTGGTCGGGTGGGTCGCGCCCGTCGAGGTCGCCGGCCTCATCTCGCCACTCTCGTAGCCGGGCCTCGTCGAGAGCTGTGCGCACTTGGTTGATGCCGCGTCGGGTCTGAGATCGTCGGTGCTGGTGCAACAGCCGCAGGCCGGCTTGGAGATCGGTGGCGTTGTCGGGTTCGATCCATTCGGTCGGCCAGTGGGCGATCGGGTGGGGTCGGGCTCGGGTGGTGTCGGTGTGGCCGCTGGGGTACGTCCAGCGGAACACGCCGGGCTCGGTCTGGGTCAGGCCGAAGCCGGGGTGGTGCTTGATCCGGTGGTGTGGTCGGCACGGCCGTCCGAGGTTGGCATAGCTGGTGTCCCCGTCGGGATGGCGCAGTGTGTGGTCGGCGTCGCTGCACTGTGCGCCGCCCCGGCAGCCGGGGGCGATGCAGACCCGGTCCCGCACGGCGGTGGCTCGCCACAACGGCTCGGCTGGCCGGTAGGCGTGGGTGGACAGGTCGGCCAGGTTGCCGGCTGGGTCGGTGAGCATCCGGAACCAGGTGGACTCCGGGTGGGCAGCGATCCGGCGGAGCAGCGTTGCGGGAATCGGTTCGCCCGTGGCCGTCTGGCCGGGTGCGTCGCTGACCCCCATCAGCGTCTGCATCGGCGCAGAGACGTTGACGTGGGTGCGGCAGCGCGGATGCGCGGCACTGACGCGGGTCTGCTCGCCTTCCTCGGCGTGGCTGGTGCAGGGGTCGATGCGGATCCTGCCGGTGAGGATGTCGATCGCCAGGTCGGCCTCGCGCTGGGCGATGGTACGTGGGTCGTCGACGCTGAGGTTGCGCGCCAGCTGGGTGAGGCGATGTTTGGCGGTGTCGCGTCGTGGCCGGTGTGGGTGAGCACGAATGCGGCCATCCCGTCTCGCTCAGGCAGCGCGGACACCTTGCGGTCGGCGAACGCGCGCCGATGCTTGTGGTCGAAGGCCCCCGGGTCTGCCTCGGCCACCACCTGACGGGCGGCGGTGGCGATCTCGCCGGTGGTCGCGGGCACCAACGCCGTGTGGGCGTCCGTTCTCTGGGCACCGACCAACCTGTCCACCAGCTCTTCTTCGGCCACTGCCTGCAGCTCAGCATCTCCGTCCAGTGCGGTGAACTCCTCGCTGATACAGCGCACGCCGTACTCCTCCAGCCGACCGGCGGCGAACAGACCTGCCACTCTCGGCAGCCGGGTCAGGGAGGTGGCCAGCTGCAGGCGCTGGTGCAGCCGGTTCCGACTCTGCCGCAGCGCCGGCATGAGCTCGGCCACCGTCTGCGCGGTCGCGGCGACCGCACACGCTGGCCGGGTCTCGGTCTGGCGGCGCCGGTGCAGCTCGGCGATCACCGCGATCTGCCGGGCCTGGTAGAAGCCGATCAGCCGCTGAGTCGCAGTTGCCGCGTCGATCAGAGATGCGTCGTCGAGCCCCGCGACCGGCCGGGCGTCGAGCAGCCGCGCCAACTCGTGGCCGGCGACCGTGTGCCGCACCTCCGGCCAGCCGAAGTCCACCGCGGCGGTGTCGGCTCGGTGTTGGACTGGCTCGCTCAATCGGTTGCCACTCCCTCGGTCGAGGCGATTCGAAACTATGCTCACATAGTAGAAGGGACCACCGACAGCGCCCAGCAGACGGTCAGCTGGACGTGTGGACAAAGGCGTCGAAAGACTGCTGTTCAGCGGCACCTCGCGAGGCGGGGTCAGGAGCGCGGGCGCAGGTAGCGGTAGCGGTGGTGGGTGCGAAAACCGTACGACGCATAGAGCGCGCCCGCGGCTACGTTGCCCGGAGTCACTTGCAGGTATGCCCGGCGCGCACTGCGCTCGGCCGCCCACGCCAGCATCGCGGAGACCAGGGCGGTGCCCACTCCCCGGCGCCGATGCTCCGGCCGCACCTCGACCGCGGACAGACCGATCCAGCTGCCGGTCAGCGCGGCCCGCCCGATGCCTGCCACCCGGGAACTTTGACGCGTCACGAAGGGGGTGGGGTGGTCGCTGACCTGCGCGTCGTCCACGTGTGCGAACGCCACCGTCGGTGGGCCTTCGAGCAGGCGCCGCACGACGGCCGGATCAGTGCCGGCGGCACGGCCGTAGACCTCCAGCCACTGCCGGGTCAGGGCGTCCCGCAGTACGACGCGCGTCTCACCCGGTGGGCGCCGACTGAGTGCATCGTCGACCGCGGCCACCTGCACCAGCACCCCGCCCTCCTGTGGCCGCCGATCCACCCAGCCGCGCGCCAACAGCTGCTGTTCCCATGCCGACCCGACCACCACCTGCGCCAGGGGAGGCACACCGTGCGCAACCGAGAAGGAGATCACCCGGGCCAGCGCCTCGTCGACGCCCACTCCGGGGTCGCCACAGACCGCTGCGGAGTTGGCCCGGCCGGTGAAGCCGCCGGCCGCGCGCAGCAGCCAGTCCCCGAGCCGCTGGGTCACCGGGGCCGGCCACCCCTCGGCGCAGATCAGCTGCAGCTCCTCCGGGTCGAGGCGGGGACGCCGTGGCGGCCGTGGCGGCACCCGCTTGGCGCTGACCACGTCGCTGCGGGGGATGCGCGCCGACGTCGCGTCGGACCGCCGTACCGACAGATCCTCCTCGCCCCACTCCTCCAGGATGCCGAGCACATCGCTCATCGCGGGTCCGCCGCTGGGTCCGCGCTGGCCTGGCAGCAGGTGCCGTACCACCACCCGCTGACCGACGTCGTCGGGGCTGAGCACGGCGGCTCCCCTCGGCTCGACCTGGCTGAACGACCGGCGCTTGCTGGCGTGATACTAGGCTGTGGACGGTGCCCGCAGATGGGGCGGACCGGTATAGAGGAGGACTCTGGTGACTTACGTCATCGCTCAGCCGTGCGTGGACCTCAAGGACCGGGGATGCGTCGACGAGTGCCCCGTGGACTGCATCTACGAGGGCCAGCGGATGCTCTACATCCAGCCTGACGAGTGCGTGGACTGCGGCGCCTGCGAGCCGGTCTGCCCGGTCGAGGCGATCTTCTACGAGGACGACACGCCGGAGCAGTGGAAGGACTACTACGCGGCGAATGTCGAGTTCTTCGACGACCTCGGCTCGCCCGGAGGAGCCTCCAAGATGGGCATGATCGACAAGGACCACCCGTTGATCGCAGCGCTGCCGCCGCAGCAGCACGACGACTGACCGATCCGACCGTGGCGGAGCAGCACCGACCCGCGTCCGCGTCGGTCTCCGCCCGGCTGCCCGACTTCCCGTGGGACGCGCTGCTGCCGTTCGCCGAGCGCGCGGGCGCCCATCCCGACGGTCTCGTCGACCTCTCCATCGGCACCCCGGTCGACCCGACACCGCAGCTGATCCAGGCGGCGCTGAGCGCGCACGCCGATGCCCCCGGTTATCCCCGTGCCGCCGGTACGCCGGCGCTGCGGGAGGCGGCGGTGGGGTGGCTGGGGCGCCGGTTCGGCGTCACCGGGCTGGATGCCGACGCGGTGCTGCCGACGGTGGGTTCCAAGGAGCTGGTGGCGTCGCTGCCGACCTACCTCGGACTCGGTCCCGCCGACACCGTGGTGATCCCCGAGCTGGCCTATCCGACGTACGACGTTGGTGCCCGGCTGGCCGGCTGCCAGGTGGTGGCCGCCGACTCGACGCTGGCCCTCGGGCCAGGGCGGCCCTCGCTGGTCTGGCTGAACTCACCGGCCAACCCGACCGGGCGGGTGCTGCCCGCGGAGCATCTGCGCAAGGTCGTCGACTGGTCACGTGAGCGCGGCGCGCTGGTGGCGTCGGACGAGTGCTACCTGGAGTACGGCTGGGAAGTGGCACCGGTCTCGGCGCTGCATCCCGACGTCTGCGGTGGCTCGGTCGAGGGCATCCTGGCCGTGCACTCGCTGTCGAAGCGCTCCAACCTGGCCGGCTACCGGGCCGCGCTCGTCGCCGGTGATCCGGGGGTAGTGGCCGAGCTGCACGCGGTGCGCCGGCATGCCGGGTTGCTGGTGGCGGGCCCGGTGCAGGAGGCGATGCGGGTAGCGCTCGACGACGATGCGCACGTGGCGGAGCAGCGGGCGCGCTATCGCCGGCGTCGGGAGTTGCTGCGTACGGCGCTGGAGTCGGCGGGTTTCCGCATCGACCACTCCGAGGGGTCGCTGTATCTGTGGGCCACGCGAGGTGAGCCCTGCTGGGAGACGGTCTCCTGGCTGGCGCAGCGGGGGATTCTCGTGGCCCCCGGCGAGTTCTACGGCCCGGCCGGCGCCGAGCACATCCGGCTCGCTCTCACCGCGTCGGACGAGAGAGTCGCCGCCGCCTGCGACCGGCTCGCCGGCAGTACCCGCCGCCCTTCGGCGCCGTGATGGCTGAGGTACCCGGCCATCCCGGATGCGGCCGATATCCGGCTGGCAGCGTGGACCGGCAAGTGCAGCGATTGCGGCAACTGCTGGTTCGATACCTCAGCAGCCGATACTGTTCTCTGCAGCCCCACGGGTCACGTGCCTACCACCGCAGGCGGACCCCGCGAAAATGAGAGCAGCCTCATGAAGCGCTCACGCTTGCGCAATTCCAGCCGCGAATCATCGAGGACATGCGACTCGCCATGCGACTCATCCTGATGTCCACCCTGGTCGCCGCCTTGGCGGTGGGCAGTCCCCTGCTCGTACCTGCCCCGCCCGCAGACGGAACGGCCGCTGCCGCGGGTTCCAATCCGGCGATGCGCGCCAACGGCTCAACCGTGCGGCATGCCTCGGCCGCGGGTGCGACCACCCAGGTGATGGTGGTGTCGGCCAACGTCCGCGAAGGCAGCCGGGCGCGTCGTTCGAGGGACCTGCGAGACGGTGACGATCTCGAAAGCTTCACCCGCCGGGTGTTTGCCCGCGACGCGAAGGTGCCCGACGTGGTCCTGCTGCAGGAGGTGCGCGGGAGCGCAAGCGCAGCGGTCCAGGTGCTCAACCAGCACCCCAGTGCGCGCCGGAGCTCGGCCCGCTACGTGGTGGCGGTCGAGCCGAGCCGGCGCCCGGGCGACGGGCGCTGTGACGGCCCACGCAAGAAGCGGCACGAGATCCTTCGCGACAGCGCGATCGTGGTCAACAGCGCAACGGTCAGCAAGGTGCACCAGAGCGGCGTCGTGCGGACCTGGGGCAACTGGTTCGGTGAGCATGGCTGCGCAGAGCAACCGTGGGCACTGATCACCGTGCGCGACGGCAATGCGGCACCACGGCTCGCGCGGGTGGCCAGCGTGCACATCGCGCCGTCGCGGATCATGTTGAAGTCCCGTGCGATCGTGCGCACCGCCCACGCGCTCGAGCGGCAGAACAGGCGTACGCCGTCGGCGCTGCTGGCGCTCGGTGGTGACCTCAACCTGACCCGCTGCCAGGGTGCGCCGCGCACGCCCGAGACCGCGGGATGCCGAGTTCGGCTGGCGCACCGGTACCTGCTGGACCAGGGGTTCGTCGATGCGGTGCGCAGCAGGCACCTGCGCGGCGCGGACGGCGTGGTCGGCGTGCAGCGACGTATCGACTTCCTCTACACCACCGACCAGGTGCGCGGTTCCTGGTTCGACCGCTGCTACCGCGCCTTCGACGTCGCCGCCTACCCGTGCGACCCAGCCGAGGTGCGCTTCGCCAACGTCAAGCGGATCCGCCGCTGCCAGCATCAGGTGACCGTGGTGGGTCGTCCAGGCGGGAAGTGTTCGATCGACCGCGGTTATCCCCGGTACTACTCCGACCACCCGATCGTGCGCGCCCTGCTGAGCTGACCTCGAACTATCCACTGCTCTCGACCACGTCGACGTGGACGTGGTCGCGGTGCTGGAGCACGGTGGTGTCGCCTGAGCTGGTGGGTGCGCGGTAGTCGCGCCAGCCGGCGTCGGAGTCTGATCCCGACTGCCAGATCCGGTCGTCGAAGATCACCGTCTGGATTCCCAGCCGGTCGGCCCGGGCGACCAGGTAGTGCGCGACCGCCCAGCCTTGGCGGCGGTTCTCCTCGGTCACCGGCCGGAAGAAGATGTCGACCGCGCGCCCGTCGTAGTGCGCCGAACCCTCCATGTGCCCGCTGGTCACCCCGCCGGGTTGGAAGCCGCCGACCGGCAGCTCCCCGAACGTCTGCTGCACATCGGTCAGCACCGCGTTGGCCCTGGGAGTCAGGCCGTTGGCCCCGGTGTCCTGGTCGTCGGCGCTGCCGAGCCGGACCGAGCAGCTGAATGCTGCCTGGCTGTATCCGGTCAGCGCCGACGCGACGATCCGGGCCTCGGGCTCGTGGTCGGCGTAGGCGTCGCCGAACGCCGAGCGCTGCACCTGCTGCGCCGCATCGGTGATCGGCAGGTCGCGGTAGCCGTCGATCTCGACCAGCTCGTCATAGAACCGGTTCGCGGCGTAGTGCAGGTCCTGCACCTGTTCGGCGGTGCCCCAGCCCTGTGACGGGCGCTGCTGGAAGACGCCGAGGGAGTCGCGGTCGCCGTACCCGACGTTGCGGATGTCGGACTCCTGGTACGCCGTTGCCAGCGCGATCGTGACCGCGCGGGCAGACAGGCCCCGGCGTACGGCGACCCCGGTGATGACCGCGGCGTTCTCGGCCTGCTCCAGATCCAGCGCAGCGGCGCTGCCGTCGGCCCGGGCCACACACCGCTCCGGATCCGGCAGCGGCCCGAGGCCGGACTGGACCAGCACGAATGCGGTGAGAGCCGCGAGCACGAGTCCGAGCAGCGCGAGGGTGAACTTGCTCATCGGCGAGACGCGTCGGCGGGTCACGTCTGGGTCAACGGCTGCGCTGGGGGACCCGTTCCGACTGTGAGCCATGCCCTAGTCGTTGGCATGCAGGTCGGAGTTGAGCTCGACGGCGGCGCTGCCGGCGCGGGGCAATGCCTCGACCGCACCGCTGAGTGAGTTGCGGCGGAACAGGATCGCCTTGCTGCCGGACAGCTCCAGCGCCTTCACCACGGCGCCGTCGGGCAGCCGCACCTTGGTGCCCGCGGTGACGTAGCAGCCTGCCTCGACCACGCAATCGTCTCCCAGCGAGATGCCGATGCCGGCGTTGGCCCCGAGCAGGCACCGCTCGCCGATGCTGATGCGTTCCTTACCGCCACCGGACAGCGTGCCCATGATCGAGGCGCCACCGCCGACGTCCGAGCCGTCGCCCACGACCACCCCGGACGAGATGCGGCCCTCGACCATCGAGCTGCCGAGGGTGCCGGCGTTGAAGTTGACGAACCCTTCGTGCATCACCGTCGTGCCGGCAGACAGGTGGGCGCCGAGGCGGACCCGGTCGGCGTCGGCGATGCGTACGCC
>JALZMX010000221.1 GCA_030857985.1 Actinomycetota bacterium | reverse complement strand
CCCCGCACCGTCCGGAGCCGTCGTGCACACGCCCGCATTCGTGCGTGCCGGCGACCGCTGACCGGCCTCAACTACTCTCGGCGGTGATGACTGAGCTGCCACCTGCCGACCCCCGTGCCGTTCCCCGGGCAGCGACGGTACGGCGGGACGCCGGCCTGTACGGCTACGAGCGCGCGTTGCGCCGGGCCGGGTTCGGCGCGGTCGCCGGGGTGGACGAGGCCGGTCGTGGTGCCTGTGCCGGCCCGCTCGTGGCCGGGGCGGTGATCCTGCGGGAGGGCCGTGCCGGTGAGATCCCCGGACTCGCCGACTCCAAGCTCTTGACCCCGGCGGCTCGTGAGCGCTGCTTCGAGCGGGTCGTACGTAGGGCCGCCGGCTGGTCGGTGGTGGTGCTGAGCGCACCGGAGTGTGACCGGCTCGGGATGCACGTGGCCAACGTGGCGGCGCTGCGCCGTGCACTCGCTCGGCTGGCGGAGCCGGCGTCGTACGTGCTCACCGACGGGTTCCCGGTCGACGGGCTCGGGCTGCCCGGGCTCGCGATCTGGAAGGGCGACCGGGTGGCCGGCTGCATCGCGGCTGCATCGGTGATCGCCAAGGTGACCCGAGACCGGATCATGACCGCGATGCACGACGACTTCCCGCACTACGACTTCGCCACCCACAAGGGCTACTGCACCAAGGAGCACCAGGCAGCGCTGTCGGCGCACGGACCATGCCCGCAGCACCGGCGTAGGTTCGTCAACGTGCGGCGGGCAGCCGGTGGTGAGGAGTCCGTGGAGCTCGTCGACGTCGAGGTGGAGGTGGTGTCGTGAGTGCCGAAGATCTGGAGAAGTACGAAGCGGAGATGGAGCTGCACCTCTACCGCGAGTACCGCGACGTGGTGTCGATCTTCAAGTACGTCGTCGAGACCGACCGGCGCTTCTACCTCTGCAACACCGTCGACCTGAAGGTGCGCACCGAGGGCACCGACGCCTACTTCGAGGTGACGATGTCCGACGCCTGGGTGTGGGACATGTACCGCCCGGCCCGCTTCGCCAAGAACGTCAAGGTGGTGACGTTCAAGGACGTGAACATCGAGGAGCTGTCCAAGAGCGATCTCGAGCCACCGAAGACCGACTTCCCGCGCTGAGCGCACCGCCTCCCGTCCACAGCCGCTCGCGCGGGGCGGTTCGTCCACAGTTGGCGTCACGGCCCCTCCGCTGCCGCTGTGCGCCGGCCAGGGTGGCAGCGGGAGGTGCCAGCGGTGGTCAGCACACAGCAGCAGCGCAGCGCCGTCGGGCGGTACGGCGAGGATGTGGCGGTCCGCCACCTCGAGCGCGCCGGGATGCAGATCGTCGAGCGCAACTGGCGCTGTGACCTGGGCGAGATCGACGTGGTCGCACGGGATGACGGGGCCCTGGTGATCTGTGAGGTGAAGGCACGGCGCGGTCTCGACTACGGCACCCCGCTGGAGGCGGTCACCGTGCGCAAGCTGACGCGGCTGCGCCGTCTCGCGGCCCGTTGGGTCGCCGAGAGTGCCGAGCATCCCGCGTCGGTCCGGATCGACGTGGTCAGCGTCCTGGTGCGCCGGCGTGGCGCCGCGGTCGTCGAGCACCTGCGTGGCGTCGCGTGAAGGGGCTCGCCAAGACGTGCTGCGTGGCGCTGTCCGGTGTGCAGGGGCATGTGGTGGAGATCGAGGTGGACATCGGCTGTGGACTGCCCAGGACCACGCTGGTGGGGCTCCCCGACGCCTCGCTGGTCGAGGCCCGGGATCGCTGCCGGGCGGCTGTCGTCAACAGCGAGCTCAGCTGGCCGAACCGGCAGCTGACGATTGCGCTGTCGCCCGCGTCGTTGCCCAAGTCCGGCGCCTACTACGACCTTGCCATCGCGCTGGCGGTACTGGGAGCGGCGGAGCAGATCCCGACGACCCATCTCGACACGACGATCGCGCTCGGTGAGCTCGCGCTCGACGGCCGGCTGCGCGCTGTTCCCGGGGTGCTGCCGGCGACGCTGGCGGCCGCCCGGGCCGGCATCGACCGGGTGATCGTGCCCGAGGCCAACGCCGCGGAGGCTGGCCTGGTCACCGGCGTCCGCGTGCTCAGCGTGCGGTCGCTGGCACAGGTGGTGGCGCTGCTTCGGGGCGAGGACCTGCCCGATGCTCCACCGGTGCCGCCGCTTGTCTCCGACGCCCGGCTGGCCTGGCGCGGTGAGGCCCGCGGCGAGACGCTCGACATGGCCGACGTGGTAGGTCAGATCGAGGCGCGGCGCACCATGGAGGTCGCGGCTGCAGGTGGGCACCACGTCTTCCTCGACGGGCCGCCCGGTGCCGGCAAGACCATGCTCGCCGAGCGGCTGCCGGGTCTGCTGCCGGGCCTCGAAGAGGACGAGGCGCTGGAGGTGACCGCCGTCCATTCCGTCGCGGGGGTCTTGCCCCCGGAAGTGCCGTTGGTGACACGGCCGCCCTACGTCGACCCGCACCACACCGCCTCCGCCGTGTCGGTGATCGGTGGTGGCAGCCGGTTGATCCGGCCCGGGTCGATCTCGTTGGCGCATCGAGGGGTGCTCTTCCTATAGGACACACCTTAACCTGTTTCGACACCTTGCGCATGCCTTTCGTCAGTCGCGGTGTCGAGGAGCCCCTGGCGCGCGACAGCGCGGCACACCAGGCATGCGCCTGCTTTCTGGCGGCTTGCACCCAAGCGGCGAGGTATCCACGATATTGTCGACAGAATGGCCCGCCGGCCAGGTCAACGTCGGTGCACGCGGACGAAATGACAAACGAAGGCAGTGAAACCGTCTCGCCCGTGGCACCGAGGATGTCCCGAGTTCCGTGGAACTTCGGTGGCGATCCGGTGAGCATCAGGCTGCGCCCACGTCTTGAGTGTTGCAGTCGGCTCCGACAGTTTCGGTTCGGACATGCTGTTCCAGCGCGGTGCGGAGAGCGGCGAGGTGGAGGTGGCCGTTCACGCGGCGGAACTGCTTGGACGCCTCAACCATGCCGGCTGCACACCAGCGCAGTGCCATCTGCCCGTCTCGCCATCGTTTGACGTTGCGGGCGTGGTCGCGACTGATGGAGATCATCGACTCGATCGCATTGGTGCTGCGCAGGGTCCTGGCCAGGGTGGGCGGGACGTCGAGGCGGAGCATGGTCAGGGTCTCGGTCATGCCCTCGCGGAGGCTGCCGGCGGCGCCGGGGTGGGTCTTGTCCAGCTCCTTGGCCAGCGCGGTGAGCAGCCCTTCGGCCTCCAGGGCGGAGTCGGCGTGGTAGGCCGCCCGCATCCGCTTGGCCACCGGGGTGCGCATCTTCTCCGGCAGGTGGTCACGGACGTTCCTGAGCTTGTGCAGCTGGCAGCGGCCGATGACCGGGTGGTCGAAGACCTCGCGCACCGCTGCAGTGAGTGCCTTGGCGCCGTCCAGCACGGCCAGGATCGGCTTGGTGGTGTCCAGGTCGCGTTCGCGCAGCCCGACCAGCAGGCCGCGGACCAGCGTGGTGTTCTCCGTGGAGCCTTCGACGACGGCGAGCGGGTGCTTGACCCCGTCGATGTCGATACCCAGCGCGACCACGCACAGGTGGTCGGCGAAGTGGACGCCGTCGATCATCAACGCCACCAGGTCCAGGCCCGACAGGTCCATGCCGAGTAGGTCGGCCAGGGCGGTCTGGGTCATCGCCACGAACCTGCGCGAGACCGCCGACCTGCTCGTCGACTTCGCGGTGTCCTCGACGTGGCCGCCGACCGGTTCGAGCCCGACCGGGTAGCGGCGCGTGGACAAGCCGGCCAGCATCTTCTCCAGCGCCATCTTCCCGAGCAGCTCGGTGGAGTTGAACACCTCGTAGGCGGGCACCGGCAGCTCACCTGTCCCGTCGGCGGCGCGGACCCGAGGCCGACGCACCGGCACCCGGCGGCCGCCCAGGGTCACCGACCCGGCCTCGGTGCCGTGCCGGGTCGCGGCCCGGTCGGGGTCGTGCTTGTTCTTCGGCCCGCACACCGCGCTCACATCGGTGTCCATCAGCTGCTGCATGACCTGCAGCCCAGCCCCCACGGCCAGCGCGAGGAGCCCCTCGCGCATGTCCGCGGCGATCTCCTCCATCGCCACGCTCACCTGCTCCGGCACGGCCAGCGCACTCGTGTCGAACTCGGTTGTCTGATACTTCTTGGTCACGGCGGTCCCCTGTCTCTGGGTCTTCTTGGCGGAACACCCGAGACCTACCACTCGGCGAGTCTCAGGCGGGGGACCGCCACCTCAACTTCCACGAGAGTCGGGACAACCTCGCACACGCCACGCCCGACCTGGTTGGCACGGGTCCGGGAGGGCACTGCGGGGCGACTAAAGAATCCAGCGCGGTCGACCTGCCCCCGCACATCGACACTTCGGATCAGCCACTTCCCGGACCCGCGA
>JALZMX010000202.1 GCA_030857985.1 Actinomycetota bacterium | reverse complement strand
GCTCGGCTGTGGACCGTGCCGTCGCCTGCCGCATGTTGGCGGTGACGACTAGCGTGGACCCGTGACCCACGCACCCGACGCCGGCCGCCGTGACGAGCGGCCGCCGGGCACGCTGCGGATCGGCTCGATCGCCGGTGTGGACATCCTGGTGCGCGCGTCGTGGCTGCTCATCGCCGCACTCATCGCGATCCTGTTCGCGCCGCGGATCGAACAAGAGGCCCCCGGGCTGGGCGGACTGGCCTACGTCGCCGGCCTGGCCTTCGCCGTACTGCTCTATCTCTCCGTCCTGCTGCACGAGCTCTCGCACGCGATGGCGGCAAAGGCGTTCCGGCTGCCGGTGCGCTCGGTGACCCTGCACTTCCTCGGCGGCGTGACCGAGATCGACGGTGAGCCGCAGACGCCGTGGCGCGAGTTCGTGGTGTCGGTGGTCGGACCGTTGACCTCGCTCGCCGTCGGCGGCGTCGGGCTGTTGTCCGTACAGGTCGCGCCGGAAGGCCTCACGACGTTCCTGCTCGAGGGCCTGGCGCTGGCGAACCTCGTGGTCGGCGCGCTCAACCTGGTGCCCGGTCTTCCCCTCGACGGCGGCCGGGTGCTGCGCGCCCTGGTCTGGTGGGCGACCAGGCAACCGCACACCGGGACCCTGGTCGCCGGCTGGGTCGGACGGGTCGTCGCGGTGCTCGCACTGGGCTCCCCGCTGCTGATCGGCTTCCTCACCCCGCTCGAGCCCGAGCTGATCGACTTCCTGCTGGCGTTCGTCATCGGGACGTTCCTGTGGCAGGGCGCGTCCCAGGCCCTGCTCGGTGCCCGTGTCCGGCGCAAGCTGCCGTTGCTGGATGCGCGCCGGATGGCCCGCCGCACGGTCGCGGTGCCTTACGACCTGCCCTTGGCCGAAGGCCTGCGTCGGGTGCACGCCGAGCAGGCCGGGGCCATGGTGGTCGTCAGCAGCGACGGCCGGCCCACCGGCATCGTGAACGAGGCCGCGGTCAAGGCGACTCCGGACGACCGGCAGCCGTGGGTGCCCTGCGGCTCGGTGGCCCGCAGCGTCGAGTCGGGCCTGCTGCTCGACGCGGATCTCGACGGTGAGGCGCTGGTGCGTGCGATGCAGCAGGCCCCCGCGACCGAGTACCTCCTGATCGAGCCCGACGGTGCGATCTACGGCGTGCTCGTCACCGCGGACGTCGACGCGGCGTTCTCCGCCGCCTGAGTCGCCTCTAGCCTGTGTGGATGCCTGCCGAGCCGACCGCCGCCTGGTCCGGGGTACGCCGCGGGCCGCTGCGGGCCGGCGAATGGGTACGCCTGAGCGACCCGAAGGGGCGCCACCACAGCGTGCTGCTCGAGGCCGGAAAGCAGTTCTTCACCAACAAGGGCGCAGTCGAGCACGACGCACTGATCGGCGGCCCTGACGGCGTCGTCGTCCGCAGCAGCGGCGGTGTGGACTACCTGGCCTTGCGGCCGCTGCTCTCGGAGTACGTCGTGTCGATGCCCCGCGGTGCGGCCGTCGTCTATCCCAAGGACGCCGCGCAGGTCGTCGGGCTGGCCGACATCTTCCCCGGCGCCCATGTGGTCGAGGCCGGGGCGGGCTCTGGTTCCCTGACCTGCGCGCTGCTGCGGGCGGTCGGCGAGGGTGGACTGGTGTCGTCGTACGAACGGCGTGCCGACTTCGCCGACATCGCGCGCACGAACGTGCACCGGTTCTTCGGCGGGCCGCACCCGGCTTGGCGGCTCACCGTCGCCGATCTGGTCGGGTCGTTGTCGGAGACCGAGGTCGACCGCATCGTGCTCGACCTGTTGGCTCCGTGGGAATGCGTCGAGGTGGCCGGCGACGCATTGACCGTTGGTGGCCTGGTGTGCGCGTACGTCGCGACCACGCCCCAGCTGAGCCGGACGGTGGAGACGCTGCGGGCACATGGGGGATTCACCGAGCCGTACGCCTGGGAGACGCTGCTGCGGTCGTGGCACGTCGAGGGACTCTCGGTCCGCCCCGATCACAAGATGAACGGCCACACCGGTTTCCTGGTCACCTCGCGGCGGATGGCGGCCGGCGTACAGGCGCCGCGCAAGAAGCGTCGGCCGGCACCAGGGGCCTACGGCAGCGACTACACCGGCCCTCGACCGGCCGGCGGGCAGAGCGCCGATATCGATTCAGACACTCCTGAGTGAGCTGGCAGCTCAGCGCTCCTCGCCCCGGTAGTGTCGGGTGCACAGCCCCCTCGGAGGTGATCGCGGTGTCCGCTCACGACCACGCCAGACGCACGCCCGACGAGCTGGTCGACCAGGTGCGCTTCCTCGAGCACGAGGTCATCGAGCTGCGCCGGCGCCTGTCCGAGCATCCCGGTCAGTCGCGGCTGATCGAGCAGCGGCTGGCCGAGACGCAGGCGTCGCTGGCGTCCCTGACCGCCCAGAACGAGCGCCTCGCACAGACCCTGCGCGAGGCCCGGGACCAGATCCTCACGCTCAAGGACGAGGTCGACCGGCTGGCCCAGCCGCCGGCAGGCTTCGGCACCTTCCTGCAGCACAACGAGGACGACACCGTCGACATCGTCACCGGCGGGCGCAAGCTGCGCGTCAACGTCAGCCCGAGTGTCGACGTACAGGACCTGCAGCGGGGGCAGGAGGTCATGCTCAACGAGGCGCTCAACGTGGTGGAGGGGATGTCCTTCGAGCAGGTCGGCGAAGTCGTGATGCTCAAGGAGCTGCTCGACGACGGTGAGCGGGCGCTGGTCATCGCGAACGCCGACGAGGAGCGGATCGTGCGCATCGCGGCGCCGCTGCGGGAGACCCGGCTGCGCGCCGGCGACTCGCTGCTGCTCGACGCCCGGGCCGGTTATGTCTACGAGCGGATTCCCAAGACCGAGGTCGAGGAGCTGATCCTCGAGGAGGTCCCCGACATCGACTACGCCAACATCGGTGGGTTGATGCGCCAGATCGACCAGATCCGTGACGCGATCGAGCTGCCCTACCTGCATCCGGAGCTGTTCCTCGAGCACGAGCTGAAGCCGCCCAAGGGTGTGCTGCTCTACGGCCCGCCCGGCTGCGGCAAGACGCTGATCGCCAAGGCGGTGGCCAACTCGCTGGCCAAGAAGGTGGCGGACAAGACCGGTCAAGACGGCACAGCGGGCAAATCCTTTTTCTTGAACATCAAGGGCCCCGAGCTGCTGAACAAGTACGTCGGAGAGACCGAGCGGCACATCCGCCTGGTCTTCCAGCGGGCACGGGAGAAGGCCAGCGAGGGGACGCCGGTCATCGTGTTCTTCGATGAAATGGACTCGCTGTTCCGCACCCGTGGTTCGGGTGTCTCCTCCGACGTCGAGAACACCATCGTGCCGCAGCTGCTCAGCGAGATCGACGGGGTCGAGGGGCTCGAGAACGTCATCGTGATCGGCGCCTCCAACCGTGAGGACATGATCGACCCGGCGATCCTGCGCCCGGGCCGGCTCGACGTGAAGATCAAGATCGAGCGGCCGGACGCCGAGTCGGCCCGCGACATCTTCAGCAAATACCTCACCGCTCGGCTGCCGCTGCACGAGGACGACCTGGCAGAGTTCGGCGACAACCGCGAGTCGTGTGTGGGGGGGATGATCCAGCGCACCGTGGAGCGGATGTACACCGAGCTGGAGGAGAACCGCTTTCTCGAGGTGACCTACGCCAACGGCGACAAGGAGGTCCTGTACTTCAAGGACTTCAACTCCGGGGCGATGATCCAGAACATCGTAGACCGGGCCAAGAAGATGGCGATCAAGGACCTGCTCGACCAGAACCAGCGTGGCATCCGGGTGCAGCACATGCTGCAGGCGTGCATCGATGAGTTCAAGGAGAACGAGGATCTGCCCAACACCACCAACCCAGACGACTGGGCCCGCATCTCGGGCAAGAAGGGCGAGCGGATCGTCTTCATCCGCACCCTCATCTCGGGCAAGCAGGGCACCGAGGCCGGTCGCTCGATCGACACGGTCGCCAACACCGGCCAGTACCTCTGAGCCGATGGCTGACCTCGGCGAGGACACACGGAAGGAGCTCGAGGCGGCACTGGCGGCGCGCAAGGAGCTGGGGCGTGACTACGAGCAAGCCCTGGTCGAGTCCTTCGTCGACAAGATCGACCAGCAGATCGGTGCCCGGGTCGATGCCCAGGTGGCCGCCCGCAGCAGAGCGCGCGGAAAGGGCGCCAAACAAGCCGGGGAAGGTCAGATGGTCCTCGGTTTCGTGTCCCTGGGCACCGGCATCCCGATCACCGCGATCGCCGGTGGCATCGGCGACCTGCCCGGCATCGTCGTCGCCTGGCTCGGCATCGTGGGCGTCAACGTGGCACACGCGTGGAGCAGTCGCCGCCAGTCCTGAGGATCACGGCCTGGCAGCTACGGCTGCGTTGGGAGCCCGGACCAACCACTTGGTCGCCGGCATCGTCCTGCGGGAACTTTGACGCCTCACCGATCCGCCCGACGGGTGGCCTGGGACCGCAGCCAGTCGCTTGCGCAGGCGACTGAGTCCGGGACGAACTCCCAGCCGGGTTGGTTGCCGTCGATGCGCGCGACGACGTCGGCAATGTCCATCCAGCCGCCCCAGGCCACTTCGTCGGGCTGGTGCGCCACCGGGCCGTCGTACGTCGTCTCGAAGACGAACCCGACGTAGCGGGTGACGGCGTCGGCGTAGTAGGTGCGCAGCAGCGGCCGCAGCTCGACGCCGCCGACGCCGAGCTCCTCCTCGAGCTCCCGCGCGGCGGCGGCGCGCGGGTCCTCACCGGCCGACACCACGCCCCCGGCGGCGAAGTCGTACAGCCCTGGGTAGACGTCCTTGGTGTCCGTGCGCCGGTGGACGTAGACCTGGCCGGCTGCGTTGCGCACGACCACGGCCGTCGCGGCGTGCACGAGGTTGTCGCGTCGCACGCGTGAACGTGGTGCCGAGCCGCACGGCTGTCCCGTCCGGTCGTCGTACAGCGCCACCAGCTCGTCGAGCGCAAGCCGGTCCCGCACGCCGACCAGACCGCTGGCGACCAGGTCGTCGCGCCCGTTCTCGACGCCGTACAGCACCTCGTGCCACGGCCCGAGCTGGTGCCAGCCGAGCGCTCGGGCACGCACAGCAGCGGAACCGCCGTACGCCTCCAGCAACGCAGCGGCGAAGCCCGACGAGGTGCCGTGCGTCAGCCAGGCCAGGTCCAGGGCCGGGTCGCCCACGTGCGCGTCGGTCCAGTCGATGACGCCGCCGATCCGGTCGACGACGACCAGAAGGTGCTCGGGGCCGAGGTCGCCGTGCACGAGCGATTCGTCCGCCGGGGGAGTGGTCAGTGTCTCGAGAAGCATCGCTGCCCTCGTCCGCTGGCCGGGTTCGAGCAGCGGCAGCACGACGCCGGCGAGGCGCGCGTGGGTGTGCTCGAGCTCGCGTCGTGATGCGTCGGAGTCGGGTACGCCGAGGGCGACGGCCTGCTCGACATCGACCCGGTGCAGCGCCCGCAGGAACGCTCCGATCGCAGGCGCATGGGCTGTGTCATCGGGTCGCAACGGCGCACCCGGCAGCAGCCGATGACGGACCCGGAGCGGGTCGTGGTCGATGACGAACGGCTCCGGCACCGGCAACGGCAGCTGGGGAGCGAGCCAGGGCAGCAGCCGGGTCTCGCACAACAGACCACGCGCCACCTCGGGGCGCCGTGGCTCGCGTTCGATCCAGGTGCTGTCGACGAGCCAGGCGCGGCTGTCCCAGCCGGTGTCGATCAGCTCCATCACCCCAGCCTGCCAGCGGCAGGGGAAAGGACGATGCGGCGCGTAGGCTTTCGCACATGACAGCGCGCCGGGTGATGGGCACCGAGACCGAGTTCGGGATCTCGGTGCAGGGGCAGCCGACCGCCAACCCGATGCTCGCCTCGTCGCAGATCGTCAACGCCTACGCCAACGCCACCGTGCGGGCGCGGCGGGCCCGGTGGGACTTCGAGGAGGAGAGCCCGCTGCGCGATGCCCGCGGCTTCGACCTGTCGCGCAACGTCGCCGACCCGAGCCAGCTCACCGACGAGGAGCTCGGGCTCGCCAACGTCATCCTCACCAACGGTGCCCGGCTGTACGTTGACCACGCGCACCCGGAGTACTCCAGCCCGGAGTGTCTGACGCCCAAGGACGTGGTGCGGTGGGACAAGGCCGGTGAGCTGATCATGCTGGCGGCGTCTCGGTGTGCGAGCCAGGTGCCGACGACCCGCCCCATCCTGCTGTACAAGAACAACGTCGACAACAAGGGCGCGTCGTACGGGTCGCACGAGAACTACCTGATGCAGCGGGCCACACCGTTCGGCGACATCGTCCGGCACCTCACCCCGTTCTTCGTCTCGCGCCAGGTCGTCTGCGGTGCGGGCCGCGTCGGCCTCGGTCAGGACGGCGGCGAACACGGCTTCCAGATCAGCCAGCGGGCTGACTACTTCGAGGTCGAGGTTGGTCTGGAGACCACGCTGAAGCGGCCGATCATCAACACCCGCGACGAGCCGCACGCAGATCCCGAGAAGTACCGCAGGTTGCACGTCATCATCGGTGACGCCAACCTGGCGGAGATCTCCATCTTCCTCAAGGTCGGCACCACGTCGTTGGTGCTGGCGATGATCGAGGACCGCTTCATCTCCGCCGGGCTGTCGCTGGCGCGCCCGGTCAAGGAGCTGCACGAGGTCTCGCACGACGTGACCCTGCGTCATCTCGTCGAGCTCGAGGACGGTCGGCGCCTCAGCGCCGTACAGCTGCAGATGGAGTACCTCGAGCAGGCCCGCAAGTACGTCGAGGACCGTTACGGCGACGACGCGGACGACCAGACCATGGAGGTGCTCCAGCGCTGGGAGTCGGTGCTCACCAGGCTCGAGCGCGACCCGATGCTGTGCAGCCGAGAGCTGGACTGGGTGGCCAAGCTGGGTTTGCTGGAGTCGTACCGGGAGCGCGACGGCATCGGCTGGGCGCATCCCAAGCTGCAGCTCGTGGACCTGCAGTACGCTGACGTCCGCCCCGAGAAGGGGCTCTACCACCGGTTGGTGGCTCGGGGGGCGATCGAGCGTCTCCTCAGCGACGACGAGATCGCTGCCGCGGTTGACCACCCGCCGACCGACACCCGGGCCTACTTTCGCGGTCGCTGCCTGCAGAAGTACGCCGACCAGGTGGCCGCCGCGTCCTGGGACTCGGTCATCTTCGACATCTCCGGACGCGAGTCGCTGCAGCGCGTCCCCACGATGGACCCGCTGCGAGGCACCGAGGCACACGTGGCGAAGCTGCTGGACCGATGCACGACCGCCGATGAGCTCGTGCGGGCGATCACGGCCCGATAACGGGACACATGATTCGTCGGCTCTCGCGGGTAGGGTCACCGACAGGCGTGTGACGGCACACGGTCGACGGAGGTGGCGAGATGGCACGCGACGGTGGGCAGCAGCACAAGACCCCGCGCAAGGCTGCGGAGTCCGAGCAGGCGACCGAGGTCGACGCCAGCGACGACGTCGCCGAGCGCAAGGAGAAGCTGGCCGACGACGTCGACGCGATTCTCGACGAGATCGACGAGGTCCTGGAGTCGAACGCCGAGGAGTTCGTCCGCGGATTTGTCCAGAAAGGGGGAGAATGACCCACCACAGCACCGGGCGTCTACCGGGTGCCTACCTGACCACCGGGAGCTCGTCGTTCGCTGAGTTCCTCTCCGAGCAGGCCCCGGAGCTGTTGCCGGGACGGCGTACACCGCCAGCCGCGTCCGTGGCGGCCCAGGTGCCGCACGGCACGACCATCGTGTCGGCGACATTCGCCGACGGTGTGGTGATGGCAGGGGACCGGCGCGCGACCATGGGCAACATCATCGCCCAGCGCGACATCGAGAAGGTCTATCCCGCCGACGAGTTCTCCTGCGTCGGCATCGCCGGCACCGCCGGGCTCGCTGTGGAGATGGTGCGCCTCTTCCAGGCCGAGCTCGAGCACTACGAGAAGATCGAGGGCACCACGCTCTCGATCGACGGCAAGGCCAACAGGCTCGCCGCCCTGATCCGGTCCAACCTGGCGATGGCGATGCAGGGCCTCGCGGTGGTGCCGCTCTTCGCCGGCTACGACCTGCAGAGCCGCGGTGGCCGCATCTTCTCCTACGACGTCACCGGCGGTCGCTACGAGGAGACCGCGTTCCATGCGGTCGGCTCCGGCTCGCTGTTCGCCCGGGGCTCGCTGAAGAAGCTCTACCGCGACGACATGTCGGCCCGCGAGTGCACGACGGCCACCCTGCAGGCCCTGTACGACGCAGCCGACGACGACTCCGCCACCGGCGGGCCCGACCTGGCCCGCCGGATCTTCCCGGTCGTCGGTGTCGTGACCGCCGACGGCTACCAGCGCGTCCCCGACGACGAGGTGGGCGAGATCGCCGACGAGGTGATCGCCGCCAGGATGCGCCGACCCGACGGCCCCGCCGCCGCGCTGACCTGACCCGACCAGACCCGCCGAGAGGCAGCCCCGTGACCACACCGTTCTACGTCTCGCCCGAGCAGCTGATGAAGGACCGGGCCGACTTCGCCCGCAAGGGCATCGCGCGCGGGCGCAGCGTGGTGGTGCTGCAGTACGCCGACGGCATCGCGTTCGTCGCCGAGAACCCGTCACAGTCGCTGCACAAGATCAGTGAGATCTATGACCGGATCGCGTTCGCCGCGGTCGGCCGCTACAACGAGTTCGAGAACCTGCGCATCGCCGGCGTACGCCTGGCCGACCTGCGCGGCTACTCCTACGACCGCGCCGACGTCACCGGGCGCGGCCTGGCCAACGCCTACGCCCAGACGCTCGGCGCCATCTTCTCCTCCGGCGGCGAGAAGCCTTACGAGGTGGAGATCTTCGTTGCCGAGATCGGCGACGACATCGAGGCCGACCAGATTTACCGGCTCACCTACGACGGCTCGGTGGCGGTCGAGGAGGGCTACGCGGTGATGGGCGGCGCCGCGGAGAACGTGAGCGAATACCTGCGGGAGCATTACGAGGCGGGCAAATCGCTGGCCGAGGTCGTGCGCTTCACCGCCGACGCGCTGGGGCACGACGGTCAGCAGGTCCGCCAGGTGCCGGTCGAGGCGCTCGAGGTGGCGGTGCTCGACCGAACCCGCACCCGGCCCCGCAAGTTCGTCCGGGTCCGCGGCGAGCGGTTGGCGTCGATGTACGACGGGACAGAGCCGCGCGGATGAATGTGATCACGCAGTGAGTTCGTAGCGACCTCGTAAGGTGGGGGCCGTGGACCGCCGCATCTTCGGCATCGAGAACGAGTACGGCGTGACCTGCACGTTCCGCGGGCAGCGGCGCCTCTCGCCGGACGAGGTCGCCCGCTACCTGTTCCGCCGGGTGGTCTCGTGGGGTCGCAGCAGCAACGTGTTCCTGCGCAACGGTGCCCGGCTGTACCTCGACGTCGGCAGCCACCCCGAGTACGCCACGCCGGAGTGTGACGACATCGTCGACCTGGTCACTCATGACAAGGCCGGCGAGCGGGTGCTCGAGGGCCTGCTGGTCGACGCCGAGAGGCGCCTGCGCGACGAGGGCATCACCGGCGACGTCTACCTGTTCAAGAACAACACCGACTCCGCCGGAAACTCCTATGGCTGTCACGAGAACTACCTGGTCGGCCGGCACGGCGAGTTCAGCCGGCTCGCCGACATCCTGATCCCCTTCCTCGTCAGCCGGCAGATCATCTGTGGCGCCGGTAAGGTGCTGCAGACGCCGCGCGGTTCCGTCTACTCGGTGAGCCAGCGTGCCGAGCACATCTGGGAGGGCGTCTCCAGTGCGACCACCCGATCGCGCCCCATCATCAACACCCGCGACGAGCCGCACGCCGACGCCGAGCGGTTCCGCCGCCTGCACGTCATCGTCGGCGACTCCAACATGAGCGAGACGACCACGCTGCTCAAGGTTGCCTCCACCGACCTGGTGCTGCGGATGATCGAGGAGGGCGTGGTGATGCGCGACCTCACGATCGAGAACCCCATCCGCGCGATCCGCGAGATCTCCCACGACATGACCGGGCAGCGCACCGTCCGGTTGGCGAACGGCCGCGAGGCCAGCGCCCTGGACATCCAGAGCGAGTTCTTGACCAGGGCGCGCGATTTCGTCGACCGACGCGAGCTGCACACGCCGGTCATCGACCGGGTGCTCGACCTGTGGGAGCGCGGGCTGAAGGCCGTCGACTCCGGCGACCTGTCGCTGGTCGAGCGTGAGATCGACTGGGTCATCAAGTGGTCGCTGATCGAGCGCTACCGCAGCAGCCACGGACTGCCGCTGAGCCATCCCCGCGTCGCCCAGCTCGACCTGGCCTACCACGACATCCACCGCGGGCGCGGACTCTACTACCTGCTCGAGCGGCGCGGCGCCGTCGCGAGGGTGACCACCGACCTGGCCATCTTCGAGGCCAAGTCCCGACCGCCGCAGACGACCCGCGCCCGGCTGCGCGGAGAGTTCATCCGCCGGGCGCAGGAACGCCGTCGCGACTTCACCGTCGACTGGGTGCATCTGAAGCTGAACGACCAGGCACAGCGCACCGTGCTCTGCAAGGACCCGTTCCGGGCGCACGACGAACGGGTCGAGCGGCTCATCGCCTCCATGTGAGCTCGGGCCTCGGTGCAGCTGCGTTCGGGTGGGCTCGGCGTTTGGCCGCTCTGGTTAGGGTGTCCAGGTCGTTCCCGCCATCCTCGAGGTGTCGCCCTGATGAAGTGCTCCCTGCACCGGCTGATCTGCCTGCTGCTGCTGCCTCTGCTGCTGCTCGTCGGCTGTGGCTCGACAGACTCCGAGGGTGAGCCAGCCGCGTCCGACAACTCCGCAGGCGGGGCAGCGCCGTCGGACGGACTCGACGGCGTGACCGTGCAGGGCGAGCCCGGTGCGGAGCCGGAGGTGGGGATCGAGGACGGCTTCTCGGTCGACGAGACGACCGTCGAGGTGCTCGACCAGGGAGACGGCGAGGAGGTCGGCGAGACGGACACCGTGAGCGTCGACTACGTCGGCGTCAACGCCTCCACCGGCAAGACCTTCGACAGCTCGTGGGAGCGCGGGATGCCGGCCGACTTCCCGCTCGGCCCCGGGATGATCTCCGGCTTCAACAAGGCACTGGTCGGTCAACAGGTGGGCAGCCGCCTCGTCGCCGCCCTGCCACCGGCCGACGGCTACGGCGAGGCCGGCAACCCGCAGGCCGACATCGGTGGCGAGGACACGCTCGTGTTCGTCGTGGAGATCCAGGGGATCGTTCCGAGCCAGGCCGAGGGCGCCACAGTCCAGCCCCCGGAGGGCCTGCCGGATCTGGAGCTGAACGCGCAGGACCAGCCCACCGGGTTCTCCGCCGACGCCGACACCGAGCCGGCAGCGAAGCAGCTGCAGGTGCACACCGTGATCGAGGGCGAGGGTCCCGAGGTCGAGAAGGGTCAGACGCTGACCGTGCACTACCTCGGTCAGATCTACCCCGACGGCAAGATCTTCGACCAGTCCTGGACGCGCGGCGAACCGGTCACCTTCCCGATCGGTACCGGCAACCTGATCGAGGGCTGGGACGAGGGGCTGGTCGGCCAGAAGGTGGGCAGCCGGGTGATCCTCGTGGTGCCTCCGGACAAGGGGTACGGCGAAGCAGGCCAGCCACAGGCAGGGATCAAGGGCACCGACACACTCATCTTCGCCATCGACATCCTCAAGGCGACGTCGCCGAGTGCGGGCTGAGGGGCCCGCTGACCGACGCAACATCGGCGTTTCGGAGATACGGCAGCTGCATTACACGGTAAGGGCCGAATTTCTGTCCGAAAGATCCCGGTTCGTGGTGGCGACTAGCGTGTAATGAGGCCGTGCGGGCTCTGTGACTGCGCGGTGGCCCGGCGGCCGCTTCTCCGCTCGCCCGGCGACCTCGCTGGCGGTGAGGACACGCTCCCTACTCCCCTGAGGGTACCCTCGGGTCCGAGCCGGACCGATGCGGGCAGGAGGGGGAGCGGTGACCTCGCGCAAGAGTGAGCGGCTGATGAACCTCGTCATCTGCCTGCTGGTGGCACGCACCTACGTCGGCAAGGCCAAGATCCGGGAGGTCGTCGAGGGCTACCACGACCAGACCGACGACGCCTTCGAGAAGATGTTCGAGCGCGACAAGGAAGAGCTGCGCGACCTCAACATCCCGATCGAGGTCGGCCACGTCGACCGTGCCTTCGAGGACGAACCCGGCTACCGGATCCGGCGGGACGCCTTCGAGCTCCCCGAGATCCGTTTCGAGCCGGACGAGGCAGCCGTCGTCGGGTTGGCGGCGAGGGTGTGGCAGCACGCCAGCCTGGCCGAGGCCACGTCGAGCGCGTTGATCAAGCTGCGCGCCGGCGGCGTCGACGTCGATTCCGCTGCGCTCTCCGTGGTCGAGCCGCACCTCGGCGCCCGGGAGCCGGCCTTCGACCCGCTGTGGAACGCCATGGTCGCGCGCACACCGGTCAGCTTCAGCTACCGCCGCCCCGGCGGGCAGCCGAGCGCGCGCCACCTCGAGCCGTGGGGAATTGTGTCGTGGCACGGCCACTGGTACACCGTCGGCTTCGACCGCGACCGTCAGGAGCCGCGGATGTTCCGGCTCACGCGGGTGGAGGGCGACGTGCGGCCCGACGGCAAGGCGGAGGCGTTCACGGTGCCCGAGGGAACCGACGTGCGGGCCCTGGCCGCCCAGCTCGCTCCGAGCGAGCCGACCTCGGTCGCGGTGTTGCGGGTGCGTGCCGGTGCCGGCGTGGCACTGCGACGGGGAGCCAGCTCGATCCGGGCTGCCGGCTCCGGCTGGGACCGCGTCGAGCTTCCGTACGCCGTCGGTGCAGCGGTCGCCGACCTGGTGATCTCGCACGGGAGCGACGTCGTCGTGGAGGCACCCGACGACCTGCGCAACTCCGTCGTACACCGGCTGCGGATGCTGGTGGATGCGCCGGGAGCACAAGCGTGAACCAGGGCGCCAAGGCACAGGTCGAGCGCCTGCTCGCACTGGTGCCGTACCTGCGCGAGCGCGGCGGTGTCCAGCTGGACCGAGTGGCGGCTGACTTCGGCACCACGCCCGAGCAGATCAGCAAGGATCTCTGGGTGCTCTACTTCTGCGGCCTGCCCGGTGCACTGCCCGGTGACCTGATCGAGGTCGACATGGAGGCGCTCGAGGGGGACGGCGTCGTGCGTATCGCCAACGCCGACTTCCTCGACCGGCCGTTGCGGCTCGACGTGCACGAGGCCCTGGCGCTGATCGTCGCGCTGCGCACGTTGCGCGACGTGGCCGGCGCGGGCGAGCGGGAAGCGATCGAACGGGCGCTCGGCAAGCTGGAGTCGGCCGCGGGTGACGGCGTCGGCAGGCTGGACCAGGTCGAGGTGCAGATCGACCCGGCCGACCGGGTGGTGGTCGATGCGGTCAACGCCGCCCTGAAGCGCAACCACCGGATGCGGCTGTCGTACTTCGTCCCGGCGCGCGACGAGACCACCGAGCGCGAGGTCGATCCGATGCGGCTGATCGTCGCCGAGGGGCACAGTTACCTCGAAGCGTGGTGCTACCGCGCCGACGACACCCGGCTGTTCCGGATGGACCGCATCACCTCGGCGCTCGAGCTGGACGTCGCCTGCGACCCCCCGTCGCAGGCCCGTCCACGCGACCTGTCGCAAGGGCTGTTCCGACCCTCACCCGACGACATGCTCGCCACGCTCGACCTGGCGGCGGACGCGGGCTGGGTGGCGGAGTACTACCCGCACGAGAATGCCACCAAGCTCGCCGACGGCGGCCTGCGCCTGCAGCTACGGGTGAGCGACCCGGCCTGGTTGCGGCGACTCGCGTTGCGGTTGGCGGGACACGCCACCGTGGTGATCCCTTCCGAGATCGCCGCCGACGTGCGCGCCGAGGCCACTCGCGCACTGTCGGCGTACCACGCCTGAATGGCCGTGCGCGGCGTATGATCGCGGTAGAGCCACAGCAGACTGACCACGACGGAAGGCAACACCATGATCCCCTCCATCCCCATGGTGTGGAGCCCGGGCGCACCCGAGCTGGTGCTCATCGTGCTGGTGATCGTGCTGCTGTTCGGAGCCAAGAAGCTGCCCGACCTCGCTCGCGGCACCGGGCGCGCACTGCGGATCTTCAAGTCCGAGACCAAGGGCCTGATGGACGACGACGACAAGCCGGACGCGGACCATCGGCATGAGGAGGCGCCGCGACCGCTGTCGCCTGGCACGACGACGACCTTGCCGCCCCAGACCCCACCCTCAGACCCCGCTCGCACACCGGTCGAGGACGCCACGCAGCGCCCCACCGAGCGCTGATCCCCGGGCGAGCCTGAGTCCGCGTGGCCACCGCTGCCGTCAATGCCGCTACCGGCGGCGGCACCGGTTCCGAGCCGGTCGGCGAGGGCCGGATGCCGCTGGTAGAGCACCTGCGCGAGCTGCGCAACCGCTTGGTCAAGTCGGTGGCGGCGATCGTGGCGATGATGGTGGTCGCCTGGATCTTCTACGACCCGTTGTTTGCGCTGCTCACCGAGCCGTTCGAATCCAGCATCGAGGCGTTGGCCGCCGAGCGCGACATCGATGCGACGCTGACCCTGGCCGGCCCCGCCGACCCGTTCACGCTGCAGATCAAGATCGCGCTGGTGGGCGGCGTCGTCCTCTCCAGCCCGGTGTGGCTCTACCAGCTGTGGGCGTTCGTCGTGCCCGGCCTGCACCGCCAGGAGCGCCGTTGGAGCATGGTGTTCGGCGCCATCGCGGGGCCCTTGTTCATCGCCGGGGTGCTGCTCGGCTTCCTCATCCTGCCCAAGGCTATCGAGATCCTGATCAGCTTCACGCCGGCGGACGTGAGCAACCTGGTGCAGGTCGACCGCTATCTCGGCTTCGTGCTGCGGATGCTGCTGGTCTTCGGGATCGCGTTCGAGATCCCGCTGTTCGTCGTCCTGCTCAACCTCGCCGGAGTGGTCAGCTCGGCGTCACTGGCGCGCTACCGCGCGTGGATCGTGATCGGCACGTTCGTGTTCGCCGCCGTTGCCACCCCCTCGACCGACCCGATCACGATGCTGTTCCTGGCGCTGCCGATGACGGGACTCTTCCTGGTCTCCGAGCTGATCGCGCGCCTGGTGGACCGGTCGCGACGCCGCCGCAGCGGTGAGCCCGACTACGCCGCCTTGTCCGACGACGAGACGTCCGCGCTGGCGCTGCCCCGCGACCCCGACGACGAGCGCCCCAGCTCGCTGCAGGAACCCGACTGATGCCGCTCGCCGACCCGTTCGACCTGCCCGAGTGGCTGGGCGCGGTCGACGTGGTGTGGCAGGCAACCGAGACGGTGGCCGACGCCGACACCGTGACGGGCGTGCTGGTGGACGCGGAGCGGACAGAGCGGCCGCTGCGCCTCGACCTGGTCGCCGTCGACGCGGCATGGCCCGAGCCGGTCTGTCCGGAGACCGATCGTCGCGCCGCCCACCAGGCCTGGCACTACGGCGAGGT
>JALZMX010000141.1 GCA_030857985.1 Actinomycetota bacterium | reverse complement strand
CGCCGAGATGGCCCTCCAGGTAGCCGGCTTCGACGGATCACCTGTGCGGCTGGCGGTGGCCGGGCAGCCGTCCGGCGCGCTCGTCCGGGTCGGCGGCGGCGAGCCCGTCCCCGCCTCGCTGGTCCCCCTGGACGACGGCTGCCTTCTCACCGTCGCCGGACGCAGCTCGCGCGTGCTGTCCGCGGCTGACGGCGACACCACCTGGCTGGAGCTCGACGGGGTGACCCACGCCATCGCCGCGTTCGCGCCGCGACCGCGCGGGACCGAGGTCGGAGCATCCGGTGGAGAGGTGCGCAGCCCCATGCCCGGGGCCGTCATCGCGGTGACCGCGAAGCCCGGCGACCTCGTACGTCAGGGTGATGTCCTTCTCGTCGTGGAGGCCATGAAGATGGAGCACGGTCTCGCTGCGCCGAGGGACGGAACGGTCGGCCCGCTGATGGTGCGCCTGGGGGACCAGGTCGTGGTCGGTCAGCTCGTCGCCACGGTGACGGACACGCCGTGACCGCGACCCTTCCGGGGCTGCCGGACCGCATCGAGATCTACGAGGTCGGTCCCCGCGACGGGCTGCAGAACGAAAGCGCCGTCGTGCCGGTAGAAGTCAAGGCCGAGCTCGTCCAGCGTCTGATCGCCGCCGGCCTCGGCACCGTCGAGCTGACCAGCTTCGTCCCCGCGCGGTGGGTCCCGCAGTTGGCCGACGCCGAGCAGTTGCTCGCGCTGCTCGGACCGCTGCCCGGCCGCCATCCGGTGCTGGTGCCCAATGATCGCGGACTCGACCGGGCGCTTGCCGCTGGTGTCCGGGAGATCGCCGTGTTCGCCAGCGCCACCGAGACGTTCGCGCGCAGGAACCTCAACCGCACCGTCGCCGCCTCGCTGGAGATGTTCGCTCCGGTGGTGGTCCGGGCGCGCGCCGAGGGGCTGGCCGTTCGCGGCTACGTGTCGATGTGCTTCGGCGACCCGTGGGAAGGGCCGGTGCTGCCGGCGCAGGTGGCCGACGTCGCCGTACGTCTCGTCCAGATGGGCTGCACCGAGATCTCCCTCGGTGACACCACCGGCGTCGGCACACCCGGACAGGTCGCCGCGCTGCTCACGCTCCTCGCGCAGCGCGGGGTGCCGGTCGCGATGCTGGCGGTGCACTTCCACGACACGTACGGCCAGGCGCTGGCCAACACGCTGCTCGCCCTGCAGCAGGGCGTGACCACCGTCGACGCGTCGGCGGGTGGGCTCGGCGGCTGCCCGTACGCCGGCAGTGCCACCGGCAATCTCGCGACCGAGGACCTGGTGTGGCTGCTGCACGGGCTCGGCATCGACACCGGCGTCGACCTGCCGGCGCTGGTCGCCACCAGTGTGTGGATGGCCGAGCAGCTCGGCCGGCCCAGCCCGTCCCGCGCCCTCGCCGCCCTCGCCGCCCGCTCCGAGAAGGACTGCTGATGCTCGACACCCGCCTCACCGACGAGCAGGTCGCGCTGCGCCGGACCGTCGAGCAGTTCGCCCGCGAGGTGGTCGCGCCGGTCTCCTATCACCACGACAGGACCAGGACCTTCCCGTACGACGTGGTGCGCCAGATGGGGGAGATGGGCCTTTTCGGGCTGCCCTTCCCCGAGGAGCTCGGTGGGATGGGCGGCGACTGTTTCGCGCTGTGTCTGGCCCTCGAGGAGCTGGCCCGCGTCGACCAGAGCGTGGCCATCACCCTGGAGGCAGGGGTGTCGCTCGGCGCCATGCCGGTCTACCGCTTCGGGACGAAAGAGCAGCAGCAGCAGTGGCTGCCACTGCTCGCGTCCGGGCAGGCGCTCGGTGCTTTCGGGCTGACCGAACCGGGCGGCGGCAGCGATGCCGGCGCCACCCGTACGACGGCTGTCCTGACCGACGGGCAGTGGGTCGTCAACGGCAGCAAGGCGTTCATCACCAACTCCGGCACCGACCTCACCCGGCTCGTGACGGTCACGGCGGTCACCGGCATCGCGGGGACCGGCAAGAAGGAGATCAGCGCGATCCTCGTGCCGGTGCCGACGCCCGGCTTCACGGCCGGGCCGGCCTACGACAAGGTCGGCTGGAACGCCTCGGACACGCATCCGCTGACACTCGAGGACGTACGGGTGCCGGAAGCCAACCTGCTGGGCGAGCGTGGCCGCGGCTACGCCAACTTCCTGCAGATCCTGGACGAGGGGCGGATCGCGATCAGTGCGCTGTCGGTCGGCGCCGCGCAGGGCTGCGTCGACGAGAGCGTGGCCTACGCCAACCAGCGGGAAGCCTTCGGGCGCCGCATCGGGCACAACCAGGCCATCGCGTTCAAGATCGCCCGCATGGAGGCGCGCGTGCACGTCGCCCGCACCGCCTACTACGACGCCGCCGCGCGGATGCTCGCCGGGCTGCCGTTCAAGAAGTCGGCCGCGATCGCCAAGCTGGTCTCGGGCGAGGCCGCGATGGACAACGCCCGCGACGCGACCCAGGTGCACGGTGGCTACGGCTTCATGAACGAGTTCGTGGTCGCGCGGCACTACCGCGACAGCAAGATCCTCGAGATCGGGGAGGGGACGACCGAGGTGCAGTTGATGCTGATCGCCCGGGAGCTGGGCCTGTAGCGCTGCCGTTACAGGTCGTGCGGCCCCTCCCAAGGGGTCGGCGGCTCGCCCGCGATCTGGGCAACGAACTGCTCGAGATACCAGTGGGCGAATTGCTGCAGCACCGGTGGCCGCTCGAGCGACATCAGCTGCTCGTCCGCGCAGAACGTGTCGGCCTCGGCCATCAGAGTCTCCAGCCCCGCCACACCCTGCGCCACCCCCGCCGGCACCTCGTAGGAGAGGTCGATGACGTGATCGCCGCGATCTAGCGCCTCGTCGATCTCCTGGTCGGGCCGCTGTCGCGCAAAGGCATAGCGCCGCCCGAGCATGTCGGTCAGCTCGACCAGCCGGGTGGGCACCGGCGCGCGCGGCTTGTCCTCGGCCAGCGCCAGCAGGCGGAACTCGCGTATCAGGCCGTCGTGGTGCTCCCCGGCGGCCAGCAGCAGGCGAAGGGGAAGTCCGAGCAGGCGGACCTGCTTCAGGTCGCCTCCGTCGTCCTCGGGGGCGTAACGCCCCGAGCGGGCCGCCGCCGTCCGGTCCGGTCACAGGTCGTCCTCGAGAAGGCTCTCGACCGTGAAGGAGGTGGCCCACGTCTGGGCCGAGACCACCCGGAACCACACGAGCTTGCCGACCCCCACCGCTGTCGAGCCCCAGCCGTCGGAGACGCTCTCGAGCAGTTGCACGCCGCGGCCGGTGGTCGCGGTGGCGGACCGGCGCCGTTGCACGGGCTGCACGCCGGAGCCGTCACCGACCTCGACACGCACACCAGTGCCCTCGCGCCGCACCGCGACGGTGATGACCGTCCCGGCGTGCAGCAGCGCGTTCGTGACGACCTCGCTGGTGAGCAGGACGACCGGGTCGACGAGCTCGTCCAGCTCCCAGGCGACCAGTTTCTGCCGGACATGCCGACGGGCCTGGGTGGCGGCCTCCAGGCGGGGTGGCAGCGAGAGCATCTCGGCTGATGCGATCACCGCATCCCGCCTCCTTTGGCCCCAGCGCCTCTCGCGCATGGTACCTACCGACGGCGCCTCCCGGGCGCGGTCCCGGTCAGTCCGCCGAAGGGGTCAGCCAGTACGCGGCGAAATGCGAGATAGGTCGACGCTCCGAGTTGTTCGCGCCCGCGTCGCCCTGCGTACAGCCATTGCTCAGCATGGCTGCCTCTGGAGCGTCGGGCCGTACCGCCTCCGGTGCTCTGGAGCGTCGGGCCATGGCGCGCCTCGTGCCTCGTTGGAGCGGAGTCTCATGTCTTGCGACCCATCCGCATTCTCATGACGTTGACCGACCGCTTCTCGAAGGAGAGACAGAGAGTGGGTGGTCAGGGGCGGGATCGAACCGCCGACCGCCGCCAGGGGCGACGCCGTCGGGCCCCTTATGCGTTTCGGTCCGCCACAGGGGCACCAGGCTGGGGCGCACCGGCGTGCAGTTCTACCTCTGCAAGCCGGGCAGTTCCAGCCGTTGGATGGGCAGGCGTGCCGCCCTGTGAAGCAGCGGTCCGCAACACCAGTGGCAGCAGGTCACGCATTTCTCCCACCTGGCTGCGGCGCATGTACAGCCACAACAAGGGCCGCCAGTGTCTCAGACGGTGGGGGATCGTGTAGTCCTCGTAGTGCGTGACGCGGCTTGTGGTGTCGTCGATGCGGCTGACCAGAAATCCGCCGCTGATACGCCAGCCGTCGACCCGGGGACGAAGATCTTCGGAGTGCCAACCACACGCGTGTTGCTCGTAGCTGAAGCGCCGGTCCACGAGCGGATGCCGAACAGCTTCCCCAGAATGCGGTACCAGCCCTCGTCCGGCCCAGTGGGGTGGATCTCGACATGACGGGCCTTCCGCTCGAGCGGCTCGAGGAGACCGATGTCCCTGACGACGGCCAGAACGTCTGCGCAGGGAAGCCCGATGACGACGTTTCGCACGGCACTGATCCGCCGCTGCCTCGGCGAGCCGGCGACGTGACTCGAGGTGGGCGTCATGCCCCCCTCCTCACCTTCGTCAAAACTTTGGCTCGGGACCGTTCTCCACGCTAGACCCCGCAGCATCGCAAGCGTCACCCTACGGGGTTGGGTACGATACGGCGCGCCGCACGCGGAGCGTTAACACCTCAGTTTTCACAGGTCCGGGCACGGCATGGAGCTGGCGGACGTCAAGGCGCGGGCCGGCCGGGAGGGCCGCAGACCGTGTTTCCGCAGGTCAGAGGCGGTACGGAAGGGTGGTCAGGGGCGGGCTCGAACCGCCGACCCCACGCTTTTCAGAGCGATCAAGGGGCGTCCGCGAACATCCACTGATGTGCATACCTGCAGCGGCATAATTGTCTCCGCTGGCGTTCGCTGGGATTCACTGGTTTCCGTCCCGTTGGCTGCCAACTTGGCTGCCGATCGGAAGGGCGCCCAGCGACGTGGGGTGCCGCTCAGGTAGCTCCCGTGGCGTGCATGCGACGGGCTGTCTCGAGCAGCGCCTCGGCGGCTCGGCCTGCGCGCCTGCACTCGGCTGCAGTGGCCGGGGTGTGGCTGTAGCCAGGCTCAGGTGAGCGGCGTCGAGGAACTGCGTCGCCTTGCGCAATGGCCCACGGCGGACCTCTGGCGGGCAGGCTCGGGTCCGCGTCATGTCGGGTCCGAACTCCGTCGGAGTTGAGGGGGCACCGGCTGGTAAACTCCGCTGCGGTCTGGATGGTCGTGCCGCTCACGCGCGACGGCAGGAGGGGTCGCGTGCGAGAACACGGCGAGCTCCGAGTCAGCCGGCGGGTGGTCCGGTCGTGCGCCGGGTCCAGGGTCTCGGCCGATGTGCTTCGCTGGCCTCGGCGACCGTTCGACCGCCGACGAAATTCGGTTCAGCGGAGCAGCGCCGCACGGGCGATGCCGTCGCTCACCGGTCCGCGTGCGCGAGCGGGCTGCTCGTCAGTGACGCTCGGTCGAACGCGTCCACGGAGGAAGAAGCCATCCACAGCGAAGGGCAGGCACAACTCGACCAGACGTCGACGGCCGTAGGAGCAGCGACGTCCTGAGCCCGGCTTGTGCTCAGCCGGCGCGGACGACCCTGCGGCGCCCGGAGGTCCGTACCGTGACCGAGGTGGCCGTGCCGGTTCCGGTGACGTCGGCCAGCGTGTGGCGTCCGGTGTCGTGGTGGCGGCCCTTGCGGTTGAGGCGTTCGACGAGCAGGGCGCGCAGGACGCGGGTGCCGTCGCGCCAGGTGTTGAGGTTGCTCTGGCCGTGGATGCGGTCGAACTCGTAGCTGGGGACTTCGACGATGCGCAGGTTGGCCTTGGCGATGCGGGTGTTGATGATCGTCTCGATCTCAAAGCCGTCGCCCCACAGCTTGCGGTCCTGGGCGTCGCCGTCGGCGTCGAGCTCGAGGGCGGGCAGGCAAGAGGTCCAGAACGCGTTGTAGCCGTAGCACAGGTCGGTGTAGCCGGTGCCGAACAGGGCATTGGCGGTGCGGTTGAGGCAGCGGTTGCCCCAGGCCCGCAGGGGGGTGATGTCACTACTGCCACCGCCGCTGGCGAAGCGGGTGCCCTTGGCGAAGTC
>JALZMX010000101.1 GCA_030857985.1 Actinomycetota bacterium | reverse complement strand
GCCCGATGCCGGGCCGATACTTTGACTAGTGCCGATAGCGGTCTTTTCGGGCATTTCGACCAACTTTCCCTATATTCTACTGCAATCCGTGACGTTGCGTATCGATATGTGTCATATTCAAGACGTTAGCCGCCCAGGGCAACCCAAGACTCGCCAGGAGACCATCATGTTCGCAACGCACCTCACCACCGGCATCGGCGACACCAAGGGCTCGCAGTGGAGCAAGGGCTCGCAGTGGAGCTGACCTCGTAACATCTCCCTGTCGATGACACGCACCGGTTCCAACCCCGGCCCGATGCGTGTCGCATGGGTTAGTTCGGCGACGCTGCTCATCGGTTTGAGCCTGGCTGTCGCCACCGCCCTGATGTGGCGGATGGAGCCGGGCGAGCACTCCATCGTCATAGCGTTGGTGCTGGGCTCGTTGCTCAGTTACGTCTATGTTCGTCCGCAGCGAGAGATCGCCGCGGAGAATAACGTAGAGAGTATCCCGTTGGACGAAGTCGCCTTCGTCCCGATGCTGGTTCTGCTCCCGCCGAGCCATGCCTTTGTGATCGTCGGTGTTGCCTCCCTGGCCGGCAGCATCGCTGTCCACCGGCACTGGGTGAAGACGGTGTTCAACCTCGGCGCGACGCTGTTCGCTACCGCCCTCGCCGTGAGCACCCTCTACCTGCTCGGAGTCCGGCCGTCTTTCAACCCCTCGGTCACAGCCGTCATAGCCGCTATGGCCGCCACGCTCGTCTACAACGCGGGTTCGGCAGCGCTGGTGCGGGCGATGGTGTCCTACGCGACCGGGACTCGGTTCTCCGAGCTGAGCGCGGAGCTCGCTCGACGCATCCGGCCCTGGGTAGGCGCGGTCACCCTGGGCGGAGTCGGAACCTTGGTCATCACCCAGAATCCGCTCGCGGCAATCCTCGTCGGCATACTCATTCTCTTCGTCCACGGCTCCTACGCCTCGTCGTTGCGCGAGCTGTCCGGCCGGCGACGGGCAGAGCAGCTGCAGCAGGCGATCGCGTCGCTGCGCGGCCAGCACAGTGCCGAAGCGGTGCTCGACGACCTGGTACACGCGACCGAGAAGCTGTTGGCCGCCAAGACCGTGAGCACGGCCGCGCGAGGGGCACCGGTCCCGGCCGCGGCGATCGACGCACCGCTCGGCGACGACCTCAAGCTCGTCGTCGACAGACGGCGCGGTGGCGGCGACTGGAGCGACGAGGACCGGTCGACGCTGCTCACGCTTGCCGGAGTCGCCGGCGACGTCCTGCACTCGACCGAGCTGGTGACGCAGCTGCGCACGATCACGAACTCACAGAGCGAAGGCGTGATCGCGGTGGACCTGCAGGGCCGGGTGACCTTCGCCAATCCCGCCGCACTCTCGATGACCGGGTACGCCGACGAGGCCGCAACCGTCGGCCACCCGATCGGCGACGTCTGCCGGCTCCGGCATGTGCGACGCGACATCGACCTGACCGGGATGCTCCAACGGGGCGAGGTGGCGCAGGACGTCGACGCAGTCCTCGTCGGCTCGTTCGGGAAGCACCTCGACGTCGCCTACAGCTTCACCCCGCTGCAGCACGGCGACGCCCAGCCAGGCGCGGTGCTCGTGCTGCGCGACGTCACCGAGAGGCGGGCACTGCAGGACGCGATCACCCATCGAGCCCTGCACGACGAGCTCACCGGCTTGCCGAACCGTCGGCTGCTGTTCGACCGGCTGGACCATGCGATGGCCCGGCTGAACCGGGACGGCGGCCAGCACGGCGTACTGTTCATGGACCTCGACCGGTTCAAGCTGGTCAACGACTCCTACGGCCACCTCGCCGGGGACCGGCTGCTGCTCGAGGTGTCCACCCGTATCCGCGAGTCACTCGGCTCCGCCGACACGTTGGCGCGGTTCTCCGGTGACGAGTTCGTCGTACTGCTCGAAAACGTCGGGTCGGTCGATGAGGCGGTCACGGTCGCCAACCAGCTCCTCAAGGCGCTGGACCCGCCGTTTGCGGTCGAGGAGCACGCCGTCTACATCTCGTGCTCGATCGGCGTCGCGCTGGCCCACCCAGGCCAGAGCAGGGACGACGTACTCGCGGCCGCGGACACCGCGGCGTACTCCGCCAAGGCCGCCGGCCGCAACTGCGTCCAGGTCTCTGCCTCGACCGGCAGCGGCCAGGCCCGAAACCGCCTCGATGTCGAAGCCCAGCTACGGACGGCCGTCGACAACAACGAGCTGACATTGCACTACCAGCCGATCACCACGACCGGTGACGCCGCGATAGTCGGCGTCGAGGCGCTGGTGCGGTGGCCGACCTCCGACCGAGGGCTCGTCTACCCCGAGCAGTTCATCCCACTGGCCGAGGAAACCGGGTTGATCGGCCTGCTCGGACGTTGGGTGCTCGATGCCTCGTGCCGCACCGTGCACGCCTGGACCGTGCGGCATCCCGAACGGCCACCGCTGACGCTGTCGGTCAACGTGTCGCCCAGACAGTTCATCGCCTCCGGCTTCGCCGACGAGGTCGCCACCGTGCTGGACATCACCGGCTTGCAACCCACCCAGCTGTGTCTCGAGATCACCGAGTCGGTGCTCATGGCTGACTCGCGATTCACGCGCGAGATGATCCAAGCGATCCGGGACCTGGGAGTGCGCATCGCGATCGACGACTTCGGAGTCGGCTACTCGTCGCTTTCCTACCTCAAGCGCTTCCCGATCGACGTCGTGAAACTCGACCGTTCCTTCACCAGCGGCCTCGGCCACGACGTCGTCGATGCCGAGATCGTGGCCACGGTGCTGCGTCTCGCCGATGCACTCGGCATCCAGACCATCGCTGAAGGAGTGGAGACGTCGACCCAACGTCGGCGCCTGCACGAGCTCGGCTGCACACTCATGCAGGGCTTCCTGATCGCGAGGCCTCTGCCGGTCGCCGACTTCGAGCAGTTCTGGGAGCAGCAGAGCTCCTGACGGCTCCCGCGCCGATCAGGCCCGGCGGTTGCTGAGCGTGCGCACGACCACGAAGAGCACCACCACTCCGAGCGCCGCCGCCGCGACGGTCGCGATCTTGTCCTGGCGCGGATTGCCCTCGTCATCGACGAACTGGGCCTTGGTGTGGTCCACCTTGCGCTGAATGATCGTCTTGGGCCGCGCCCGGTAGAGCAGCTGGTCCAGCGTGGAAGCAAGACGCTCGCGCGTCGCCTCGATGTCGTGCTCGAGCTTTTGGGGCGACTGTGCAGCCGCGGATACGTCGGCGCGGTGCTTGCCAGACGGGATCGCTTGGCTCACGGCATCCTCCTCGAGGTGGCGGGCGTCCTGCTCGCTAGAGACTACCCACGAGCCGTCGGCGAGAGCCACCGGCCATGGGTGCTGACCCGAGCGTGCCGCCTAGGATGGGCGGACGCGGCCGTAGCCCAACCGGCAGGAGGCACACGGTTTAGGTCCGTGACAGTGTGAGTTCGAGTCTCACCGGCCGCACTCCCGGCTCGCAGCCGCCCCGCTGCGGCCACTCCACCGCCCGCAGTCAGCGGCGCAGTCAGCGGCGCAGTGCAGCGGCGACGAGCGGCGCGATGGCGCGCAGCGCCTGACCGCGATGGCTGAGGGCGTCCTTGTCCGCCGCCGGCAGCTCGGCCGTGGTCCGGGCGTACCCCTCCGGCGCGAACACCACGTCGTAGCCGAAGCCCCCAGATCCGCGCATCTGCTCGATGATTCGCCCCCGCATCTCACCGCAGGCCGTCTCCTCGAGGCCGTCGGGTCGGCACAACGCCACCGCGCAGCAAAAATGTGCCCCACGGCGCTGCTGCGGAACCTCGCGCAGCTGGGCGAGCAGCAGCTCGTTGTTGCGCCGGTCGTCCTTGCCGACCCCTGCCCATCGTGCCGACAACACCCCGGGCATCCCGTTGAGCGCGTCCACACAGATCCCACTGTCGTCGGCCAGGGCGAGCAACCCGGTTGCCGTCACCGCCGCCCGCGCCTTGATCAGCGCATTGCCGGCGAACGTCGCCTCGGACTCCACCGGCTCGTCGTACGCCGGGACGTCGTCGAGCCCGAGCACCTCGACGCCGGGCACCAGCGGGGCGAGGATGCGCTGCATCTCGGCCAACTTCCCGGTGTTGTGCGTCGCCAGGACCACGCGGTCACGAGGCGAGCGCGTCATCTTGCAGCCGGGTCAGCTCGGCGCAACCCTCGGCGCCGAGCGAGAGCAGCGTGTCGAGCTCGGCCCGGTCGAACGGCACTCCTTCGGCGGTGCCCTGCACCTCGACGAAGCGCCCGGCGCCGGTCATCACGACGTTCATGTCGGTGCCCGCGCGCACGTCCTCCTCGTAGGCCAGATCGAGCATCGCAACCCCCCCGACGAGACCCACCGAGATGGCGGACACCGAGCCGGTCAGCGGTTCGCCCTCGAGCGCGCCCGTAGCGCGCAGATGCGCGACCGCGTCGGCGAGCGCGACGTAGGCACCGGTGATCGCCGCGGTGCGGGTGCCCCCATCGGCCTGGAGCACGTCGCAGTCGAGCACGATCGTGTTCGCCCCCAGCGCCTTGTGGTCCACGACAGCGCGCAGCGACCGGCCGACCAGGCGGGAGATCTCGTGCGTGCGCCCACCGATGCGTCCCTTGACAGACTCGCGGTCGGAGCGGGTGTGCGTCGAGCTGGGCAACATGGCATATTCCGCGGTCACCCAGCCGAGTCCGGAGTCCCTGCGCCAGCGGGGTACGCCGACGCTTGCGCTCGCGGCACACAGCACCCGGGTGCGGCCGAACTCCACCAGCACCGAGCCCGCCGCGTGGTCGAGCCACTGGCGGGTCAGGCGCACCGGACGCAGGTCGGAGGGTTCGCGTCCGTCGACTCGGCTCATGGCGGGCACACTAGCGGCGGCAGGTCGTAGACCGCACCGACGCGCGCGAGCTCGAGCGGGCCCGAGTAGGCCGGCCCGGCGTCGGCCAGAACCTCCGCCGCCGCCAGCGTCGGCGGCAGGTGGGTGAGCACCAGCTGGCGTGCTGCGGCCTTGCTGGCATGTTCGCCGGCCTGCTTGCCGGTGAGGTGCAAGCCGGGCGGGTTGTCATTGCTCTCCACGAACGACGCCTCGCACAACAACAGGTCACAGTCGCGCGCCAGGTCGATCAGTGCGGTGCTGACCCCGGTGTCGCCGCTGTAGACCAGAGCGCAGCCTCCGGCCTCGACGCGTACGGCGTAGGCGGGCACCGGATGGTTGACGCGCGCGGTGGTCACTGTCAGAGACCCCACCTGGAACGGGACAGCTGGGAAGGGGCGGAAGTCGAACTCCTGGCACATTCCCGGCTCGGCGGCCAGGTCGTAGGCGCGGGCCATCCGGCGCGCGGTGCCCTCTGGACCGTAGACCTTCAGCCGCGGCAGCGGAGCCTCGGGATGGTAGCGGCGGAAGACGAAGTAGCCGCACAGGTCGAGGCAGTGGTCGGCATGCAGGTGGCTGAGGCACACGGCGTCGATGTCGCACAGGTCGACGAAGCGCTGCAGGGTCCCCAGCGCCCCGTTGCCGAGGTCGAGCACCAACCGGGAGGTGCGCCCCTCGTGCTCGTGCTCCACCAGGTAGCACGATGCCGGCGAATCAGGACCCGGAAAGGATCCCGACATGCCGATGACGGTCAGCCTCACACGCCCACCCACGCAAACTGGTCGACGACGTCCAGCTCGGGGCCGAGGAAACGCCGGCCCACGTCTCGGAACTCCGCTGGTCGACCGGTGGTGAGGAAGTGGTGCTGTGGTGGTGGCAGTGCCGAGTCGCGCTCGAGTCGGTGCCGCACCAGCAGCCCGTAGACCTCCTTGGCGGTCTCCTCGGCGCTGGAGACCAGCGTGACGCCGTCGCCCATGACGTAGGAGATGACACCGGTGAGCAGCGGATAGTGGGTGCAGCCGAGCACCAGCGTGTCGATGTCACGTTGCCGCAGCGGGTCGAGATAGCGGGCCGCCACGTCGAGCAGGTCGGGACCGCTGGTGATGCCACGCTCGACGAACTCCACGAAGCGTGGGCACGGCTGGGTGCTCAACCGCACCTGCGGCGCAGCGGCGAACGCGTCGTCGTACGCCATCGACGCGGCGGTCGCGTGAGTGCAGATGACGCCCACCTGACCGCTGCGCGTCGCCGCCACCGCTCGCCGGGTGGCCGGCAGGATCACCTCGACGACGGGTACGGGGTAACGCTCGCGCGCGTCCCGCAGCACGGCGGCGCTGGCGGAGTTGCAGGCGATCACCAGCGCCTTGACGCCACGCTCGACCAGGTGGTCGAGGCACTCGAGGGCGTACTCGCGGACCTCACCGATCGGCTTCGGGCCGTAGGGCTGGCGGGCCGTGTCGCCGAGGTAGAGGACGGGTTCGTGCGGCAACTGGTCGAGCACGGCCCGGGCGACGGTGAGACCGCCGAAGCCCGAGTCGAAGATCCCGATGGGTGCATCTGCCACGACAGGAAAGCCTACGTGGCGGGACGCACCGACCGGCACACATGGACGAGAGGGCTAGGTCACGTTTGCGCCCCCGCATCAGGCCCAGAGCTGGCCCTCGAGGCCTCGCTCGGCCGCATCGATGCTGCCCTCGTAGGCGCCGGTCGACAGGTATTTCCAGCCGGCGTCACAGACCACGAACACGATGTCCGCGCGCTCCCGCGCCTTGACCGACTTCGCGGCCTGGGCCAGCGCCGCATGCAGGATCGCGCCGGTCGAGATGCCGGCGAAGATGCCCTCGAGCTCGAGCAGCTCACGCACCCGGCGTACGGCGTCGCGCGGGCCGACCGAGAAGCGCGCGTCGATCAGCGACGCGTCATACAGCTCGGGCACGAAGCCCTCGTCGAGGTTGCGCAGGCCGTAGACGAGCTCGCCGTACCTCGGCTCGGCGGCGACGATACGCACCTGCGGCGCCTGCTCGCGAAAGAAGCGGCCGACCCCCATCAGCGTGCCGCTGGTGCCCAGGCCGGCAACGAAGTGGGTGACCGACGGCAGGTCGGCGAGGACCTCCGGGCCGGTTCCGTCGAAGTGAGCGGCGGCGTTGGCCGGGTTGCCGTACTGGTAGAGCAGCACCCAGTCCGGATGCTCCTCGGCCAGCGCCTTGGCCAGCCGCACGGCCTCGTTGGAGCCGCCGGCCGCCGGCGACGACACCACCTCGGCGCCCCACATGGCCAACAGCTGCTTGCGCTCGATCGAGGTGTTCTCGGGCAGCACGCAGACCAGGCGGTAGCCGCGCAGCTGGGCCACCATCGCCAACGAGATGCCGGTGTTGCCCGAGGTCGGCTCGAGGATCGTGCAGCCGGGTCGCAGCAGCCCGTCCTTCTCGGCGGCCACCAGCATCGCCAGCGCCGCGCGGTCCTTGATCGAGCCGGTCGGGTTCTGGTCCTCGAGCTTGGCCCACAGCCGTACGTCGGGCGACGGTGACAGCCGCGGCAGACCTACCAGCGGGGTGCCGCCGACCGTGTCGAGCAGCGAGTCGAACCGCATCGGCGTCAGCCGCCGGCGACGGCGGGCAGGATGACGACCGCGTCGCCGTCGGACACCGACGTCTGCAGGCCCCCGGTGAAGCGCACGTCCTCGTCGTTGACGTAGACGTTGATGAACCGGCGCAGGTCCTCGCCTTCGAGCAGGCGCGCCTTGATGCCGGGATGGTTCTCGTCCAGGTCCTCGATCAGGTCCGACAGGGAGTCGCCCCGCGCAGTCACGGCCCTTTCCCCACCGGTGTAGGTCCGCAGGATCGTGGGGACACGCACGTCGATGGCCATCTACTGCTCCTGCTGTCGGGGGGTGGGTGCGTTGCCGTCACCGGAAGGTTGCTCGTACGACGAGACGACCCGCACCTCTTCTTCGCTCACTACACCCTCAACAATGCGGAACGACCGACATTCCACCGGGCCCTCGTGGTTGCCGTTCTCGCGGGTCGACACCAGCACGTAGTGCGCGTCGGGCTCCTGCGCGAGACCGATGTCGGTGCGCGACGGGTATGCCTCGGTGGCGGTGTGGGAGTGGTAGATCACCACCGGTCGCTCGCCGCGCTCGTCCATCTCCCGGTAGAGGCGCAGCAGGTCGGTGGAGTCGAACTCGTAGAACGTGGGCGAGCGGGCCGCGTTCAGCATCGGGATGAACCGCTCGGCCCGGTCGCCGCCCTCCGGCCCCGCGACCACCCCGCACGCCTCGTCCGGATGGTCCCGGCGCGCGTGCGCAACGATCGCGTCGTACGTCACCCGGTCGAGGACGAGCACGTCAGCTCCGCCACGCCGCGGCGACCAGGGTCTCCTGGACGAAGCCCAACCAGTCGTAGACGTCACGGAGGTACGCCTGCGGGCTGTCGTCGGGCAGTGCGTCCCAGTAGTCCTCGTCGCCCTCCTCCACGCCCAGCCGGATGGCCAGAGCCAGGCGTACGTCGGTGAGGCAGCGCAGCCACGCATGCACGTCGGCCGGACCCAGCTCGAGCTCGACGACCGCGTCACCGACGTCCTCGCCGACGGCCGGCAGACCGGCCCCGGTCAGCGACGAGACCACCGCACGGCCGTTTCCGGCCTTCTGGTCGCGCATCGACCGCTCGGTGAAGCGGCGGAACTCTCCGGCCGCCTCGTCGTCGTCGCGGTAGGCGTCGGGCAGCAGCCGGGCCAGCACCGGGTCGTCCGGTGAGTCCACCGGGCCGTCGAAGTCGAGGAGCCCGGCCAACGGGTCCTCGCTGGCACCGGCCCCGGGCCGGCCGGCGTGAGGTGCGTCGTCGCTGACCAGCTCCACCACCTGGGACACCAGGTGGCGGATCAGGTCGGCCTCGAGTGCGGCGAACTCGCCCTGGACCCGGCCCTGACGTCCGCGAACGAAGCCGGACGTCATGCGTCCGCCTTCTGCAGGGTCGCCCAGAGCCCGTAGCCGTGCATTGCCTGCACGTCGCGCTCCATCTCCTCGCGGCTGCCGTTCGCCACGACCGCCTTCCCGTCGTGGTGGACCTGCAGCATCAACGTCTCCGCCTGGCTCTTGGCGTAGCCGAAGTACTCGCAGAAGACATAGGTCACGTAGGACATCAGGTTGACCGGGTCGTTCCAGACGACCGTGATCCACGGCAGGTCGGGGCGGACGACCTCCCCGGTCTCGGGCCGCTCGACCTCGGTCGGGCTCGCAGCTGTGGTCACGGACCCATTGTCCCCGCCGGCCGAACGGGGCGCACGTCGGGCGGCTCGTCCAGGCTGCGCCCTAGGCTGGCGGGCGTGATGTCCGCGAGCAACCCCGCACTGCTCACCGACCGCTACGAGCTCACCATGCTGCAGGCGTCGCTGCACAGCGGCACCGCGTCCCGACGCGCGGTCTTCGAGCTGTTCGGACGGCGCCTGCCCGAGGGCCGACGGTTCGGCGTGGTCGCCGGGGTCGGCCGGGCGCTCGACGCGCTGGAGGCGTTCCGCTTCGACGACGACGCGCTGGGATTCCTGCGCGAGCAGGCCGTGGTCGATGAGTCGACGCTGGAGTGGCTGGCGGGCTACCGCTTCAGCGGCGACGCCTGGGGCTACCCGGAGGGCGAGGTCTACTTCCCCGGCTCACCCCTGCTGGTGGTGGAGTCCAGCTTCGCCGAGGCGGTGCTGCTCGAGACCCTGCTGCTGTCCATCTACAACCACGACTCCGCGGTGGCCTCGGCCGCGAGCCGGATGACGCTGGCGGCCCAGGGCCGCCCCTGCATCGAGATGGGCTCGCGCCGCACCCACGAGGAGGCGGCCGTCGCCGCGGCCAGGGCGGCGTACGTCGCCGGGTTCGCCGCCTCCTCCAACCTGGCCGCCGGCAGGCGCTACGGCGTACCGACCACCGGCACCAGCGCACACGCCTTCACGCTCGTGCACGACAGCGAGCGCGACGCCTTCGTGGCCCAGGTGGAGTCGTTGGGCCGGGGTACGACGTTGCTGGTCGACACCTACGACGTGGCCACCGCGGTCGAGCTCGCGGTCGCGGTGGCCGGCCCGGAGCTCGGCGCCGTACGACTCGACTCCGGCGACCTCACCGCGCTGGCGCACGACGTCCGCCGACAGCTGGACCGGCTCGGTGCTACGGACACCCGCATCGTGGTCACCAGCGACCTGGACGAGCACGCGATCGCGGCGCTCGCGGTGGCGCCGGTCGACGGCTATGGCGTGGGCACGTCGCTGGTCACCGGCAGCGGGCACCCGACCTGCGGATTCGTCTACAAGCTGGTGGCTCGCTCGGGCTCGGGCGACGCCGCGGACACCGTGGTGCCGGTGGCGAAGAAGAGCAACGACAAGCTGTCGATCGGCGGGCGCAAGTGGGCGGTGCGCCAACGTGACCGTGGCGGCGTGGCGCGGGTCGAGGTGATCGGTATCGGCTCGAGACCGGCGGTCGGTCCACACGACCGCGAGCTGATGGTGCCGCTGGTCCGCTCCGGTGAGGTCGTCGGGCGCGAACCACTCGACGCGGCGCGTGAGCGGCACCTGCGCGTCCGCGAGGAGCTGCCCGGACCGGCGTGTCAGCTGTCTCGCGGGGAGCCGGCTGTGCTCACCGACTACCTTGGGGACGGGCGGCCTGGGTCGACCACGCCGTTCGTCCCGGACCGAGCCAGCGAGGAGGCGAGCCGATGACGCGGGCCCTGATCGTGGTCGACGTACAGAACGACTTCTGTGAGGGCGGCAGCCTGGCGGTCGCCGGCGGGGCAGAGGTCGCGTTCAGGATCTCCACCCTGGTGCGCGGCTGGCACGACGCCGCCCCCGGACAGCGCGAATACGCGCACGCGGTCGCCACCCGGGACCATCACATCGACCCGGGCGCGCACTTCTCGGACCAGCCGGACTTCGTCGAGTCTTGGCCGCGGCACTGTGTGGTCGGCACCGACGGGGAGGCCTGGCACCCCAACCTCGACCCGCAGCCGTTCGACGCGGTCTTCCTCAAGGGCGAGCACGAGGCGGCCTACTCCGGCTTCGAGGGCAAGTCCGGTGGCACCACGCTCGCGGACTGGCTGCGTGCCCACGGTGTCGACAATGTCGATGTCTGCGGGCTCGCCACCGACCACTGCGTGCGCGCGACCGCGCTGGACGCGCGCAAGGAGGGCTTCGGGGCGCGGCTGCTGGTGAACTACTGCGCCGGGGTGGCGCCGGAGACCACAGACCGTGCCCTCACCGAGATGAGCGGCGCCGGCGTCGCGATCATCGAGCTCAACCACCGCTGAGCGGGGCCTCCAGCCGGGTGAGCGCGTCCTCCCAATCCGGGGGCGGGGGCACTGCGGCGGCGTTGATCAACCAGCGCGCACTGGAGAAGTCGGCCTTCGCCGAGGCGCGGAGCCAGTGCACGGCGTCTCGGTGGGGTTGGGCACCCACATAGCGCCCGATCGAGCGGGCGTCGTCCCACACAGTCAGCGTCCAGAACCTGCGACGGTGTGGGCGGCTCGCAACGCGTTCGTGGTACGGCGCTACGTACCGGTCATGAATCGGCGTGCCCGACGACCGGAACGTAGCGTGTGGCGTCGCCGAGCCCCGTGACGCGTCAGCCGATGGAGAAGACGCCGGGGTCCTCGGGGCCGCGACCGGCCCAGGTCCAGGCGTAGACACCGTCGTCTGCGGCGGCGCCGGCCTCGCCGATCTCCAGCGGGCGGAACGTGTCCACCATCACGGCGAGCTCGTCGAAGTACTCCGCGCCGAGCGACGCCTCGATCGCCGACGGCTGTGGCCCGTGCGCGTAGCCGCCCGGGTGCAGCGAGATCGAGCCGACGTCGATGCCCGAACCCTTGCGCGCCTCGTAGTCGCCGCCGACGTAGAACATCACCTCGTCGGAGTCGACGTTGGAGTGGTAGTAGGGCACCGGCACGGCCAGCGGGTGGTAGTCGACCTTGCGCGGGCAGAAGTTGCAGATCACGAAGTTGGCGCCCTCGAACACCTGATGCACCGGCGGCGGCTGGTGGATCCGCCCGGTGATCGGCTCGAAGTCGGCGACGTTGAACGTGTAGGGGTACAGGCAGCCGTCCCAGCCCACCACGTCGAAGGGGTGCGTCGCGTAGGTCATCCTGGTGCCGACGATGCCGTCCTGGGCGTGCAGCCCGCTGCCGCGGTGCTTGACCAGCACCTCGACATCGGCGCCCGCGCACAGGTAGGGCTCGCTCGGCCCGTGCAGGTCGCGCTCGCAGTACGGCGCATGCTCGAGGAACTGCCCGAAGCGCGACAGGTAGCGCTTCGGCGCCGTGATGTGGCTGTTCGCCTCGATCGCGTACAGGCGCAGCGGCCCGGCCGCCGGATCGGGCAGCCAGCGGTGCGTCGTCGCGCGCGGGATCACCACGTAGTCACCCTTGCGCGCGCTCAGCACGCCGAAGATCGTCTCGACGCTCGCGGAGCCGTCCTCGACGTACACGCACTCGTCGCCGATCGCGTTGCGATAGTACGGCGAGGCCTCCCCCGCCACCGCGTAGGAGATCCGGACGTCACCGTTGCCCAGCACCAGCCGGCGGTCCGTGACCGCGTCGGCGGACTTGCAGGCCAGCTGCTCGGCATCGTCGAAGAGGTCGTGCAGCCGCAGGTGCCTCGGCTTCAGCGGGTGGTTCGGGGTGGTCGCCAGATCGGGCAGCTCCCACACCTGCGAGTCGACGATCGCCGACGGGACGCCCCGGTGGTACAGCAGCGCGGAGTCGGAGGAGAAGCCCTCCTCGCCCACCAGCTCCTCGTAGCGCAGCGCGCCACCCTGGTCGCGGAACTGGGTGTGTCGCTTCGGCGGGACCTCGCCCACCTGCCGGTAGTGCGTCATGGCGGACCGCTTCTGTCGTCGGCGCATTGCACGTGTACGCATATCGAACACGTCCGGTCGTTCAGAAACACCATCGGCTACAGTCGCGGGCATGTCAACCAGCGCCTTCGTCGAGTTCGTCGACGACGCCGCTGTCTTCCCACCCGGCAACGCTCCGTTGTCCCGGGCGGTCGAGGCACACCGCCAGCACCGTGCCGCATGGTATGCCGACGTCGTCGGCCCATTCCTGTGCTCCGATGCCCGGTTGCCGGAGCTGCACCGGCTGGTCGAACGAGCCGACGCAGGCGCCGAGATCACCCTCGGGATCGTGGTGCGCGGTGGCGCCGGAGCGGTTCAACCGGCGCTGGCGTGGGCGCAGCGTCGTACCGACCTGCGGGCGGTGACGGTGGAGGTGGCATTGCGGGACGAACCCCAGCTGGCGCGCAACGCCCGTCGGGTCACCACGGTGCTCGACGACTGTCCCGAGGACCTCACGGCGTACGTCGAGATGCCGCGGCCGGTCGACCCACGTGCGCCGAGCGCAGGCTGGCTCGAGGCGCTGGACGAGATCGCGGCGGCGGGGCACCGGGCGAAGTACCGCACCGGTGGACCGACCATGGACGATCATCCCGGTGAGCACGAGCTGGCCGCGTTCGTCGCGGCCTGCCTGGACCGCGAGATCGCGTTCAAGTGCACCGCCGGGCTGCACCACGCCATCCGCAACACCGCCCCGCGTTCCGGCTTCGAGCAGCACGGCTACCTCAACGTGCTGCTCGCCACCCGCGCCTCGCTCGACGGGGGATCGCTCGACGACGTGGCGGATGTGCTGGCTCGACGCGATGCCGGCGAGGTGGCGACGGCGATTCGCAAGCTCGGCGAGACGACTCTCACCGCGACGCGGCGGTGGTTCACGTCGTTCGGGTCGTGCAGCGTCTCCGAGCCGGTCGACGACCTGCTCGACCTCGGCCTCCTCGAAAGGAAGCAGTGAGTGTCCCCCACCTGGGTCGAAGGCGCCGCGGGGTCGACGTACGACGTGGACAACCTGCCCTATGGCGTCTTCGGCCGCGGTGACGACGAACCACGGGTGGGCGTCCGGATCGGGGACTTCGTGCTCGACCTCGCACCGCTGGCGGCGGCGTACATGCTCGACGGCGGACACGTCTTCGAGCAGCCTTCGCTCAACCCGTTCATGCGCCTGGGACGGCCGGCCTGGCATGCGGTGCGCGGCTGGCTGATCGAGATCCTCACCGACGAGGCGGAGCGCGACAGCGTCGAGGCATACCTGGTCCCGGTCGAGGACACCTCGGTGCGCTTGCCGTTCGAGGTCGCCGACTACGTCGACTTCTACTGCTCGCTGGAGCACGCCTCCAACGTCGGCCGGATGTTCCGGCCGGACGCCGAGCCGCTGCTGCCCAACTGGCGCCACCTGCCGGTCGGCTACCACGGCCGGGCGGGGACCGTCGTGGTGTCGGGTACGCCGGTCCGGCGCCCCAGTGGCCAGCGCAAGCCGCCGGCGGACCCCGGCCCGACATGTGGCCCGTCTCGGCGGCTCGACATCGAGGCCGAGCTCGGCTTCGTCGTCGGCGTGGGCACCCCGCTCGGCACCCGGGTGAGCACGACGGAGTTCTCCGACCATGTGTTCGGCGTGGTGCTGGTCAACGACTGGTCGGCGCGCGACATCCAGGCGTGGGAATACGTCCCACTCGGACCGTTCCTCGGCAAGTCCTTCGCCACCTCTGTGGGGGCGTGGGTGACGCCGTTGGCCGCGCTCGAGGCGGCGCGGGTCGTGCTGCCCGGCCAGGACCCGGAGCCGCTGCCCTATTTGCGGGTCGAGGGCGCCGCCGGGTACGACGTCGATGTCGAGGTGGTGCTCAACGGCGAGGTGGTGTCTCGCCCGCCGTACTCCTCGATGTATTGGTCTCCGGCGCAGATGCTCGCGCACCTGACCGTCAACGGCGCGTCGCTGCGCACCGGTGACCTGTTCGCCTCCGGCACCATCAGCGGCTCCGCGCGCGCACAACGTGGGTCGCTGCTCGAGCTGTCGTGGGGTGGCGCCGAGCCGTTCGAGGTCGGTGGCGTGCGGCAGAGCTTCCTCGAGGACGGCGACGAAGTGGTGCTGCGCGCCACAGCACCTGGGGCCGGCGGCGGCCGGATTGCGCTCGGTGAGGTCCGCGGCCAGATCGCGTCCGCCCGCCACTAGGCCGCTACCGGGGAGCGACGCGCCACCATGGCCAGGTCGATCGCGTCGCCCTCGGGAGTCGCGCGCAGCACCTCGCCGAGCCGCTCGACGACCAGGCCATCCGCTGCCCGGCGGAGCTGGTCCTCGGTGTGCAGCAGCCGCGGATCCTGCGGGCCGCCGACGCCGTCGGTGAGATTGCGCAGTGCGTGGCCGACCACCACCAGGCGTCCACCGGGTGCGAGCCAGGTCCGGCTGCGGTCGACCACGTCG
>JALZMX010000069.1 GCA_030857985.1 Actinomycetota bacterium | reverse complement strand
TTCGACGCCGGCGATCGGCTCGCACGATCACCCATCCCGGGTAACCGGTCACGAGTGACACTGGTACGGCGCTCGGACCTGTCGTTGATGACCGGTTGCACCGGCAGACCGACGGTGCTGGCGGGCGCCTGCCTGGCCCGGCGGCCTCCCTCGGATGACGCCCTCTTGCGAAAGTCTTGACCGGGTGGGTCGTGCGGGACGACGCCGCGTAGGGCACCCGGTTGACCTGTTTCGTTCCCGACGGGGGTCGCCTTACGGGACGGGGGCACCCACCCGCTTCGCGGCATGTGAGGTGCGGTTCGAACCGGGCCGTGACGGCCCATGGGACTCCATTCAGCCCTGTGCCGAGTACCAGCCCAACACGCGCAAGGCCCGGAGGGTGTTCCATCGGCTGGGCCGTCCCTCGCCCTCGTCCAGCTCGACCAGCATCGCGCCGGGATGGCGGGTCTCAAGCGCCCACCGGCCGTCATTGTCGCGCTTGGACGCGATCGAGTCGATCGCCTCGGCCACCCGCTCGTCGGGCGTGACGCTGGCGCTCCGCAGGTACTCCAGTCCGCGCAGCACGTCGTAGTGCCACCACGTCGGGAAAGCGAAGCGGGTCCAGTCGGAGTCGTCCTTGCGATCGCGCTCGATCACCTCGCCGGTCGACCGCCGCCGGAAGAGTCGGCGCGCCAGGAGATACTCCTGCCCGCGGAGACGCGCCTCGGCGACTTCCGGAGTGTCTCCCCCCGCCCGTTCCCACTCGAGAAGGGCCTCCAGGACGCAGATCGTGGTGTTGAACGACGACCGCGTCGAGCCGTTCTCCGCCTCGCAGTTCCAGCCGCCGTCGGCCAACTGCTCGCCGAGCAGCCGCTCGACGATGCCTCGGACGTCCTGGTCGAAGTAGGCGCCGACCGCGGCGACCTGCCCGTTGATACACGGCTCGACCTCCCCGTCGAAGAAGGCATTGCCATCGCACTTCTCCGGGCCGGCTCCCTGCCACGTCACTTTGTCGCGGACGAGGTTCACCGCCCGGCGCGCCGGGTCGCCCGCAGGGTCCAGGCCCAGGTCGCGCAGCAGCATGAGGACATGCATGGTGGAGTCCCACCCGCGGTTCCATGCCGCGCCGGCCCACAACCCGTCGGTCCCCTGCATGGCGAGCAGCCGGGCCCCCACACCCTCGGTCGCGATCCGCGCTCGCTCGGCCGCGACCTCCGTCTCGGGCGCTCCGACCAGGTCTCGCATCACCTGCCAGCGGATCGAGGGGTCGGAATCGAGCAGCCACTGCGTCACCGATCCGTTCGGCGCCGCGGCTCTGCCTTTGACTGAATTGATGGTGGTCATCTGCTGCTCCTCCTGCTCCTACAGCGAGACGATTCCCGGACCTTGCCCGTTCCACGCCCCAGTGCAGCACTGGCACAGGGCTCTGGTCACCCCCGCGATGTGCGCTCATACAACAAGCAGTTGAGGGCGTTGCTGCGACGGCGGCCACCAGGCCGCTGTGGCCATCGGCGGTGACCAGTTTGGCTCCGTACGCGACCTCGGGCGGCTGGGGTCGGCCACACGACGCGGCGGGAGGCCATGACGCCGACGGATCGATCTCGCCATCGCCGCCGTGGTAGAGCGTCACTGCGCTGCGGGCGCACTTCCCGCCGGTAGCCGACGCCGCTGCCACCGGAGGGCGACCTCGACCCGGCCTTCGTCGAAGGCGGCGGGCAGGCCGTGCCCGCTCAGCGTGGTCAGCACCTGGTCGAGCAGCCGGTCGCCGGCCGCGATGTTTGCGGTGTCGCCGTGCCACACGTTGAGCTCGAGCATCTGGTGATCGACGGCGTGCCACACGTCAGGGTTGGTGAAGAACACGATGCCGGTGGGACGACGGCCCGCCTCGGCGAGCCCCTGCAGGGTCTCGTTCGCCTGCCAGTGGTCCTCCACCGCCCGGAGTACGACGATGCCGAGCTCGCCCAGGTCGTCGAAGGCGTCCTCCAACCGGTCGTAGTCGGTGCGTTCGGACCAGCCGGACTGTTCGGACTCCAACGACGCCACCGCGTGGTCCACGAGCACCGCGGCGACCGTCGCGGCGTCACGGCCGGGAGGCAGGTCCTCGCGCGCCGCCTCGGCCACCTCGGCGCGAATCGTGGCGTCGTCCTGGTAGCCGGCACGGACCTGCACTCGGGCGAGGTCGCGCAGCTGCGCGAGTGGCCGGGACGAGGCCCGGTCGGTGGCGTCGGTGGGGGCGTCCATCACCGGGGCCGCGCCTGGCTCGGGCTCACCAGCCGCGGCCGGCGTAGCGCTCACTCTCGGGCAGTTCACTCACGTTGATCCCGACCATCGCCTCGCCGAGTCCGCGGGAGACCTTGGCGATCACGTCGGGGTCGTCGTGGAACGTCGTCGCCTTGACGATGGCCGCCGCGCGACCGGCCGGGTCGCCGGACTTGAAGATCCCGGAGCCGACGAAGACGCCCTCGGCCCCCAACTGCATCATCATGGCGGCGTCGGCAGGGGTGGCGATCCCCCCGGCGGTGAACAGCACCACCGGCAGCTTTCCCGCAGCCGCCACTTCCTTGACCAGATCGTAGGGGGCCTGCAGCTCCTTCGCGGCGGCGAACAGCTCGGTGTCGTCCATCGTGGCCAGGCGGCGGATCCCGGCGCGGATCGCGCGCATGTGCCGGGTCGCCTCGACCACGTTGCCGGTGCCGGCCTCACCCTTGGAGCGGATCATCGCCGCGCCCTCGGAGATGCGTCGCAGCGCCTCACCGAGATCGGTCGCGCCGCACACGAAGGGCACCGTGAACTGCCACTTGTCGATGTGGTTGGCCTCGTCGGCTGGAGTCAGCACCTCGGACTCGTCGACGTAGTCGACCCCGATCGCCTGCAGCACCCGGGCCTCGACGAAGTGGCCGATGCGTGTCTTGGCCATCACCGGGATGGAAACGGCTTCGATGATGCCGTCGACCATGTCCGGGTCACTCATCCGGGCCACTCCGCCCTGGACCCGGATGTCGGCCGGCACCCGTTCGAGCGCCATCACGGCGACCGCACCAGCGTCTTCGGCGATCCGGGCCTGCTCGGCGGTGACGACGTCCATGATGACGCCGCCCTTGAGCATCTCGGCCATTCCACGTTTGACCCGGCCGGTGCCGGTGCGTGGGCCGGTCTGCGCGCCCGGGTAGGACGGCGAGCCCGGTGTGGTCTGCGAAGCGGTCTCGGTCATGGTGAACCTCAAGAGATGGTGCTGACGGGGCGTCTCCATGGTAGGCCCAATCCGGCCGGCAGCCGAGCCGCGGCCACGCCGCCGTCCCCCCACCGATCCCTTTCTGCGTTCAGCACGGGGTGGCACCGTGACGATAGGTTCGTAACGGAGCCACCCGTGCCGAACAGCGGCCGGCTCAGGGAAGGCGGCTCGGCTCAGGGCAGCGCGGCCGGCCAGGAGTCGTCCAGCTCCACGGTGTTCGGGAGCGGCGCATGCCCGGCCAGTCCCAGCCACCGCACCGGCCAGGTCCGGCGCAGCGACGACGCGGACACGACCGCGTCGTTGTGGAACCTGCGGGCGAGCTCCACCTTGCGGCACGCGTTGCCGAGGTCGTGCAGCAGCTCGTCCGCGCCGTCGTACCGCTGCAGCCGGGCCACCTCGTCGGCAGAGTCCAGCGCAGCCATCAGCGCCCGGCTCAGCTCGGACTCGGCCTGCTGGCGTTCGGCGCCTTCACCGGCGCGCGCCTCGTGCGCCGCGTCGAGCAGCACCAGCGAGCTCGCCGGGTCCAGCAGACCAGAGGCGGCCAGCTCCACCGCGGCACCCGAGCGGTGGAACAGCTCGGCGTCGAGCACCGCGCTCGTCCGCTCCACCCGGTGGTGCAGCCGATCCACCCGCCCGGCCGTCCACGACATCAGCAGCGCGATCCCGACCAGGATCGCGGCCAGCAGCACGAACCACTCCATCAGACCTGCTCCCCGACGGCGCCGGCGGTGGCGCGGACTGTGTCGTACACCCGGACGATGTCGCGACACAGGGTGGACCAGTCATAGCGGCGTACGGCGACCGAGGCCGCGCGCCGCAGCGCGCTGCGGCGTTCCTCGTCGTCGAGCAGGCGCACCGCACTCTCGGCGAGCGCGGCGGCATCGCCGACCGGGAACAGCTCGCCGAGCTCCCCGCCGTCGAGCACCCGGCGAAAGGCCGGGAGGTCGCTGGCGAGGACCGGCGCGCCGGCGGCCATCGCCTCGACCAGCACGATGCCGAAGCTCTCACCGCCGGTGTGCGGTGCGACGTACAGGTCGGCCGAGGCCAACAGCTCCGACCTGGTCGCATCATCGACGAGTCCGAGGAACTCGACCACGTCGCGGTGTGCTGCCGGCAAGGACCTCCGAGCCGCCTCTACGTCACCCTGGCCGGCGACGAGCAGACGGACCCCGGGTCGCTTCTCCATGATCGCCGGGAAGGACTCGAGCAGCACCGCCAACCCCTTGCGTGGCTCGTCGATGCGCCCGAGGAAGACCAGGGTGCCCGCCGGTCCCCGCCACCGCGGATGCGGGCGCGCGGACGCGAACCGGTCGACGTACAGGCCGTTGGGGATGATGACCGGCTCACCACCGAAGTGCTGGACGAGCGTGCTGCGGGCGTGCTCGGAGACCGCGATCCGACCGCCGATCTTCTCCATCGAGGGGCGCAGGATCGCCGAGGCCGCCGACATTGCGCGGGACCTCGCGGTCGAGGTGTGGAAGGTCCCGACGATAGCGCCCTGCGCTGCCCACAGCGCAAGCACGGAGGCGCTCGGCACGGCGGGCTCGTGGATGTGGAGGACGTCGAAGCCGCCCTCCCGGATCCACCTGCGGGTCCGCGCCGCCGACAGCGGCCCGAAGGCGAGCCGCGCGACCGAGCCGTTGTAGGGGACCGGCAGCGCCCGTCCGGCGGACACGACGTAGTCCGGCAGCGCATCGTCGTCCTCGCCCGGCGCGAGCACGGAGACGTCGTGCCCGCCGTCGAGCAGCGCCTCGGCGAGGTCGCGCACGTGGTTCTGCACCCCGCCGGGGACGCGCAGCGAGTACGGGCAGACCAGGCCGATTCTCATCGACCACCTCGAGGCCGCTGGCCCACGTCGGCAGCGAAGACACGCTGCAGCATGTGCCAGTCCTGCGGGTCGATCGCGATCCCGCGACTGAAGGCATCGGCCAGCGACTGCGTCATCTGCTGCAGACCCTGCGCGCCCGGCACCGGTTCCACCGGCTCGTGCAGCCAGATCCGCATGCCGTGCTCGGTGTAGTGCAGCGTCGCCGGCAACAGCACCGCGCCCGTGGACCGGGCGATCGCGGCCGGCCCAGCGGGCATCCTGGCCGGCTGCCCCAGCAGCTCCACCTCGACACCGGAGGCGGACAGGTCACGGTCCGCGACCAGGGCGATCAGCCGGCCGGCTCGGGCTCGCTCGACCAGCGTCCGGAACGTCGAGGCACCGCCGGTCGCGGACAGCACCTCCATGCCAAGGCTGCGCCGGTAGTCGAGGAACCGCTCGAACAACCGCTCCGGCTCTAGGTGCTCAGCGACCGTGGTGAGAGGCATCCCGGTCAGGCACGCCCAGGCGCCGGCCAGGTCCCAGTTCGCCATATGCGGCAGGGCGATCACGACTCCGTCGCCGGCTGCGTGCGCACCACGCAGGGCCTGCTCGTTCTCGGCGGAGATCCGGGTTAGCACGTCGTCGCGCGACCACACCGGCAACCGAAACGCCTCGCACCAGTAGCGCAGGTAGGACCGCATCGCCGCCCGGGACAGTTGGCGGATCCCCACGTCATCCAGGTCGGGCCGGGCCCGGCTCAGGTTGGACTCGAGGCGGCGTACCCCGGACCCGTGCTGGCGCCAGATCAGGTCACCGACCTGCGCGAAGATCGCCCTGGCCACCGGCTCGGGCATCCGCTTGGCCACTGCCCAGCCGACCGCGTACGCCGTGTCCAAGGCTCCGCTCGCCGGGCCGGGTCGGTTCGTCGTGTCCGGCCGGTTCATGTCGACTTCGTCATGTCGGGAAGGCCTGCCGGTACACCATGACGCTGCGCTGCGCGACCGTGACCGTGCTGGCGACCGCGAGCAGCAGCAGGGCTGCCACCAGCAGTGCGGGGAAGTTCAGCACGCCGGTGAAGAACGTCGCCACCAGGACGAGCGCCAACCGGTCCGCCCGTTCGGCGACACCGCCCCGGGCCTGCATGCCCAGGGACTCGGCGCGCGCCCGCGTGTACGACGTGAGGTTGCCCAGCACCAGGTCGTACAGCGCCAAGGCGGCCAGCCAGATCGAGTCCCCCGTGCCGGCGAACCACAGGACGAGCCCGGCGAACACGGCTGCGTCGCCGACCCGGTCGAGGGTCGAGTCCAGGAAGGCCCCCCACGGCGAGCAACGCCCGGACAGCCGGGCCATGTGCCCGTCGACGAGGTCGGAGAACGCAAAGGCGGTCACGAACAGGGCGCCCACGACGAACTGGCCATGGGGGAAGAAGAGCAGAGCTCCAGCAGCCACCCCGAGCGTGCCGACCAGTGTGACCGCGTCCGGACTCACCCCGAGGCGCAGGAGCAGTCTGGCCAGCGGCGTGATCAGCCGGGTCCAGAACTCACGGAAGCGTTCGAGCATCGCAGCCGAGACTCTACCGGCGGCCCGGTCGGCTCGGCGTCGACAACCTCTTGTGCCAGCGCGTGGCCGGGGTGAAGGGTGGGAGGCACATCGGCAGAGGGAGAAGCCATGGCAGAGCGAGCCACCAACTCCGTCGGCGCCGCCGGCAGTGTTCCAAGGGCCGACCGGCCGGACGCGATCCGCAACGTCGTACTGGTCGGCGCGTCCGGCTCCGGCAAGACCTCGCTGGCCGAGGCGCTGCTCGTCGCAACCGGCACCCTCAACCGGCCGGGGCGGGTCGAGGACGGCACCGCGGTCTGCGACTTCGAGGAGGCAGAGCACCGTCAGCAGCGTTCGATCGGCTTGGCCCTTGCACCGTTCCTGCACGGCGGCATCAAGGTCAACGTGCTCGACACTCCTGGTTACGCCGACTACGTCGGTGAGCTGCGTGCGGGACTGCGGGCCGCCGACTGCGCATTGTTCGTGATCGCCGCCAACGAGGGGGTGGACGCCGCCACCAAGACGCTGTGGCAGGAGTGCGAGTCGGTCGCGATGCCCCGTGCGGTGGTCGTGACCAAGCTGGACCATCAGCGCGCCGACTACCCCAGTGTCCTCGACGATGCCCGTGCTTCATTCGGTGACAAGGTGCTGCCGCTCTACCTGCCGCTGCGCTCCGGCGTGCTCGCCGGCCTGCTGTCGCAGCAGGTTGCCGAGTACGACGACCACGGCCGGCGGCTGCGGTCCCCTGACGAAGAGGAGGCCCTGGAGATCGGGTTTGCTCGAGGCGTGCTGATCGAAGGGGTGATCGAGGAGTCGGAGGACGAGACGCTGATGGACCGCTACATGAGCGGTGCGGAGATCGACCTACAGCTGCTCGTCGACGACCTCGAGACCGCGGTTGCCCGGGCGACGTTCTTCCCCGTCGTACCGGTGTGTGCCTCGACCGGCGTCGGCACCGCCGAGCTGCTCGAGGTGATGACGAGCGCGTTCCCCGCGCCGCCGGAGCATGCCTTCCCGGCCGTTTACACCACGGCCGGAGCGACGGTGAACGGGCTCGGGTGCGACCCCGAAGGGCCGCTGCTGGCCGAGGTGGTGAAGACCACCTCCGACCCGTACGTCGGCCGGGTGAGCCTGGTGCGGGTGTTCTCGGGGACGCTGCGCGCGGACGCCACCGTGCACGTCTCCGGACACCTGTCGCAGTTCTTCGGTGACGACCGGGGCCACGCCGACCATGACGTGGCCGAGCGGATCGGCGCGCTCTCCTGCCCGCTCGGCAAGACCCAGCGCGTCGTCGGCCAGTCGGTCGCCGGCGACATCGTCGCGGTGAGCAAGCTGAGCCACGCCGAGACCGGCGACTCGTTGTCCAGCAAGGACCAGCCGCTGCTGATGGAGCCGTGGGCGATGCCGCAGCCGCTGCTTCCGGTGGCCGTGCAGGCGCATGCCAAGGCCGACGAGGACAAGCTCTCGCAGGGGCTGACCCGGCTCGCCGCGGAGGACTCGACACTGCGCATCGAGCACAACGGCGAGACGCACCAGCTGGTGCTGTGGTGCATGGGCGAGGCGCACGCCGACGTGGTCCTGGACCGGCTGGAGCACCGGTACGGGGTCAAGGTCGACCCGGTCGAGCTGCGGGTGCCCCTGCGGGAGACGTTCATCGGGTCCGGGCGCGGGCACGGGCGGCACGTCAAACAGTCGGGTGGCCACGGACAGTACGCCGTCTGCGACATCGAGGTGGAGCCGCTTCCCGGCGGCGGCTTCGTGTTCGTGGACAAGGTGGTCGGCGGCTCCGTGCCGCGTCAGTTCATCCCCAGCGTGGAGAAGGGGGTGCGGGCGCAGCTCGGACGGGGCGTCGTGGCCGGCTACCCGGTTGTGGACCTGCAGGTGACCCTGGTCGAAGGCAAGGCACACAGCGTCGACTCCTCCGACATGGCGTTCCAGACAGCGGGCGCGCTGGCGCTGCGCGATGCCGCCGAGCAGGCCGAGGTGGCGCTGCTCGAGCCCTACGACGAGGTCAGCGTGCTGGTCGACGACGACTACGTCGGCACGGTGATGGGGGACCTGTCCAGCCGCCGGGCCCGGGTGCTCGGCACCGAACCGGTCGGTCAAGGCCGGACGCTGATCAAGGCCGACGCGCCGCAGACCGAGATCGTCCGTTATGCGGTCGATCTGCGCTCGATGAGCCACGGCACCGGCACGTTCAGCCGCGAGTTCCGCCGCTACGAGCCGATGCCGGCCAACCTGGCCGCGAAGATGCTCGGCCAACCCGGCTGACTCAGGGCCAGGCCTCGGCGAGCAGCTCACGGGTGTCGCGCAGGAGCTGCGGCAGCACCCGGGTGTGTCCGACCACCGGCATGAAGTTGGTGTCGCCACCCCACCGGGGCACCACGTGCTGGTGCAGATGGGCGGCGATGCCGGCGCCGGCGATTCCGCCCTGGTTCATGCCGATGTTGAAGCCTTGCGCCGCCGATGCCGACCGCAGCGCGGTCATCGCCTGCTTGGTCACGTCAGCCAGCTCGGCGGTCTCGGCGGCGTCGAGCTCGGGGTAGTCGGCGACGTGACGGTACGGGCACACCATCAGGTGCCCGGAGTTGTACGGGTACAGGTTGAGCACGGCGTACACCTGACTGCCGCGGTGCACCACCAGCCCGGCGTCGTCGTCCAAGCGAGGGATCGCGCAGAACGGGCAACCCTCCGCGGTCCCACCGCCCGGTGGCTTGTTCTCCCCTTTGATGTAGGCCATCCGGTGCGGGGTCCACAGCCGCTGGAAGGCATCGGGCGCTCCGGTGCCGGGCTGTTCCTCCACCCCGCCAGGCGGGTCGTACGGCGAGCCCTGGTGCGACTCGTCCGCGGGGCGGCCGGTCACACGCAGCACCCGGTCATACCTGGACCCGGCGTGCCACCGCGTCGACTATCCGCTCGACCGCCTCGTCCACGGGTACGCCGTTGTCCTGTACGCCGCTGCGGTAGCGGAACGACACCGCCCCCTCCTCCACGTCGCGGTCACCGGCGATGACCATGAACGGCACCTTTTGGGTCTGGGCGCTGCGGATCTTCTTCTGCATCCGCTCGTCGCTGCTGTCGACCTCCACCCGGATGCCCTGCCCGCGCAGCCGACTGGCCAGCTGGTCGAGGTAGTCGTTGTGCCGCTCCGCGATCGGGATCGCCACCACCTGCACGGGGGCCAACCAGGGCGGGAACGCGCCCGCGTAGTGCTCGGTCAGCACACCGACGAAGCGCTCGATCGAGCCGAAGAGGGCGCGGTGGATCATCACCGGTCGCTGTCGCGAGCCGTCGGGCGCGGTGTACTCCAACCCGAACCCCTCCGGCAGGTTGAAGTCGAGCTGGATCGTCGACAGCTGCCAGGTCCGGCCGATCGCGTCACGCGCCTGCACCGAGATCTTGGGCCCGTAGAACGAAGCTCCCCCGGGGTCGGGCACCAGCGCGAGTCCCGACTCCTCGGCGGCTCGGCGCAGCGTGTCGGTGGCCTCGTCCCATGCCTGCTCGCTGCCGACCGACTTGTCCGGGTCCCGAGTGGACAGCTCGAGATAGAAGTCGTCGAGGCCGTAGTCGCGCAGCAGGTCGAGGACGAAGGCGAGCAACGACGTCAGCTCGCCCGCCATCTGCTCGTGAGTGCAGTAGATGTGCGCGTCGTCCTGGGTCATCCCGCGGACCCGGGTCAGGCCGTGCACGACCCCTGACTTCTCATAGCGGTAGACCGAGCCGAACTCGAACAGTCGCAGCGGCAGCTCGCGGTAGGACCGCCCTCGGGCTCGGAAGATCAGGCAGTGGAACGGGCAGTTCATCGGCTTCAGGTAGTAGTCCTGGCCGGGTTTGCGGACCACCCCGTCCGCAGCACGCTCCTCGTCCACGTGCATCGGCGGGTACATCCCCTCGGCGAACCACTGCAGGTGACCGGAGGTCTCGAAGAGCGCCGCCTTGCTGATGTGCGGGCTGTTCACGAACTCATAGCCGGACTCGATATGCCGCCGGCGTGAGTAATCCTCCATCTCGTTGCGCAGGACCCCGCCCTTGGGGTGGAACACGGCGAGACCGGAACCGATCTCGTCGGGGAAGCTGAACAGGTCGAGCTCCGCTCCGAGCCGGCGGTGGTCGCGCCGGGCGGCCTCCTCCAGCCGGTGCAGGTAGGCGTCGAGTGCCTGCTTGCTCTCCCAGGCGGTGCCGTAGATGCGCTGCAGCTGAGGGTTCTGCTCGCTGCCGCGCCAGTAGGCGGCCGCCGTACGGGTCAGCTTGAACGCCGGGATCTTCTTGGTGGTAGGCAGGTGCGGGCCGCGGCACAGGTCCTTCCAGGCCAGCGACCCGTCGCGGGCCAGGTTGTCGTAGATGCTCAGCCCGCCGACACCCACCTCGACCGATGCGCCCTCCGCGGCGTCGGCGGCGTCCGAGCCCTTCAGACCGATCAGCTCGAGCTTGTACGGCTCACCGGCGAGCTCCGCCCGTGCCTCGTCATCATCAACCTCGCGGCGGGAGAACTTCTGCCCCGCCTTGACGATCCTGCGCATCCGCGCCTCGATCTGGTCGACGTCCTCCGGCTTGAACGGGGCGGGTACGTCGAAGTCGTAGTAGAAGCCGTCCTCGACCGGAGGGCCGATGCCGAGCCGGGCGTCGGGAAACAGCTCCTGCACCGCCTGCGCCAGGACGTGCGCGGTCGAGTGGCGCAGGATCGCACGCCCCTCCTCGGAGTCGATCAGGACCCCGGCCACCTGGTCGCCGTCAGACAGCTCCTGAGAAAGGTCGCGCAGCTCACCGTTGACCTGCGCCGCGATCACCGCCGGGTCGTCGGCGAACAGCTCCCACGCCCGAGTGCCCGCGGTCACCGCACGCTCAGCTGGCTGGGCTGGGCCGGTCACGGTGACCTTGAGCTCGGACACGCTCGCTCCTGGGTACGGCGGGTGGGACGCCACCGATGCTATAAGCCCGACCTGCTCCGCGCTCGTCCGTTTCTTCGGTCGTCGCCGACCACCGCATCATGGGCGGTGTGCCGTGCCTTCGTGGCACTCGTATTCCGGTCGCGACGGTGATCGGGCTCGTCGCTCAGGGCCAGTCGTTCGAGGGCATCATCGCGGACTACCCGCAGTTGTTCGTCGAGGACGTGCGTGCTGCCCTCGAGTTCGGTGCTGCTGCGGTCCGCCAACGAGAGGATCCGCGGCCCACGTCCGCTTGAGGATTTCCGAGGTGCCACATGGTCAGTCCGTGTCGCCAGGCAGATGTCGTACTCAACCTTCGTCCTTTCGGGTTCGGTATTGACCGAACAGGTGGCTTGATGCCGCCTGAGTCTCGGCGAGAACCGCGCACTGATAGCACAAGTGCTACCCTGGGTGCATGAGCACTGTTGGGCTGCGCGAGCTTCGTCAGGACGCCTCTAATCTGATGCGCCGGGTCGAGGCCGGGGAGGAGATCACAATCACGGTCTCCGGCCGCCCGAGCGCACGGCTTGTTCCGGCCCGGCCGACGCAGTGGCGGTCCTGGACAGAGATCGCTGACCTGTTCCGGGGTCCGGCGGACGTCGAGTGGCAGCGAGATCGGGACGTTCTCGACGCCGATGTTCGTGATCCCTGGGCTGCGCGGTGACGGAACCGGTCGAGCTGCCTGAGCGCGCCATTCTTGACACAAGCGTCGTCATCGCGGACAGCGTCGCACCCATCCCTGGAGTGCTCGCGATCAGCGCCGTCACCCTGGCTGAGCTGCACTTCGGCGTCCTTGTGGCCAAGACCTCCGAGGTCCGTGCCGAGCGCCTGAGACGCCTGAGCGTCCTTCAGCAGCGCTTCGATGCGCTGCCTGTCGACGAGGCAGTGGCGGGCAGTTATGGCCGTCTCGCGTCCGTGGTCGTTGATGCCGGCCGCCAGCCCAGGCGTCGGGTCATGGACCTGCTCATCGCCGCCACCGCCCACGCGCACGGTGCCCGGCTCTACACCCGGAACCCCGGGGACTTCGCCGGCCTCGAAGATCTGATCGCCGTCGTCGACATTTGACTTGTCGTCCGTCGGATGGCGAATTCGCGGCGGAATGACGCATCTCCGGCCGACCGCGGGGTTTACCTGTCCGCGGCAGATGAGTGTGTCTGGACGCGGAGTCTTCGTCCTGTCGGCGCGTCGTGGAAGGGTCGGTCCCGTGAAGATACATGTCGCAGGACCGCTTGCCGATGTGGCGACTGTCAGGGCCGTGCAGTCCACCGTCGTCGCTGCTGGGCATGAGCTGACTCTCGACTGGACTGAGGGCGCATCGTTCGTGGAGGCCTATGGCTCGCAACTCGACGTGTCAGGCGAACTGGCGGAGGAAGAGTTGAGCGCCGTCCTAGCGGCCGATGCGGTACTAGTCATCGCGTCGGAGCACGATGGGAGAGGCATGTTTGTTGAACTGGGTGCTGCCCTTGCACGGGCTCAGCAGGGAGAACTCGCACATGTCGTCGTCGTGGGCGAAATCCGGCACGAGAGCATCTTCTACTTCCACCCCGTGGTCGAACGTGTGCCAAGTGTCCAGGACTGGCTTGGACGCCTCCGCTGAGGATTGCTGTTCAGCGTGATGCGCGCGCGGGTCAGTACGAGCATGCGACGTGGAGCACCTGTCGCCACGCCCGCCCATTGGTCTCGACCTCGGTCCATGAGATTTGCACCGGGCCTTCCGTTCCGAGGCCGGTAGGCGGCAAGCAGTCTGGCCTGCCGCTCTCATGGAAGCCGGAGGCATCGGTCCAAGCCACGTCCAACGGAACAGAAATGTCCCAACCGTCGCTCAACGTGCAGCCAATGACCTCCTGCCCTGACATGCAGTCCACTTCTTCGGTGACGACACGCTCACTACTGTCCGCCGTGTAGCCGAGGTACGCCACGACAGCCAGCAAGAGAACGGCGAGGGGCACCGCCCAGCGTGTTTGCTCCGGTGCATTGAGTGATTTCAGTTGACTCATCGCCACGCCCCTCTTGTGTCACTAGTCATGTGAGTATGCCACTCGACGTGACGAACCGAACTGAATTCGGCAGACCGGTCAGCGGCATGTCAGGGCGTTCGCTCAGCCCCTCAGCGGTGCAGGTTGCGGTGCCGCCGTAAGTGCTGAACGGTCCGCTTAGTTGCTCGCCGCAGACCTCGCACACATAGAGGTTGACCCCCACACGAACGAGGCCGCGCAGCGCGTGGTTCGAGGGACAGTCCAGGTTAGGGCACCAGTGGACCGGGACCTCGCGGGGGCCGCCGGGCTCGTCCGGCTCGGCGAAATCCTCGATAGGCTCCATTCCCACCGACAGGATGGTGCCGCATTCGTCGCACGGCTGATCTCGTAGATGGCGCACAATCGCAGGCTATCTGCCTGACGGACGCTCGGACAGCGGCAAATCCGGACGTTGGTAATCAGGCCCGCGGCGAGCGTACGACTACGGCGGTGCCGCCTGGGGATCCCCGTACGGGGATCGGCATTTGACACGGCCACTTTGGCCGTCAGCGCGCCTCCGTAAGATGACCGCCGTGGTGAGCCTGCGGACTTGGAGAGACGATGACTACCAGCTGCTCGAAGAGTGCAACACCGTTGCGATGACAGCCCACCTGGGCGGCCCAGAGAGCCCAGCAGCGCTCAAGGATCGACATCGAAGGTACGTCGACAACGTCGACCCGGGTGGGATGTTCGTCGTCGTCCTGGCCAACGGCGACGCCATCGGGTCTATCGGATACTGGGAGCACTCAGAGGCTGATTGGACAGTGTGGGAGACCGGCTGGGCCGTGATTCCGGATCACCAGGGCAAGGGCGTCGCTAGCAAAGCGATTCAAGCGGTGGTGAAGCTCGCCTCGGCCGAAGGAACTCACCGAACCTTGCACGCCTATCCCGCCGTGGACAATGCGGGCTCCAATGCTTTGTGCCGCAAGACAGGGTTCAGCCTTCTCGGTCCGCGCAGCTTCGAATACCCCAAAGGCCATTGGATGACCTGCAATGACTGGTCGCTGAACCTGGCTCCGTCTTCGTAGAAACCCTCCCGCTCAGGGATCGGCTGCTGGAGCGCCCGGCACCGGGCAGTAGCGTCTCTAAGTAGTGGATGGAGAAGAGCGGATTTTTCGCGGGGTCATGGCCTTGGGTCGGCTGATCGACCAGCGGCATCTCGGCGGCCTGGACGGCGTCAACGTCTGTGTGCAGGGCCGACCCCCGGTCGAGCATCACTG
>JALZMX010000054.1 GCA_030857985.1 Actinomycetota bacterium | reverse complement strand
CCGAGGCGAGGAGGAGCTGGGCGACGTCGAGCACCTCGACCTCGTCGCGCGCCTCGCCGTCGGCCTGCTTGGCGGTCAACCCGTCCGAGAGCATCACCCGGCAGAACGGGCAGCCGGTCGCGATCTGATCCGCGCCCGTCGCCACCGCCTCGTTGGTGCGGTTGACGTTGATCCGCTCGCCGATGCGCTCCTCCATCCACATCCGCGCCCCACCGGCACCGCAGCAGAACGAGCGTTGCGAGTTGCGCGGCATCTCGGTGAGCTCGGCGTTCGGGATCGCGTCCAGCAGCTCGCGCGGCGGGCTGTACACCTGGTTGTGCCGGCCCAGGAAGCACGGGTCGTGGTAGGTGATCGTGCGGGTGGACACGCTCCCATCGGTAGGCGCCACGGGCGTCAGTCGCCCGTCGCGCACGAGCCGGTTGAGCAGCTGGGTGTGGTGCACGACCTCCACCTCGACGCCCAGCTGGCCGTACTCGTTCTTGAGCGTGTTGAAGCAGTGCGCACAGGTCGCCACCACCTTGACCGCCTTCGCCTCGCGCAGCACCTCGGCGTTCTGCATCGCCAGCTGCTGGAAGACGAACTCGTTGCCCGCTCGCCGGGCCGGGTCACCGGAGCAGGTCTCGCCGTTGCCGAGGACGGCGAAGGAGACGCCGGCCATGTGCAGCAGCTCGGCGACGGCCCTGGTCGTCTTCTTCGCCCGATCCTCGTAGGCGCCGGCGCAGCCCACCCAGAACAACCACTCCACCTCGGACAGATCGGCGACGTCCTCGCCGACGACCAGAACCTCGAAGCCGAGGTCTTTCGCCCAGTCCATTCGGGCGTTCGACGCCATGTTCCACGGGTTCCCCTTGCTCTCCAGCCCCTTGAAGAGCTGGTTCAGCTCGGCCGGGAAGTTGGCCTCCACCAGCACCTGGTAGCGCCGCATGTCCATGATGTGGTCGACGTGCTCGATGTCGACCGGGCACTGCTGCACGCACGCGCCACAGGAGACGCACGACCAGAGCACGTCGGGGTCGATGACGCCGTACGCCTCCTCGTCACCGATCAACGGGCGGTCGGCCTGCGCCCTGACCTCGTCGCTGAGGCTCTCGCGGTCGTCTTCGGCCGCCAGCAGGTACGGCGCCTTGGCGTAGGCGTGGTCGCGCAGTGCGGTGATCACGAGCTTCGGGTTGAGCGGCTTCTCGGTGTTCCACGCCGGGCACTGGCTCTGGCAGCGGCCGCACTCGGTGCAGGTGCTGAAGTCCAGCAGGCCCTTCCAGCTGAAGTCCTCGACCTTGCCGACACCGAGCGCGGTGTCCTCATCGAGCTCCTCGATGTCCTCGAAGTCGATCGGCTTGCCGTTGGACATCATCGGCGGCAGGCCGCCGAGCGCGGTGCCGCCCTGTGCCTCCCGCTTGAACCAGATGTTGGGGAACGCCGTGAACCGGTGCCACGCGACACCCATGGTGAGGTTGAGCGCGATCGTGATCATCCAGGTGAAGGAGATGACGATCTTGAGCATCGCCACCAGGTGGACGAGAGTGGCCAAGGTGGCATCCGCAAGGCCGGAGAACGCCTCGCCGAGGAAGAACGTGAACGGGAAGTGCAGGACGTCGCCCTCGATCAGGGCGTACTCGAGGCCGCGCAGGGCCAGGATGCACAGCCCGATGCCGAGGATCACCGCCTCGACGAAGTAGCCCTGCCACATCGTCGACTTGTGGAAGCGGCTCCAGCGGCCCAGGCGACCCGGCCGGTTCAGCAGCCGGACCAAGATCAACGCGGCGATCGAGACCAGCATCAGCCATCCGATCGCCTCGGTCGCCCACCCCCACGGTGCCCAGTGGCCGACGACGGGCAGCGCGAACTCCGCATCGAACAGCTGCCCGAACGCGTTGAGCAGGGTGAAGAAGAGGAACCCGAAGCCGACGAAGACGAACCAGTGCGCGATGCCGACCTTGGTCCACTGGAGCATCCGGGTGTGGCCGAGCGTCTCCTTCGCCAGGGTGAGCGAGCGGGCGCCGGGCGAGTCGGTCCGGCCGGTGGCCGGCTGGCCGAGCCTGAGCACGGACACGATCTGCCCGATCGCCCTGGCGAACAGCGCGATCGCGACAAGCGTGATGACCAGCGACACCACGATGGCGAAGACCTGCATCCGGGCTGCTCCGATCCTGCGTCCGTGCGCCGACCATCCGCTCGATCGTACGCACTGAGCGGTTGCCACCAGCTTCTCCGGTCAGCGGACTGCACGGCTCCCCGACGCGGCTCACTTCTTCGTCGGTCTCGCGTGCACTTGTCCGTAGTTGAACAGCGCGACGATGAGGACCCCGCCGACGCTGTTGCCGAGGACGGCGCCGACGAGCCAGGTGAGGTAGGACGTGGTCGGAAGCCCGCCGGACAGCACGGCGGCGAGGACCTCCCCGCTGCCCGCCACGGAGTGCGCGAAGTGCCCGACTCCGACGACGTACGTCAACATCACGATCATGACTATCTGGCCGACGGTGTCGGTGCTGGCCGTCACCAGCCAAGCGACGAGTGCGATGAGCCAGCCCGCGACGACCGCCGTCCAGAACACCGTCGAAAAGCCCCTGCTCCCGGCGTCGACGCCGAGTTTCGTCAGCTCCTCGGCCATCCCAGGTGTCAGCGCGGACGTGCGCATCGCGAGCAGTGCGAACAGCAAGGTGCCGATGACATTGCCGGTGAGCACCACGGCCCAGAGCCGGGCGGTGACGGCGAGCAGGCGGCGTTGGTGGAGGACGAGGGTCACTGGGAACAGCGTGTTCTCGGTGAACAGCTGCATCCGCCCGATGATGACGATGAGGAAGCCGAGCGGGTAGGCGAGGTAGGCGACCGTCTGGCCGACCCGGTCGTCGCCGAGGATGTGCAGGAGGGTTGCCACGCCGAGGCCGGACAGCCCCATCGCCAGCCCGGCGGACACCGCGGACAACGCGAGGTTGAGCACCCGCCGGTCGAGCTCTTCCTCCCCACCGGCCTCGACGCGGTCGAAGATCTCGTCTGCGGACAGCCTGCTGGTCTGGTTCGCCACCGGCGTCCCTTACCCCGTTCTGGCGAACTGACTACGGTGATGTGCATGCAGGGCTCCTCCGAGTGGCTCGCGACCGTCGAGGAGGTCTGACCGATGGCACCAGGTCCGGTCAGGGTCGGCCGGGGACCGTTGACGGCCGGCGAGGTGGTGGCGGTCGCGAGGTACGGCGCGCCGGTCGAGCTGTCCGACGAGGCGGTGGCCGCGATCACCCGGGCCCGCGGCGCCGTGGAGGCACTGGCGGCGGCACCCACTCCGACGTACGGCGTCTCCACCGGATTCGGCGCGCTCGCGACGCGACACATCCCGGCTGACCTGCGCGCCCGGCTGCAGCGGTCGCTGATCCGCTCGCACGCGGCCGGGTCCGGCCCGGAGGTCGAGCGCGAGGTGGTGCGGGCGCTGATGTTGCTGCGACTGTCCACGCTGGCCACCGGCCACACCGGCGTGCGGGTGGAGACGGCGCAGGCGATGACCGCGTTGCTCGCGCAGGGGGTGACGCCGGTCGTGCCCGAGTTCGGCAGCCTGGGCTGCTCGGGTGACCTGGCGCCGCTGGCCGCCTGCGCGCTGGCGTTGATGGGTGAGGGCGAGGTGCGCGACGTGGACGGGGTACGTCGACCGGCCGCCGAGGCGCTCGCCGGCATCGGCGTCACCCCGATCGAGCTGGCCGCCAAGGAGGGGCTCGCGCTGATCAACGGCACCGACGGGATGCTGGCGATGCTGGTGCTCGCCGCCGCCGATCTCACCGCGCTGCTGAAGGTGGCGGACATCGCGGCGGCGATGAGTGTCGAGGGACTGCTCGGCACCGACCGCGTCTATGCCGACGACCTGCAGCGGATGCGTCCGCACCCCGGCCAGGCCGCCTCGGCTGCAAACCTGCGGCGGCTCCTGGAGGGTTCGCCGATCGTGCAGAGCCACCGCGGTCCCGACTGCACCGTGGTCCAGGACGCCTACTCGCTGCGGTGTGCCCCACAGGTGCACGGCGCCGCCCGCGACACCCTCGCGCACGCGGTCCTGGTAGCAGGTCGTGAGCTGGCCTCGGTGATCGACAACCCGGTGGTGCTCGACGACGGCCGGGTGGAGTCCAACGGCAACTTCCACGGTGCGCCGCTGGGCTACGCGCTCGACTTCCTCGCGATCCCGGCCGCCGACCTGGCCAGCATGTCCGAGCGGCGAACCGACCGGTTCCTCGACGTGGCCCGCAACCAGGGGCTCCCGGCGTTCCTGGCCGACGACCCCGGCGTCGACTCCGGACTCATGATCGGGCAGTACACCCAGGCCGCGATCGTCTCGGAGCTGAAGCGGCTGGCGGTGCCGGCCAGCGTCGACTCGATCCCGTCGAGCGCGATGCAGGAGGACCACGTCTCGATGGGGTGGTCGGCCGGCCGCAAGCTGCGCCGCGCGCTGGAGGGGCTGACCCGGGTCCTCGCGGTGGAGATCCTGACCGCGGCCCGGGGCACGGAGCTGCGGGCACCGCTGCAGCCGGCGCCCGCCACGGCCGCCGTACTAACTGCCCTGCGCGAACACGTGGCCGGGCCCGGACCCGACCGGCACCTGGCGCCGGAGATCGCGGCGACCGTGGAGCTGGTGCGTTCCGGAGCCCTGACCACCGCCGCCGAGCACGTCACCGGCCCACTCCAGTGATTCGTCTGCGGTCAGCCTCCGTAGGAACACCCAGCCAGCGCAGACGAACCGGAAGGAGAGGGCATGAGCCGCACGATTCGCAGCCCACGCGGCACCACGCTGACAGCGGGCAGCTGGCAGACCGAGGCGCCGATGCGGATGCTGATGAACAACCTCGACCCCGAGGTGGCCGAGCATCCCGAGCAGCTGGTCGTGTACGGCGGCTCGGGCAAGGCCGCCCGCGACTGGCGCTCGTACGACGCGATGGTCCGCACGCTGCAGACCCTGGGTGACGACGAGACCATGCTCGTGCAGTCCGGCCGGCCGGTCGGCGTGCTGCAGACCCATGAGTGGGCTCCGCGAGTACTGATCGCCAACTCCAACCTGGTCGGCGACTGGGCCACCTGGGAGGAGTTCCGCCGGCTCGAGGCGCTCGGGCTGACGATGTACGGCCAGATGACGGCCGGCTCCTGGATCTACATCGGCACCCAAGGCATCCTGCAGGGCACCTACGAGACGTTCGCGGCTGTCGCGGCCAAACGGTTCAGCGGGAGGTCGCTGGCCGGCACCATCACGCTGACAGCAGGACTCGGCGGCATGGGCGGCGCGCAGCCCCTCGCGGTGACGATGAACGACGGTGTCTGCATCTGCATCGAGTGCGACGGCTCGCGGATCGCCCGCCGGATCGAGCACCGCTACCTCGACGTGCGCGCCGAGTCACTGGACCACGCCCTGGAGCTGGCGGTCGAGGCGCGCGACACCCGACGCCCGCTGTCGATCGGCGTACTGGGCAACGCGGCCGCGATGCTACCGGCGCTGCTCGCCCGGTCGGCGCCGATCGACATCGTCACCGACCAGACCTCGGCGCACGACCCGTTGATGTACCTGCCCGTCGGGGTGGAGTTCGACGACTGGGCGCACGAGCGGGACAAGGACCCGGCCGGTCTCACCGAACGCGCCCGGGAGTCGATGGCGCGACACTGCGAGGCGATGGTGGGCTTCGCCGACGCGGGCGCCGAGGTGTTCGACTACGGCAACTCGCTGCGAGCCGAGGCCAGGCTGGCCGGCTACGGCCGGGCGTTCGACTACCCCGGTTTCGTGCCGGCGTACATCCGGCCGCTGTTCTGCGAGGGCAAGGGACCGTTTCGCTGGGCTGCGCTGTCGGGCGACCCGGCCGACATCGCGGCTACCGATCGGGCGGTGCTCGAGCTCTTCCCCGACGACGAGCCGCTGCACCGGTGGATCCGCAAGGCCGGTGAGCGGGTGCGGTTCCAGGGGCTACCGGCCCGGATCTGCTGGCTGGGGTACGGCGAACGGCACCAGGCGGGGATGCGCTTCAACGACATGGTGCGCGCCGGGGAGCTGGCGGCTCCGCTGGTGATCGGACGGGACCATCTCGACAGCGGATCCGTCGCGTCGCCGTACCGTGAGACCGAGGCCATGCTCGACGGCTCGGACGCGATCGCGGACTGGCCGCTGCTCAACGCGATGGTCAACGTCGCGTCGGGCGCCACCTGGGTCTCGATCCACCACGGTGGCGGCGTCGGGATCGGCCGCTCGATCCATGCCGGACAGGTGTGCGTGGTCGACGGCACCGAGCTGGCCGGGCGCAAGGCCGAGCGGGTGCTGACCAACGACCCCGGGACCGGGGTCATCCGCCATGTCGACGCAGGCTACGACGAGGCCGCGGAGGTCGCCCGCGAGCGTGGTGTCCGCATCCCGATGGGCGAGTCACCTGCCCTTTGCTCCCGGGCGGCCGGCGAGGGTGGGTCACAGAAAGTGTGATGCAGGATCCGGGTCGGTGACCCGAGATCTGGGTCAGCAAGGAAAGCGCGCAGCCTCCAGCGGGTGGTCGCGGGGACCGGGGCCGTGGCCGAAAACGTTACAATTTGAAGTTGCATAAGGGATTCCGGGTCGCGCACCGGCTATGGTGTGCTCGTTCCTGCTCGCGCCGGAAGGACGGCCGTGATCGAGTTCGAGAGCGTCACCAAGCGTTATCCCGACGGCGCGGTCGCCGTCGAAGACCTCAGCGTGGTCGCACCGAGCGGTGAGATCACCGTGTTCGTCGGTCCCTCCGGCTGCGGCAAGACCACGTCGTTGCGGATGATCAACCGCACCATCGAGGCCACCTCCGGGCGGATCCTGGTCGACGGCGAGGACGTCGCCGGGACCGACCCGGTGCAGCTGCGCCGCGGCATCGGCTACGTCATCCAGCAGTCCGGGTTGTTCCCGCACCGCACGGTCCTCGGCAACATCGCGACCGTCCCTTATTTGCTGGGCTGGGACAAGAGAAAGGCTCGTGATCGGGCGATGGAGTTGCTCGAGCGGGTCGGCCTGCCCGAGTCGATGGCCACGCGATACCCAGCTCAGCTGTCTGGAGGCCAACAGCAGCGGGTCGGTGTCGCCCGGGCCCTCGCAGCAGACCCGCCGGTGATGTTGATGGACGAGCCGTTCAGCGCCGTGGACCCCATCGTCCGCGAGAGCCTGCAGGACGAGTTCCTCCGGCTGCAGCACGAGCTCGGCAAGACGATCGTCTTCGTCACCCACGACATCGACGAGGCGATCAAGCTGGGAGACCGGATCGCGGTGATGCGCGGTGGTGGCCAGCTGGCGCAGTTCGCTGCACCGTCGGAGCTGTTGGCGCATCCGGTCGACGAGTTCGTGGAGAGCTTCATCGGGCGCGACCGCGGCTACCGCAAGCTGAGCTTCCTGCCCGCGACCGGCCTGCCGCTGCGTGAACGTCCGACCGTCGGCGAGGGCGCGTCCCCCGACGAGGTACGCCGGGCAGCCAACGGGCACCCCTTCGCCCTCGTCCTCGACGACGAGCGCCGGCCCACCGGCTGGCGGCCGGCCGATGGCCGGGTCAACGGGGTCATCCCGCTGGGGGGTACGACGTTCACCAGCTCGCAGTCACTGCGGGCGGCGCTGGACGGGGCCCTGGTCTCGCCGAGTGAGGAGGCCGTCTGTGTGGACGACGAGGGCTACTACGTCGGCGTCGTCAGCCACACCGAGATCGCCGAGCACCTCTCCGAGGCGGGCAAAAGCACGGCGGCTCGGGGATGAGCTGGACGTGGGTCTTCTCCAACCTTGACCTGATCTGGTCGCTGCTCCAGGTCCACGTCATGCTGTCGGTGCTGCCGATCCTGATCGGGCTGGCGTTGGCACTGCCGATTGGCTTCGCCGCGTTCCGCTACCCGAAGGTCTACCCGCCGCTGCTGGTGGCCAGCAGCGTGGCCTACTCCATCCCGTCCCTCGCCCTGTTCGTGGCGTTCCCGGCGATCCTGGGCACGGGCATCCTCGATCCGGTCAATGTCATCGCCGCGCTGACGATCTACACGCTGGCGCTGCTCATCCGCAACGTCGTGGACGGTTTGCGAGCTACGTCGGACGAGGTCCGGCAGTCGGCGGTCTCGATGGGATTCCCGCGGTGGAGACAGCTGCTGCAGGTCGAGCTTCCGATCGCCGTACCGCTGATCGTCTCCGGTCTCCGGGTCGCCACCGTGGCCAACATCAGCATGGTCAGCGTCGGTGCGATCATCGGGGTAGGTGGCCTCGGTGACCTCTTCACCATCGGATTCAGCCGCAGCTTCCTCACCCCGCTGATCGTCGGCATGGTGCTCTCGGTGCTGCTGGCCCTGCTCGCCGACACCCTCTTGGTGCTGGCGCAGCGTTGGCTCACCCCGTGGGCGAGGGTGGGGAGGTTCGCGTGAGTCTCTGGGCAGAGCTGGCTGCGTTCTTCGCCGACTCGACGAACTGGAGTGGGTCCGACGGAATCCCGGTCCGGCTGGTCGAGCACGTCTACTACACCGGGATCGCGCTGTCGATCGCGGCGCTGATCGCGCTGCCCACCGGCATGCTGATCGGGCACACCGGCCGCGGGGCGTTCCTGGCGATCAACCTGGGAAACGCCGCCCGTTCGTTCCCCACCTTCGGGCTGCTCATCCTGGTCGTGCTGCTGGTCGGGCTCAACATCACGCCGGTCCTCGTGGCGCTGGTGATCCTGGGCATTCCGCCGATCCTCACCGCCACCTACGCCGGGATCCAGGGCGTCGACGACGCGACCGTGATCGCGGCACGTGGGATGGGGATGACCGAGGTCGACATGCTGCTGCGGGTCGAGACGCCGGTCGCGCTGCCGGTGATCCTGTCCGGAGTGCGCAGCGCCACGCTGCAGATCGTGTCGACGGCGACCATCGCCGCCTACGTCGCGTTCGGCGGCTTCGGCCGCTACGTCGTCGACGGTCTGAGCAGCCAGGACTACGGCGAGATGCTCGCCGGAGCGGTGCTGGTGGCAGCCCTGGCAATCGTGCTCGACATCGTGTTCTGGCTGGCGGGACGCGTTGCCGTCTCGCCCGGAGTTTCCAGGCGCTTCTCCCAAACCGAGCGCAGACCCACGGCAGAAGCCGTGGCCTGAGTCATCGACCGCTTACTACTGGAGGACAACCGACATGCGAAACCGCATCCTGCTGCCCCTGCTCGCCGCGGTGGCCGCAACTGTGCTCGCCGGCTGCGGCGGCGACCCCCTCGACGAGGACGGCGGCGATCCGGCGGCCTCGGGCACCGTCCGGGTCGGCTCGGCCAACTTCACCGAGAACATCGTGCTCGCCGAGATCTACGCCCAGGCGCTCGACGGCGCCGGTGTGCAGACCGAGACCGACCTCAACGTCGGAACGAGGGAGCGCTATCTTCCGGCCCTGGAGGAGGGCGAGCTCGACCTGGTGCCTGAGTACACCGGTGCACTGCTCGTCTACCTCGACGAGGAGGCGACCGTCTCGTCCAGTGACGAGGTCTACGCCGCGCTCCAGGACGCGCTGCCCGAAGGCCTCACCGCGCTGGAGCCGGCGGAAGCCGAGGACAAGGACGCCCTCGTGGTGACCGAGGAGACCGCCGCGGAGTTCGATCTGTCCTCCACCGAGGACCTCGCGGCGGTCGACGACCAGCTCGTGCTCGGTGGGCCGCCGGAGTTCCAGGAGCGGGTCCAGGGGGTGCCGGGGCTCGAGCGGGTCTACGGCATCGAGTTCTCGGACTTCCGCGAGCTGGACACCGGCACCCTGTCGGTCACGGGGCTGCAGGACGGCGATGTCGACGTCGCCAACATCTTCACCACGAACCCGGCGATCGAGGAGAACGGCTTCGTCGTGCTGGAGGACCCGGAGAACCTGTTCAGCGCCCAGCAGGTGGTGCCGGTGATCAACAGTGACAAGGTCACCGACACCGTCGAGCAGACCCTCAACGACGTCTCGGCCGCGCTGACCACGGAAGGTCTGACCGAGCTCAACCGCCGGGTCGACGTGGACAAGGAGAACCCCGACGACGTGGCGGCGGACTGGCTGGAGGAGAACGGCTTGCTGTGAGACCGCCGAGCTCGGGGGCGCTACCAGTGGCTCCGGTGGACCACCTCGCCGATGCCGCGCCGTCCCCGGCGCAGCGACGGCGAGCGTCGGTCGGGTGCGCCGTGACCTACCGTGATGGCGCCGACCGGCGTGTGGTCGTCGGGTACGCCGAACTCCTCTCGAAACGCCGTGATGCGCTCGGGCGGGATGCCGAAGAAGCAGGCCGCGAGGCCCTCGTCCACCGCGCTCAGCAGCATCAGCAGAGCCGCCATGCCGGTGTCGACATGCCAGTACGGCACCGGCCAACGCGCCTCGTCCCGGTCGGTCCACCCCTTGTCCGGCTCGGCGTACCGCTCGAGGTAGGCGCGCCGGCACGACAGCGCCACGATGACGACCGGCGCGCGGCGCATCCCCTCCAGCCAGCGGGACGACCCGGCGGGCTCCGGGCTGGTCACCGCCCAGAAGCGCGCCACATCCGATGTCGTGTCGAGGAGCAGGAAGGCCCAGCCCTGGCTGAAGCCGGCACTCGGTGCACGGATCGCGTGCTCGAGCAGACGGCGTACGACGGCCGGGTCGACCGGCTCGTCGGTGTAGTTGCGGACCATGCGGCGTCGGCGTACCACCTCGGCGAACTCCATCAGCCGATCATGGCCCAGGCGATGATGGCCTAGTGGGCGACCTGAGCGCTGCGCCGATATTCCAGCAGATGTGGCAGGAGCTGCTGCCGGTCGGCCGCGACGGCCGAACCGGTGGATACCGGCGCTTCGCCTGGGACGACGCCGATCGCCAGTGCCGTGAGTGGTTCGAGGCGCAGGCGCAGTCGCGCGGCATGGACGTGGAGACCGACCGCAACGGCAACCAGTGGGCCTGGTGGGGTGATGCCGACGCCGGCGACGCGCTGGTCCTCGGCTCGCACCTGGACTCCGTCCCGGACGGCGGTGCCTACGACGGGCCGCTCGGGGTGGTGTCGGCCTACGCCACGGTGGACGCGCTCCGGGCCGCCGGGATCACGCCGACCCGGCCGCTCGCCGTCACCAGCTTCGCCGACGAGGAAGGCGCTCGCTTCGGCATCGCCTGCACCGGCTCTCGGCTGCTCACCGGCTCGTTGGACCCCGACACCGCCCGGGGCCTGCGCGACCGCGAGGGGCAGACGCTGGCGGAGGTGCTGGCCGGAGCCGGACGCGACCCGGCGTACCTCGGGCGCGACGACGCGATGCTCGCCCGCATCGGCACCTTCGTCGAGCTGCACGTCGAGCAGGGCCGTGCCCTGGTGGACCACGGCGAGCCGGTCGGGGTGGCGAGCGCGATCTGGCCGCACGGACGGTGGCGGTTCGACTTCACGGGGCAGGCCAACCACGCGGGCACAGCCCTGATGGAGGACCGTCGTGACCCGATGCTGACCTACGCGATGACCGCGCTCGCTGCCAACAAGCAGGCCCGGCTCGCCGGTGCCCGGGCCACGTTCGGGCGGGTCGAGGTCAGGCCGAACGCCACCAACGCGATCCCGTCGCGGGTGCTGGCCTGGCTGGACGCGCGCGCCGCGGACCCGAGCGTGCTGAGCGAGCTCGTCGACGTGGTGGCGCGGCGGGCCGTCGACAGGGCTGCCCGCGACGGCACCGCAGTCGAGGTGAGCGCGGAGTCAGAGACCGGTGCGGTGGTCTTCGAGGAGGGGCTGCGCGACCGTCTCACCGCGACCCTCGGCGGTGTACCGGTGCTGTCGACCGGGGCCGGGCACGACGCCGGGGTGCTGGCCGCGGCCGGTGTCGAGAGCGCGATGCTGTTCGTGCGCAATCCCACCGGCGTCTCGCACTCGCCGTACGAACACGCCGAGCTCGACGACTGCCTGGCCGGTGTCGCGGCTCTGACCTCGGTGGTCACCCACCTCGGCGCGAGCGGTGCGGCGTGACCCTGTACTGGTGCCAGCGCGCCTGGCTCGGTGGCGGCGCCGTGGCGGAGCGCGTGCTGCTGCGTGTCGACGCCGACCGGTTCAGCGAGGTGGAGGCGGGGGTGCCGGCGCCGCCGAAGGGGGCCCGGCGGCTGTCCGGACTGGCCATCCCGGGCTTCGCCAACTGTCACAGCCACGCGTTCCACCGGGCGCTTCGTGGCCGTACCCAGGCGGCGGATCCTGGCGGCCGGGGCTCGTTCTGGAGCTGGCGCGAGCAGATGTACGCCGTGGCCGCTCGGCTCGACCCCGACAGCTGCCACGCGCTGGCGCGGGCGACGTACGCGGAGATGGCGCTGGCCGGCATCACCTGCGTGGGGGAGTTCCACTACCTGCACCACGGCGAGCAAGGCATGCCGTACGACGACCCCAACGCGATGGGGGAGGCGCTGGTCGCCGCCGCTCAGGACGCGGGCATCCGGATCGCGCTGCTCGACGCCTGCTATCTCACCGGCGGGATCGGCGCTCCGTTGGCAGGGGTGCAGCAGCGCTTCGGCGACGATGATGCAGTCCGGTGGTCCGAGCGGGTCGAGGACCTGCTTGAGCGCTACGTCGATACTCCCGATGTGGTCGTCGGTGCCGCGCTGCACTCGGTGCGTGCGGTGCCGCGGGAGCAGCTCGGCACGGTCGCACAGTGGGCCGCCGGGCGCGACGTACCACTGCACGTGCACCTGTCCGAACAGGTCGCGGAGAACGACGCCTGCCTCGCGGCGTACGGCGCCACTCCCACCGCGGTGTTGGGTGCGGCCGGCGTGCTCGGCCCGGGTACGTCGGCGGTGCACGCGACCCATCTCGGCGACGACGACGTCGAGCTGCTCGGCAGCACGGGCACCCGCGTGTGTCTCTGCCCCACCACCGAGCGCGATCTCGGCGACGGCAGCGGTCCATCGTCGGCGCTGCGAGCGGCGGGGTCCGCGCTGACGATGGGGTCGGACAGCCATGCGGTGATCGACCCGCTCGAGGAGATGCGCGGGGTGGAGCTGCACGAGCGGCTGGCCACCCAGCGACGTGGACACTTCCGCGCCGAGGAGTTGATGCTGGCCGCGACGAGGGAGGGGCACGCCTCACTGGGCTTCCCCGACGCCGGCGTGATCGCGCCGGGTGCGATCGCCGACCTGGTGACGATCGACGACACCTCGGCACGAACGGCCGGTGCCGGCGGCGGGCTGGAGCTGGCGGTGTTCGCCGCCACCGCTGCCGACGTCACGCCGGTGCTCATCGGCGGACGGCCGGTGCAGTCGGCGGATGTAGGCGCGGACCTGGGCCGGGTCGTCGGACGCCTGTGGGAGGGCGGGTGACCACGACGCTGCTGGACGACATCGGCGAGTTGGTGACCTGCGACCCGGCACTGGGCGACGGGTCACCGCTCGGGCTCTGCACCGGGGCTGCGCTGGTGGTCGAGGGCGGCCGGGTGGCCTGGGTTGGACGCCGGGAGCAGGCGCCGCCGGCCGACGTGCGCGTCTCGGCCGGGGGACGGGCGGTGATCCCCGGCTTCGTCGACTCACACAGCCATCTTGTCTTCGCCGGTGACCGGAGCGCGGAGTTCGTGGCCCGGATGGAGGGCCGGTCCTACCGGGCCGGTGGCATCCGGACCACGGTCGCCGCCACCCGCGCGGCCAGCGACGAGCAGCTCACCGCCTCGGTGGCACGCCACGTCGCCGAGATGGCGCGGCAGGGCACCACGACGGTGGAGATCAAGAGCGGCTATGGGCTGACCGTGGTCGACGAGGCGCGTTCGCTGGCGGTGGCACGGCTGTTCTCGGCCGAGACGACCTATCTCGGCGCCCACGTGGTGCCGGACGAGTTCGCGGGAGATCCAGCGGCGTACGTCGACCTTGTCACCGGGGCGATGTTAGCCGCCTGCGCGGCGCACGCCCGCTGGGTCGACGTCTTCTGCGAACGGGGGGCCTTCGACGCCGAACAGGCCCGGGCGGTGCTCATCGCCGGGGCCGCGCATGGACTGGTGCCGCGGGTGCACGCGAACCAGCTCGGTCCCGGCCCCGGGGTGCAGCTGGCCTGCGAGCTCGGCGCGGCCTCCGCGGATCACTGCACGTATCTGAGCGACGTCGATGTGTCTGCGCTGGCCGACTCCGCCACGGTGGCGACACTGCTGCCGGGAGTGGAGTTCTCGACCGGGTCGCCGTACGCCGACGCGCGGCGGCTGCTCGCGGCCGGGGTGACGGTGGCCCTGGCCACCGACTGCAACCCGGGCTCGTGCTACACGTCGTCGATGCCGTTCTGCCTGGCGCTTGCGGTGCGGGAGATGGCGATGACCCCGGCCGAGGCGCTGTGGTCCTCGACCGCCGGTGGTGCGGTCGCGCTGCAGCGAGACGACGTCGGGTGGCTCGGCGTCGGGGCGCAGGCGGATCTCGCGGTGCTCGACGCACCGTCGTACCTGCACCTGGCCTACCGCCCGGGCGTGCCCTTGGTCTCCGCGGTCTGGCAGCGCGGCCGCCCGCTCCTCACTGCCGCCTGACCCACCCCTTCGCGCCGAGGTTGCGCAACCGCCCCACTCCTTCGCGCCGAGGTTGCGCAACAGCCCCGCGCAGTGACCGCAGACGCTGGCGTCCGGCGAGTACGTCGCTCGCAGCGGGCTCGACAACTGGGCAGTAACGACAAGGTTCAGCAGCAGGTGAATGTCGCAGCTGCCCAGTTTCGCAGGGTGCGCAGCCGAGACCGTCACTACTCGGCCCATGGGGCCACCGAACCCCCCCAAATCGGGCATCCGAGGTCAGGCGCCGCGCAAGACCGGGGGTGAGGAGCTTCGGCGAGTCAGGCAGTGCGCTGGCGGCGCAGCAGCTCGCGGTACGTGGTGCGGCGCGAGGTCTGCAGCAGGGAGCGCTCGTACCAGCGCGCACCGAGCCGGATCAGCAGCACCGCTCCCGCGGCGGAGAGGGCCAGGGACACAACCGGCTGCCACAGTGCCACGTCCCCGTCGACCAAGCGGGCCGGCATGGTCATGGACGAGGCGATCGGCACGAATGACGAAATCTCGATCGCTCTGTCGTTGCCGGTGACCGCGATCAGGTAGGGGATGAGCAGCAGCATCTGCCCCGGCAGGGTGGTGGACTGTAGGTCCTCTTGGCGTGTCGCGAGCGACCCGGCAACCGACCACAGGCTCGCCAGCGCGAGGAAGCCGACGATGCAGAAGGCGAGGAACCACAGCCCGGCCACACCGACGGCGGGGATCATGTCCAGACCTTCAGCACCGAGGACGAGAAGCCCCACCACGGCAGCAAGCGCAACCGCGAGCACCTGAGCCAGCGCAAGCAGGCTGTTGCCGAGCACCTTTCCCCACAGCAACGCGCGCAGCGGCACCGTGGCGGCGAGGATCTCGACGATCCGGTTCTCCTTCTCCACGACGACGCTCTGGGCGATCGCGAGGCCGAAGCCGATCGCGGTGACGAAGAATAGCAGCGCCATCACGAACGCGATGCCCGCAGCCGCGTCTGCTGACACCGCCCCTTCTGCGGTCGTGGTCTGGCTCAGCGTCGAGCCGGCGGTGAGGGTTTCGACGGTCGTGCCGGCCTCTTGGGCGTTTTCCTGCAGCGCCAGCAGCGACAACCCGCTCTGTGCTGCGGCTGCCAGATCTCCTGGCACCTCATCGCGACCGACGATCTCGAAGCCGTCTCCGGTCGGCAGCAGCGCGGCGTCCACCTCCTCGGCATCGACCGCGTACCGCGCTGCTGCCGCCTGGTCGACTTCGGTGACCTCGACGATCGAGTCGTCTTCGCCCGGCAGGGCGCGCAGCTGGTCCTCGGTCACCGCCGCCAGCCGGGCACCCGACGGCTCGGTAACCGCGACGTCGTACCTCGCCGGACCACCGCCGACCAGGGTGCCGACGACGATCCCGCCGAGCACGAGCAACAGCAGTACGGCGGTGCTGATCAGGAAGGTCTTGTCGCGCACGCGGGTGGTCACCTCGCGGGCGGCGACCAGACGCCACCAGGCCGTCGACGAGCTCATCCGACCGTCTCCCGGAAGATCTCGGCAAGGGTGGGGGTCCGACGCCTCAGCTCCAGAACAGGGCCGCGGCAGAGCGCCTCACGCAGCACGTCCTGCGCGGCACCCGCACGCTCGGCCTCGAACACCACGATCTGCTCTTCCCCGGCCGCCTCCACGCCGAGGACGCGTACGCCGCCGATCGCGCCCACCCAGCCGAGGTCGTCGTGGTCCGCGACGTGCAGCGCGTATGCGTCACCGCTCTCGGCACGGCGCAGCTCGTCGGCCGAGCCGGCGACGACAACGCGTCCCTCGGAGATGATGACGAGGTCGTCGCAGAGCCGCTCGACCAGCTCGAGCTGATGGCTGGAGAACAGCACCGGCACCCCGACGCCGATCTGCTCCCGTAGCAGGTCGGCCATGACGTCGACCGCCAGCGGGTCGAGACCGCCGAACGGCTCGTCGAGCACCAGCGCGGCGGGTTCGTGGATGAGCGCGGCGGCGATCTGTACCCGCTGCTGATTGCCCAGCGACAGGGTCTCCAAGATGTCAGCGCTGTGTCCGCCGAGCTCGAGCCGTTCCAGCAGCACGTCGGTGCGGTGCCTCGCCTTGGCTGTGTCGGCACCGTGCAGTCGCGCGAAGTAGCGCAGCTGCTCGGCCACCCGCATCTTCGGGTAGAGCCCGCGCTCCTCCGGCAGGTAACCGAAGGAGCGTCGCTGCTCCGCGGTCACGGGGCTCCCGTCCCACCGCACCGCACCGGCGGTTGGGGCCAGGACACCCATCATGATGCGCATGGTGGTCGTCTTGCCGGCCCCGTTGGCGCCGACGAAGCCGGTCATCCGGCCCGGCCGCACGGCGAACGACACCTCGTGCAGCACCCGGGTGCCGGCGAAGTCGCGGACGAGACCCTGCACGTCGATCCCGTTCGCGCTCCCCGCCCAGGCCACTCTACTTACCCGGCCGGACCCAACGGGGCCCCCGACCGGTGTCCTACCTTGAGCGCCTTCGGCTCAACCCGATTTGGCTCTGTCCCCAACGGCACCTAAACTTGCGCCAGCAGCACTCAACTAACGGAGGTACACAGATGGCTCGCGCAGTCGGTATCGACCTCGGCACGACCAACTCGGTCGTCGCCGTACTCGAAGGTGGGGAGCCCACCGTCATCTCCAACGCCGAGGGTGCCCGCACCACCCCCTCGGTCGTCGCCTTCGCCAAGAACGGCGAGGTGCTCGTCGGCGAGGTGGCCAAGCGCCAGGCGGTGACCAACGTCGACCGCACGATCCGCTCGGTCAAGCGTGAGATGGGCACCGACTGGACGCGCCAGCTCGACGGCAAGGAGTTCACGCCGCAGCAGATCTCGGCGTTCGTACTGCAGAAGCTCAAGCGCGACGCCGAGGCCTACCTCGGTGAGAACGTGACCGACGCGGTCATCACCGTGCCGGCGTACTTCTCCGACTCCCAGCGCCAGGCGACCAAGGAGGCGGGCGAGATCGCCGGTCTCAACGTCCAGCGCATCGTCAACGAGCCGACGGCCGCCGCGCTGGCATACGGGCTCGACAAGGCCAACGACCAGACGATCCTGGTCTTCGACCTCGGCGGCGGCACGTTCGACGTGTCCCTGCTCGAGATCGGCGAGGGTGTGGTCGAGGTCAAGGCCACCAGCGGTGACAACCACCTCGGCGGCGACGACTGGGACTCGCGCATCGTCGACTGGATGGTGAAGAAGTTCAAGGATGCCCACGGGGTGGACCTGTCCAAGGACAAGATCGCCGGGCAGCGCCTGCGCGAGGCGGCCGAGAAGGCCAAGATCGAGTTGTCGGGTACGTCGGAGACCACGATCCACCTGCCCTACATCACGGCCGGAGCCGAGGGGCCGCTGCACTTCGAGGAGAAGCTCACCCGCTCGGAGTTCCAGCGGATGACCTCCGACCTGCTCGACCGCACCAAGTCGCCGTTCCGGCAGGTGATCAAGGACGCCAGGGTCAACGTCGACACGATCGACCACGTGATCCTCGTGGGTGGCTCGACCCGGATGCCTGCTGTGGCCGAGGTGGTCCGTGAGCTCACCGGGGGCAAGGAGCCCAACAAGGGCGTCAACCCCGACGAGGTGGTGGCCGTCGGCGCCGCCCTGCAGAGCGGCGTGCTCAAGGGCGAGGTCAAGGACGTCCTGCTGCTCGACGTCACTCCGCTGTCGTTGGGGATCGAGACCAAGGGCGGCGTGATGACCAGGCTGATCGAGCGCAACACAACGATCCCGACCAAGCGGTCGGAGGTCTTCACCACGGCCGAGGACAACCAGCCGTCGGTGATGATTCAGGTCTACCAGGGCGAACGCGAGATGGCGTCGGTCAACCAGCTGCTCGGCAACTTCGAGCTGACCGGGCTGCCGCCGGCTCCGCGCAACGTCCCGCAGATCGAGGTCACGTTCGACATCGACGCCAACGGCATCGTGCACGTGTCCGCCAAGGACCGCGGCACCGGGAAGGAGCAGTCGATGACGATCACCGGTGGTTCGGCCCTGTCCAAGGACGACATCGACAAGATGATCCACGACGCCGAGCAGTACGCCGAGGAGGACCGCCAGCGCAAGGATGCGGTGGAGATCCGCAATCAGGCCGAGAGTGCGGTCTACACGTCCGAGAAGTTCCTGGCCGAGAACGCCGACAAGATCCCCGACGACGTCAAGGGCGAGGTCGAGACCGACGTCGCGGACCTGAAGAAGGCGCTCGAGGACGACGACACCGAGTCGATCAAGGCAGCCGCCGCCAAGCTGGCCGAGTCGAGCCAGAAGATGGGCGCGGCGATGTACGCCAACGCCCAGGCCACCGCCGAGACGGGTGCAGCCGGTGCTCCCGGCGCTGCCGATGCGGCGGACGCCGACAGCGGGGAGGGTGACGTGGTCGACGCCGAGATCGTCGACGAGGGCGGCACCGAGAGCGGCGCCGAGGGCGGCGCCGAAGGGCAGCCCAAGTGACCCCCGAGCACGCCCACGACGAGGAGCAGGAGCGCGCCGGGCCGGTGATCCGAGACCGCCGGCGCATCGATCCCGAGACCGGGGCCGTCCGGGAGCCTCAGGACACCGCATCGCCCGGCGGTCTTGACCTAACGGTTCCTCCCGCGCCGGCAGCCGGCGCGGTGGACGCCGCTCGGATGGCCGAGCTCGAGACGGCTCTCGCCGAGCGGACCCTCGACCTGCAGCGCCTGCAGGCCGAGTACGTCAACTACAAGCGCCGAGTCGACCGTGACCGGGCCGTCGCCCGCGAGGGCGCAGTCGGCGGCGTACTCGCGGCACTGTTGCCGGTTCTCGATGACATCGGCCGCGCCCGCGACCATGGCGAGCTCGAGGGCGGCTTCAAAGCGGTGGCCGACTCGTTCGAGCGGGCAGTCGCTGCCCTGGGGCTGGTGCGCTTCGGCGAAGCGGGCGAAGCGTTCGACCCGCGGGTGCACGAGGCGCTGATGCACGCTCATTCCGACGAGGTCGACGGCCCGACCTGCTCGGCGGTGCTGCAGGCGGGATACCGGATCGGGGAACGGGTGCTGCGCCCGGCGCGGGTCGCGGTCGCCGAGCCGGTTGAGCCCGTAACGTCGACATCGGTGGATGACGCCCTGGTCGACCCCTTGGTAGATCTCGGGCTGGACCCCGAGGCGGAGGCGGCCCCCGACCCGGCGTTCCAGGAGAGCCCAGGCACCGAATCCCACCGCGACGCCTGACCGAGGGGAGGGGAGCACGTGAGCACGACCGACTGGCTGCAGAAGGACTTCTACCAGGTCCTTGGCGTGGGCAAGGACGCCGACGCCGACGACATCAAGAAGGCCTACCGCAAGCTGGCGCGCGCGAACCACCCTGACTCCAAGCCGGGCGACGCTGCTGCCGAGGAACGCTTCAAGAGCATCAGCGAGGCCTACTCGGTGCTCTCCGACCCGGCCAAACGCAAGGAGTACGACGAGACCCGCAGCATGTTCGGCGGTGCCGGAGGTTTCCGGCCACCGCAGAGAGGGGCCGGCGGTACGACGTTCGACCTCGGTGACCTGTTCGGCAACGCCGGTGGCGGCAGCGGAGGACTCGGCGACCTGCTCGGTGGCATCTTCACCTCCGGCGGGACCCGCCGTACCACCGCCCAACCGCGCCGGGGCGCCGACGTGGAGACCGAGGCGTCGATCTCCTTCCGGGATGCGCTCGACGGTGTGACGGTGCCGTTGCGAATGACCAGCGACACCGCGTGCGCGTCCTGCTCGGGCACCGGGGCGCGGTCGGGCACCGTTCCCACCGTCTGCGCGTACTGCCATGGCACCGGCATGCAGACCACCAGCGACGGTGGCGCGTTCGCGATGACCGAGCCGTGCCGGCACTGTCGCGGTCGCGGTCTGGTGGTCGAGGACCCGTGCCCGACCTGCCACGGCTCCGGGCGCGGCACCTCGACGCGCACCATGCAGGTGCGGATCCCGGCCGGTGTCCGCGACGGCCAGCGGATCCGGCTGAAGGGCAAGGGCGTGCCGGGCGAACGCGGTGGTCCGGCCGGTGACCTGTACGTCGTGGTGCAGGTGGCTGCCCACCCGCTGTTCGGCCGCACCGGGGACAACCTGACCTTGGCGGTGCCTGTGAGCTTCCACGAGGCCGCGCTCGGCGCCGAGATCTCCGTGCCCACGCTCGGCGGGGCGCCGGTGACGCTGCGGGTGCCCGCTGGTACGCCGAACGGCCGGACCTTCCGGGTCAAGGGACGGGGTGGCCCCCGCCGCGACGGGAGCCGGGGCGACCTGCTGGTCACCGTCGACGTCGTGGTGCCGAAGTCGCTCACTGATGCGTCCCGCGAGGCGCTGGAGGCGCTGCGCTCGTCCACCGACGGCGTCGACCCGAGGGCGGCCCTGTTCGCGCGAGCCGGTGAGTGAGATGGCGAACTTCGAGCTCTCCCGAGACGACGCGCCGGTGTTCGTGATCAGCGTCGCTGCGGAGCTGACCGGCATGCATCCGCAGACGCTGCGTGGCTACGACCGGATCGGGCTGGTGAGCCCAGGGCGCACCGGCGGCGGTGGCCGCCGGTACTCCTGGCGCGACATCGAGCAGCTGCGCGACGTCGCACAGCTGACCGCGCAGGGGATCGGGCTCGAGGGTGTGCGCCGCATCCTCGCGCTGCAGGACGAGGTGGCCGAGCTGCGCGCCCGGGCGGCTGCGTTCGAGGCGGCGTTGGAGCTGGCCGACGCGGCACTCTCCGCCGGCCAGGGGATCCGGTTGCCGGCGACACGCCAGTCGGGCACCGTGGTGCGCTGGCAACGCCGTACCCGCTGAGACACTGGCCGGGTGAGCGGCGGCGTGACACGACAAGGGGCGAGCGCCCTGTGCGTCGTACTCCTGTCTGTCACCGCCTGCTCTGGCGGGAGTTCGTCGGACGACGCCGCCCAGCCGGACGCGCCGGCGCGGCCCACCACTGCTCCTGACCCGACCGACGACAAGTCGGTGGTCGGCGCTGAGCCTGACGCAGACCGGAGAGGCGGTCCGGAGCTGGAGCCCGCGGCGACCGACCTCGCCGACTTCGCCTGCACTCGCACCTGGCGGGGTTCCTGGAAGGTCAGCGGAGCCATTGTGAACACCGGCACGCGGCCGACGCGCTACACCTTGACGGTGGTCACGCTCGGCGATGCGGACGATGTGGTCGGGCAGCGGGTCGAGCGGCTGCAGGTCGACGACGGGGACACCGCGGCGTTTCGCTGGCCCCGTTTCGCCGGCGGCACCGCCGAGACCTGCATGCCGCGGCTGCAACGCGAACCAGCCTGACCCCCGCACCCCTCCCAGGACTCGTCTGCGACACGTCGGGGATTCCCCGACCGGGCAGCACAGACGAATCGCGAGGCTCCCGAGGCATCGGCCTTGCTGACCGACGCCGATCTCGTCGTCGCCTACGACCAACGCCTGCTCGCCGCCGCTGCGGATCACGGCCTGACGACGTCGTCGCCCGGTGGGAGATCATGACTGGCGCGGGCAAGCTCGGCTGCGAGGTCGGTCAGCGTGGCGACCGTGTGATCGGGAGCGGTGAAGTACGGCGGATACGGTGCGCCGCTGCGGTTGAGCCATGCCGTCTGCATCCCCGCCCGCGCCGCGCCGTCGATGTCCCACGGGTGGGCCGCAACCAGCAGCATCTCGGCGACGTCGACCCCGCAGCATCGCCCGGCGTACTCGTAAGCACCAGGAGCGGGCTTCCACACGTGCGCGTCCTCGACGCTGAGCA
>JALZMX010000016.1 GCA_030857985.1 Actinomycetota bacterium | reverse complement strand
GCACCGACCTGCAGGTCCCCAGCGACTACGCCGATATCGGCTGGTGGAGCGGGGGCCCGGCACCCGGTGAGCAGGGGGCGGCGGTGGTGGTGGGTCACGTCGACTCCCCGACCGGGCCGGCGGTCTTCTATCAGCTTTCCGGCTTGGCGCGTGGGGACCGGATCGTGGTCGAGCGCGCCGACCTGGCGCGGATGGTCTACGCGGTCCAGCGGGTGACGCTGTACGAGCGCTCGGAGTTCCCCTCGGAGCGCGTGTACCGTACCCGAGGCCCTTCCACGCTGAGCCTGCTGACCTGCGGTGGGTCCTTCGACGCAGAAGCCGGCCAGTACACAGGCAACGTCGTCGTATTCGCTCGGCTCGTCGACCGGGTCCCGGCTGCGCAGGCTGAGCCGGACGAGACCGAACAGCAGGAGACCCAACAGCAGGAGACCCAACAGCAGGAGACCCAACAGCAGGAGACCCAACAGCAGGAGACCCTGCCGCTGCGGGAGCAGCCGCGGTGGTACCGCGCGGCGGTGCGGGACGCTCGGGAACGGCAGGAGTCCCAGCCGCAGGAAAGCCAGCAGGAGACCCAGCGGCCGGAGGCAGAGCCGCTGGCGGAGCAGCCGCAGTGGTATCGCGCGGCGGTGCAGGACGCTCGCGAACGACTGGCAACACAAGACGGAGGAGACGACGGATGAGGCGGATGGGCGCGCTACGCGCAACCGCCCTCGTCGTTGTCCTGGCGGCCCTGATGTTCGGCTTGGGTGTGGTGTTCACCCGTGGCGGTCCGGTCACCTCCGCACCCCCGGCCGGTCGCACCGCGAGTGCGGGGATCCCCGCGACAGGGACCGGACAAGACCTCGGAGCAGCGATCTCCACGCTGCAGACGCGGTTGCGTCGGCTGCCGGGCGACTACACCAGCTGGGCGTCCCTAGGCACCGCCTACGTCCAGCAGGCGGCGGTGACCGGCGATCCGACGTACTATCCGAAGGCGCGCGGAGCGCTGCGTCGCTCTTTGCGGTTGGAACCCTCGGGCAACGCTGCCGCCTTGACCGGGCTGGCGTCGCTGGCCGCCGCCCAGCACGAGTTCGCCGTCTCGCTCGGCCATGCGCGAGACGCCCAGAGGATCAACCCATACAGCGCCGCGAACCAGGGCATCCTCAGTGACGCACTGATTCAGCTGGGGCGCTACCGCGAGTCCTTCACAGAGCTGCAGCGGATGCTGGACCTGCAGCCCGGCGTGCCCTCCTTCACCCGAGCCTCGTATGCCTACGAGCTGCGTGGGCAGCTGAGGTCAGCAGAGGCCGCGCTGCAGCGAGCCCTCGGGATTGCCAGTCGCCCCTCCGACATTGCCTTTGTTCTCTACTACCTCGGCGAGCTGGAGTGGAACTCCGGCGACCTCGAGGCCGCGGACGCCTACTACGCCCAGGGTCTCGAGCAGGATCCCGACTATGCACTCCTGCTGGCCGGTCGGGCGAAGGTCGCGGCCGCGCGCGGCGACATCACCACGGCCGTGCAGCGCTACGACGAGGTGGTGCGGCGCCAGCCGGTACCGACCCACCTGATCGCCTATGCAGACCTACTGCGCTCACTCGGGCGAGACGAGGCGGCCATCCGCCAAGAGGCAGTCGTGCGGGCGACCGAGGCCTTGTTCGAGGACGCCGGAGCGAACGTCGATGTCGAGCTCGCTCTCTTCGACGCCGACCACGGACGTCCGGAAGCGGCGTTACGGGCGGCGCGCTCGGGCTGGCAGCAACAGCAGGGCGTCGACGCCTCCGATGCCTACGCCTGGGCGCTGCACGTCAACGGCAAGGACCGTTCCGCGCTGGGCTACGCCCGCGAGGCCGCACGCCTGGGCACGAAGAGTGCGCTGTTCGCCTATCACCGCGGCATGATCGAGAAGTCTCTGGGCATGCGCAGTGCGGCGCTTGCCTCGCTGCGCAGGTCGCTTGAGCTCAACCCCCAGTTCTCGCCACTGCACGTGCCCCGGGCCGAGGCGGCGATCCAGGAGCTGGCCTCTCGATGAGTGGCCGTCCCCTTGCAGCGGTGGCCCGGCCACTGCTGCTTCTCCCCCTCGTGCTGTTCACGATGACTGCGTTGGCGCCGTCGGCCAGTGCGCACCCGCTCGGCAACTTCACGGTCAACTCCTTCAGCGGGCTGCGCGTGGAGCCGCAGGCGGTCAACGTGGACCTGGTCGTCGACTCCGCTGAGATCCCCACGGTCCAGCAGTTTCCTCAGGCCGACAGTCCCGGTGGCGTCACGGCCGAACAGGCTGCCGACTATGCGGCACGGGAGTGCAACGCGCTGCGACCCGGCCTTCGGTTGACCCTCGACGGGACCCGTGAGGAGCTCACGGTTCGCTCCAGCGACCTGCAGTTCCTGCCCGGCCAGGCCGGACTGAGCATCATGCGTCTGAGCTGCGAGCTCCGCACCATCGGCACGGTCGACACTGTCGGGAAGGACCTCGAGTACGTCGACGAGAACAGCCTCGACCGGCTCGGGTGGCGCGAGATCACCGCGACCGGCGACGGCGTGGCCCTGGTGGACAGCGATGCAGCAGCTCGAAGTATCTCCGGCAGGCTCACCGAGTATCCCCAAGATCTGCTCACCTCACCGCTGGACCAGCGCAGCGCGAGCATGCGCGTAGCGCCGGGCGACGGCACCGTGAG
>JALZMX010000327.1 GCA_030857985.1 Actinomycetota bacterium | reverse complement strand
GAATCGCTGCGGGATGCCGATGTCGCGCGCGGGCACGTCGATGTCGGCGTCGCGCAGCGCCTGGCTGAGCAGCGCGCCGACGCCGCCGACCCGCCCGTTGTCCTCCACGGTGAAGACCAGCCGGTAGCCGCGGGCCAGCTCGATCAGCTCCGGCGGCACCGGCGTGACCCACCGCGGGTCGGCGACGGTGACCCCGATGCCCTGGTCGGCGGCGCGCTCGGCCACCTCGAGCCCCAGCGCCGCGAAGGCGCCGACCGCGACGAGCAGCACCTCGTCGTCGGGCGAACGGCGCAGCACATCCACGACCCCCAGCCGCTCGACGGCTGGGATGTCCTGCCCCACAGCGCCTCTCGGGAAGCGGACCGCCGTCGGTCCGTCCACCACTGCGAGCGCCTCGCGCAACTCCTCACGCAGGGTCGCGGCGTCCCGGGGCGCCGCGAGCCGGATGCCGGGGACGAGCTGGAGCAGCGACAGGTCCCACATGCCGTTGTGGCTGGCGCCGTCCTCCCCGGTCACGCCGGCCCGGTCGAGCACGAACGTCACCGGCTGCCGGTGCAACGCGACGTCCATCAGGGTCTGGTCGAAGGCCCGGTTGAGGAACGTCGCATAGAGGCAGACGACGGGGTGCAGGCCACCCATCGCGAGCCCGGCGGCGCTCGTCACGGCGTGCTGCTCGGCGATCCCGACGTCGAAGGTGCGGTCGGGGTAGGCCTCGGAGAACGCCCGCAGCCCGACCGGCTGGAGCATCGCCGCGGTGATGGCGACCACGTCGGGACGCTCCGCGCCGATCGCGAGCAGCTCCTGCCCGAACACGCCGGTCCACCCGCGGGCGCTGGCATTGATCGGCTTACCGGTGAGCGGGTCGGTGACCGGAGCGACGCTGTGCAGGCAGTCGGCCTCGTCGTCCACCGCCGGCTGGTAGCCGAACCCCTTGACGGTCACAGCATGCACGATGACCGGACCGCCGAAGGCTTTGGCTCGCCGCAGGGCAGCCTCCATCGCGCCGATGTCGTGGCCGTTGATCGGGCCGACGTACTTCAGGCCCAGGTCCTCGAACAGCACCTGTGGCTGCAGCAAGTCCTTGATCCCGCGCTTGAGACCGTGCAGCGCCGTGTAGACCGGCGTCCCGACGACGGGTGTGCGGGCCAGTGTCGTCTTGATGGTGTCGAGCGCCCGCTCGTAGCCCTGCGTCATCCGCAGCGTCGCGAGGTGGTCGGCGAGCCCACCGATGGTCGGCGAGTAGGACCGGCCGTTGTCGTTGACGACGATGACGATCGGGTTGGGCGTGGCGGCGATGTTGTTCAGCGCCTCCCAGCACATGCCGCCAGTGAGCGCGCCGTCACCCACGACCGCGACGACGTGCCGCCGCTCGCCGCGCAGCCGGTAGGCCTTGGCGAGCCCGTCGGCGTAGGACAGTGCGGTGGAGGCGTGGCTGTTCTCGACCAGGTCGTGCTCGGACTCGGCCCGACTCGGGTAGCCCGACAGGCCACCCTGCTTGCGCAGCGTCTCGAAGGCCGCCCGCCGGCCGGTCAGCAGCTTGTGGACGTAGGCCTGATGACCGGTGTCCCACAGGACCTTGTCCCGCGGCGAGTCGAAGACCCGGTGCAGGGCCATCGTCAGCTCGACGACACCGAGGCTCGGGCCAAGGTGGCCGCCGGTGCGCGAGACCGTGTCGACCATGACGTCACGCACCTCTGCCGCCAGCAGCGACAGCTGCGCGGGGGTGAGGCGCTTGAGGTCGGCGGGACCGTGCACGTCGTCGAGCAGGCTCACGCGTTCTCCGCTTCCTCTCGGCCGGGTCTGACTGCCCGAGTCTAGATGCGGCGGCCACAGTTCCAACGGATCACAGGCGTGGTACGTACCGCTCGCCCCGCAGTGCCGCGTCGACGAGGGCGATCTCCCGGCCGATCATCACCAGCCGCCGACCCTCGCGGTCGTACGCCGCGAGCGCGGCCTCCACCGCCTCCACCGGCACGAGCCCCGAGAGCTCCGCCCGGGCGGTGCGGATGCCCTGCCGGGCGGCCTCGACCGCGCTGTCGACGTGGCCGGCGGCGAAGCGGGCCAGCACGACCGGATGGCGGCGCAGCACCTCGTGGGCCCGGTAGTCCGCCGGGCACAGGTCGAACAGCCAGCCGACCGCGCTGCGCTCCCAGTCGGGG
>JALZMX010000321.1 GCA_030857985.1 Actinomycetota bacterium | reverse complement strand
GGACCATCGCGGCCGCGTCGGCGTCGGACAGCGGCGGGATGCGGTAGGCGCGGTCACCGAGCAGGTCAGACGTCGGCCCGGCGATGCCGAACGACAGGATCGGGCCGAACAACGGGTCCTCGACGCTCGACAACGACAACGGGATGCCGGGCGCGGCCATCCGCTGCACGACCATGCCCGCGAGTGCCGGGTCGTCGATGAGATCGCGCAACGCCCGCCAGGCGGACCGCATCCCGTCGGCCGCGTCGATGCTGCGCCGGACGTGCGACAGGTCTGGTCGCTGCCGTAGGTGCGGGGCGGTGGCCTTGAGCACGACGTTCCAGCCGAGCCGCTCACCGGCGGCGACCGCCTGGTCCTCGCTGTCCACAGCGATCCGCGGCCAGAGGTCGATGCCGTAGACCGCGAGCAGCCGCCCGACCTGGTCGGCATCGAGCTGGACCCCCTCGGGCCGGTCTCCTTCGGGCCGAACTCCCTCGGGCCGGTCGGCGAGCATCCGCTCGACGAGCCGCCTCGCGGTCCCGGTGTCGACCTCGCCGTACGCCGCGACCTCACCCTCCGGCCGCTGCAACCAGGCGGCGTACCCGACTGCCCTGGCCAGGGCGCGCACAGCGGCCTCGGGAGCCGGATACGACGGCACGGAACCCCGCCCGGCAGCACCGTCGGCGTCGGGGACCCGGAGCAGCTCGGGCACACCTTCGGAGGCGAGGAACGTCGAGACCAGCGGCTTGTCGGACTGCGCTCCGACTGCGGCCAGCACGTTGGCGACCTGTTCACCGGTGCCGTCGACCGGCGGGACGAACACCGCGACCACCGCGTCGACGTCGGGGTCGTCGACGGCGTGGCCGAGTGCTCGCTCGAAGTCCTCGGCGCTGGCATCGGCGCCCAGCTCGACCGGCTCCTGGACCACCAGGCCCGCGGCGGCGGCCGCATCGGTCGCGAGCAGGCCGAGCGCGTCGGAGTTGCCGACCACGGCGACACGCGGTCCACGCGGCAGCGGCTGGTGGGCGAGCAGCTGGGCGACGTCGAACATCTCACCCAGCGTGTCGACCTGGATGACCCCGGCCTGCCGGAACATCGCGTCCACGGCGGCCTGCGGCGCGACCGTCGCCCGGACCGCGTGACCGACCGGCACCCCTTGGGTGGTGCGACCCGACTTCACCGCCACGATCGGCTTGCGCCGGGCAACCCGGCGCGCCACCCGGCTGAACTTGCGCGGGTTGCCGATCGACTCGAGGTAGAGCAGCACCACCTCGGTGTCCTCGTCCTCCTCCCAGAACTGCAGCAGGTCGTTGCCGGACACGTCGGCACGGTTGCCGGCGCTGACGAACGACGACAGGCCCAGCCCTCGCCGATCGACCGTCTCGAGGATCGCGACGCCGAGCGCTCCGGACTGGCAGAAGAACCCCACCCGTCCGCGCGGCGGCATCAGCGGTGAGAGCGAGGCGTTGAGCGACTGGTCCGAGGCTGTGTTGATGAGCCCCAGGCAGTTCGGGCCGATCAGCCGCAGGCCGTAGGACCGGGCCAGTCCGACCAGGCGGCGCTGTCGCCGCCGACCCGGCTCCCCGGTCTCGGCGAAGCCGCTGGAGATCACCACCAGGCCGTGCACACCTTTGGCCGCGCAGTCGAGTACGACGTCCTCGACTGCGTCCACCGGCACCGCGACGACGGCGAGGTCGACCGGGCCGGGGATGTCCTGCACCGACGGGTACGCCGCGAGTCCCGACACCGGCTCCGCCGCCGGGTTGACGGCGAACACCCGCCCGGTGTAGCCGCCGAGCACGAGGTTGCGGACCAGGGCGAGCCCGATGGTGTCCTGGCGGCGGCTGGCGCCGATGACCGCGACACTGCGTGCCTGGAAGAACCCTTGGATCGAACGCGACTCGGCGCGGTGCTCACGGGCGCGCATCACCCCGACCGCGGTGTCGGTGGCGTCGATCGGGAACACCAGGCGCAGTACGCCGTCGTGGATCCCACTGGCCACGGAGTAGCCGGCGTCGCGGAACGTCTGGATCATCCGGGTGTTCTCCGGCAGAACGTCGGCGACGAACCTCTCGAGCCCACGCTCACGACCGGCCTGGGTGAGGTGCTCGAGCAGAAGTTGGGCCAGCCCGCGGCCTTGATGGGCGTCCTCGACCAGGAACGCGACCTCCGCGGCCCGCGCCTCTTCGGTGTCACCATCGGTGTCCCCCTCGGCCGCAGCGCCGGCACCGATTGCGTCGTAGCGGCCGACCGCGATGACCCTGGCACCCAACGTCACGACCAGGCCCACCCGATCGAGGTGGTCGACGTTGGTGAAGAACGCGACGTCGCGGTCAGACAGCGTGGGGTACGGCGCGAAGAACCGCAGATACTTGGACTCGGCGGACACCCGTGCGTAGAACGCGATCAGCTGGTCGGCGTCACCCGGCCGGATCGGGCGCACGTGTGCGGCCCGGCCGTCGAGCAGCAAGACGTCTGCCTCCCAGTGCGCCGGGTACGTCGGGTCCGCCACGGCTGAGAGGCTATCGCCCGCTGGCGATTGGGCGAGCCTGCGTCGCGCGGTCGGCGGCGCCGGGGAGAATGGGGCGAACCTGAGTCAGGAGAAGTGCAGACCACGATGGCAAGGCCAAGCACCCGATCCGCTCCACTCCCCGAGCCGTTCGAGGAGCACATCCTCGACATCGACGTGCGCGAGGAGATGCGCTCCAGCTTCCTCGAGTACGCCTACTCGGTGATCTACTCCCGGGCTCTTCCCGACGCCCGCGACGGCCTGAAGCCGGTCCAGCGGCGCATCCTCTACACGATGGCGGAGATGAACCTGCGCCCCGATCGCGGTCATGTCAAGAGTGCGCGCGTCGTCGGTGAGGTGATGGGCCGACTGCACCCGCACGGCGACGGTGCCATCTATGACGCACTGGTCCGCATGGTGCAGGCGTTCGCGCTCCGGGTCCCGCTGGTCGACGGACACGGCAACTTCGGCTCGCCGGACGACCCACCGGCGGCGATGCGCTACACCGAGTGCCGGATGGCGCCTCCGGCGTTGCCGATGACCACCTCCATCGACGAGGACACGGTCGACTTCAAGCCCAACTACGACAGCCGCGAGCAGGAGCCGGTCGTGCTGCCGGCCGCCATCCCCAACCTGGTCGTCAACGGGGCGTCCGGCATCGCCGTCGGGATGGCCACCAACATCGCCCCGCACAACCTGATCGAGGTCGTGCAGGCGCTGCGTCACCTGATCGAGCACCCTGAGGCCGACCTCGATGACGTGATGCGCTTCGTCCCCGGCCCGGACCTGCCCACCGGCGGCAAGATCATCGGCCTCGACGGCATCCGCGACGCCTACCAGAGCGGACGGGGCTCGTTCCGGATGCGCGCCACCGCACGAATCGAGAACGTCACCCCCCGGCGCAAAGGCATCGTGGTCACCGAGCTGCCCTACGGTGTCGGCCCCGAGAAGGTCGTCGAGCGGATCAAGTCGCTGGTGCAGGCCAAGAAGCTGCACGGCGTCGCGGACATCAAGGACCTCACCGACCGGGCAAAGGGGCTGCGCCTGGTGATCGAGGTCAAGAACGGGTTCGTGCCTGAAGCACTGCTCGAGCAACTGTACAAGCTGACGCCGATGGAGGACTCGTTCGGCATCAACGCGGTGGCGCTGGTCGACGGCCAGCCCCGCACGCTCGGCCTGAAGCAGCTGCTCGGTGTCTACCTCGCACACCGCTTCGAGGTGGTACGCCGACGGTCCGCACACCGCCGTACCAAAGCCGCCGAGCGCTTGCACCTGGTCGACGGCCTGCTGATCGCGATCCTCGACATCGACGAGGTGATCCAGCTGATCCGCGGCAGCGACAACGCCGAGGAAGCGCGCGCCCGTCTCGTCCAGGTCTTCGATCTCACCGAGGACCAGGCCAACTACATCCTCGACATGCCGCTGCGCCGCCTCACCCGGTTCTCCCGGCTGGAGCTGGACAAGGAGCGCACGGAGCTGCAGCAGAGCATCGACGAGCTGAGCTCGATCCTCGACGACGACACGCGGTTGCGACGGGTGGTCGCCGACGAGCTGGCCGCGGTCGCCAAGGAGCACGGAACCCCCCGGCGCACGGTGCTGCTGGAGTCCGCGGGCGCCCCCGTCACGTCCGCCACGCCGCTCGAGGTGGTCGACGAACCGTGCTTCGTGCTGCTGTCGTCCGCCGGGCTGCTTGCCCGCACCGGCGGCCCGGAACCGCTCGGCGTTGCCGGAGCGCGGGCCAAGCACGACGTGGTGACGTCCGTGGTCGCGGCGACCGCCCGTGGTCAGGTCGCCGTCGTGACCTCGCGCGGCCGGCTGGTCCGTCTCGGCGTGCTCGACCTGCCCACGCTGCCCTCGACCGCGAACGCACCCCATCTGCAGGGCGGCGCACCGGTCAGCGAGTTCCTCGCGCTCGACACCGGTGAACGGGTGCTGTGCCTGACGGCACTCGCGGGCGAGGGGCCGGGGGTGGCGCTGGGCACGTCGCGCGGCGTGGTGAAACGGGTGACGCCCGACCACCCTGCGAACAAGGATGCGTGGGACGTGATCCGGTTGGATGACGGTGACGAGGTGGTGGGCGCGTTCGAGCTGCGCACCGGCGATGAGGAGTTGGTGTTCGTCACCTCTGACGCCCAGCTGCTCCACTTCCCGGCCGGCGGGGTGCGCCCGCAGGGGCGCGCCGGCGGTGGCATCACCGGCGTACGCCTGAACCCCGGCGCCACGGCGGTGTTCTTCGGCGCGCTCGACCCGGTGGCCGATGCGGTGGTCGTGACCGTCTCGGGTTCGCGCAGCGCGTTGCCGGGCACCGAGTCGGGGTCGGTCAAGGTCACACCGGTTCAGGACTATCCCGGCAAGGGACGCGCGACCGGCGGCGTGCGCTGCCACCGTTTCCTGCGGGGCGAGGACACCTTGATCTTCGCCTGGGCCGGGGTTGCTCCGGCCCGGGCGGCCGCCGCCACCGGCGCACCGATCGACCTGCCGCCGACCACCGGACGACGTGACGGCTCCGGTACGCCGGCTCCCCAACCGCTGGCTGCGGCCGGCGGTCCGGCAGCATGGTTGCGGCAGCCGGCCTTATGAGCGTCGGCCCAGCGACGAGGGGACACCAGTGCGCCGACCACACGCCCTGCCCGCCGCCGCGTTGATGCTGCTCGTCGCCGGCTGCTTCGGCGACGACGGCTCCGACTCCGGTGATCCTGCCGAACGGCTGGCGCAGGCCAAGCGGGCCATGGACGACGCCGCCAGCATCGAGTTCAGGCTCAGCACCGACGAGCTGCCCGACGGGGTCGACGGGGTGCTCGAGGCCGACGGGGTCGGCACCCACGATCCGGCGTTTCGGGGGACGATCACGGTTCGGGCTGTGGGTCTGCCGGGCGAACCAGAGGTGCAGGTCGTGGCGGTCGAGGACGCGGTCTATGCGCAGCTGCCGTTCGTCGGGGCCTACCAGCAGGTTGACCCTGCCGACTACGGTGCGCCCGACCCGGCGGCGCTGATGGACCCCGAGACCGGCCTGTCCAGTCTGCTGACGGCCGCCACCGATGTCAGCGTGCAGGGGCAGAGCCGTGACGGCGATGAGGTGCTCACCGAGCTGTCCGGCACCGTGCCGGGTAAGGCGATGGCTGAGGTCTTCCCGACCGCGGACCGCGGCGGTGAGTTCCCGGCCACGTTCAGGGTCGCCGACGACGACGAGCTCGACACCGCCACGCTCACCGGTCCGTTCTACGGTGACGCCGGCGACGTGACCTACCAGGTGACGCTCGAGGCGTCCGGCGACCCGGTCGAGATCACCGCGCCGTGAGAGCGCGCGCCACGCTGACGCTGGCCTGCGTCGCCGTGGCCTTCGCGGCCGCCGACACCTACGTCGTGGTCCTCGCGCTGCCCGAGATGATGGCCGGCGCCGGGCTCAACATCGATGAGCTGCAGCGAGCTGCCCCGATCGTGTCGGGCTTCCTGCTCGGCTACGTCGCGATGCTGCCGCTGGTCGGCAGGGTCGCCGACCTGTCCGGCCGGGTACCGGTGCTGGTGTTCTCGCTGGTGGTGTTCGCCTTCGGCTCGCTGGTCACGGCCGTCGCCGACGACCTCACCACGATGGTGGTCGGCCGCTTCCTCCAAGGGGTCGGCGGCGGCGGCCTGGTCCCCGCCACGCTGGCCCTCGTCGCCGACACCTGGCCCGCCGAGCGCCGCGGGGTGCCGCTGGGCGTGGTCGGTGCCGTGCAGGAGCTCGGCAGCGTGCTCGGCCCGTTGTACGGCGCCCTCGTGCTCGCGCTGTGGCCATGGCCGGCCATCTTCTGGATCAACCTGATCGTCGGGCTGACGCTGGCGGCAGCCATCCGGACCGTTGGCGGGACGCGGACCCTCAGCCCTGCGCCGGACTGGCCGGGTGTCGGGCTGCTGCTGGTCGCGGTGACGGCGTTCGTGCTGCTGCTGCTGGCGCCGCACAGCTTGGTCACCGACGTGACGCTCGGGCTGGCCTGGGTGCCGCTCGCCGGCACGTCCTGGTGGCTGACGCCACTGGCCTTGATCACGCTGGGTGCCGTCGCTGCCTTCGTCGTACGCCAGCTGAGCGTGCCCCGGCCCATGCTCGACCTGCGCCGGGTCACCCACCTCGCCCCCCGCACCGACCTGGTGGGAGCGGCGTTGCTGAGCCTTGCGCTGGCCGGCATCGTGCTCGCCTTCGCCACCGCTGACCCCGAGGTCGCCGTCTTCTCGCGGCTCGGCCCGTGGTACCTCGCCGGCTCGGCCGTGGCCGCGGCCGGTTTCGCCTTGCGCCAGCGCCGGGCCGTCCACCCGCTCGTCCCGCGCGGCGCTCTCGCGGCGCGGCCGGCATGGGGCGCGCTGCTGGTCAGCTTCTTCGTCGGCGCAGCCCTGATCGCGGCCCTGGTCGACGTGCCGATCTTCGCCCGCGTCACCGTCTACCCCGACTCCCAGCTGGGAGCGGCGCTCGTGCTGCTGCGTTTCCTGGTCGCGTTGCCGATCGGGGCACTGATCGGCGGCTTCCTCGTCGGCCGCTTCTCCGCCGCCCTGGTGACGGCCGCGGGCATGACGCTCAGCGCGACGGCGTTCGTGGCGATGACCGGCTGGGACCAGACCGCGATCGACGGGTTCGGTGCGGGCGCGGTGCTTGTGGTCTGCGGCCTCGGTTTCGGCCTGGCCATCGCCCCGGTCAACGCGGCCCTGCTCGCCGCCACCGACACCGCCGTGCACGGCGTGAGCTCCGCGCTCGTGGTGGTGGCGCGGATGGTCGGCATGCTGATCGGGATCTCGGCGCTCACGACGCTCGGGCTGGCCCGATTCTATGCCGTCGTGGACACGATCCCGAGCCCGCAGACACTCTGCCCCGACGACCCGAGCCGGTGCCCGGCCTACCTGGACGCGGTCAGGGAGGCCGGCCTGGTCCAGCTCCACACCGTGTTCGCCGGCGCCGCGGGATGCGCCCTGATCGCGGCCGCGCTCGCAGCCGTGCTGCTGCGACAGGAACGCTTCAACCGGACCGAGTCCGCACCGGGGTGAGGTCTTCGTTACCGTCGTACGCCGTGACCGTCCCGTTCGACGACCTGCTGAGGGCCAACGCCAGGTACGCCGATGACTTCGCTCTGTCGGGGTTCGACGGCATCGCACACGCCGGCGTCGGGGTCGTGACCTGCATGGATTCACGGATCGACCCGCTCGGCCTGCTCGGTCTGGGCCCCGGCGACGCGAAGATCCTGCGCAACCCCGGTGGCCGCGTCACCGATCAGGTCCTGGTGGCGCTCGTGCTCAGCGTGCACCTGCTGAACGTCGACCGGATACTCGTGATGCCGCACACTCGCTGCGCGATCGCCTCGGCCACCGAGGAGCAGATACGCGAGCGCGTCTCCGAGAGCAGCGGCCAGGACGCCTCATGGGCGACATTCGGCGTCGTCGCCGACCAGGAAGCGGCGCTTGACGACGATGTGGCACGGGTCCGCTCGCACCCGCTGATCTCCGACAGCGTGAACGTCGGTGGCTTTCTCTACGACGTCGACACCGGACGGCTCACAAGACGCGCGTGACGGTGCCAGCCCGTAGTCCTCGACCTCGCCGACGAACTCGGTTCCTCTGGCTTCGAGCTCGGCCACGGTGGCCGACACGTCGTCGCACATCAGCGAGACGGAGTGATGCAGGGGTCAGGGTGTGCACCGGGGTGACCATGTCTGCGCGCCTAGTCAAGTAAGTGAGCAGTCGGATCTTCCACAGCTGGCGCCCCGGGGGTAAAGTGCCCAATCACTCGCGGGGGCGAGTTCGAGGAGCCCGAACAGCGGGCCCGAAATCCTAGGAGCACCATGTCGACTGTGCTACGCCGAGGCCTGACCGGCCTCGCCTTCACTGTTGCAGCCGTGACCGCCATCGGCGGCGCTGCTGTCGCACATCCAGAACCTGAGACCGACGGCGGGCTCCACGTGTCCGACGCTCCCCGTGACGCGCACCAGCACGGAGACTCCGCTGGCCACCTCCCCCCCAGCAGCACCGACAACATCGACGTCGTCAGCAAGCTCAAGCTGAAGAACGTCGTCCCCGAGAAGATCGCCGACGTCGGGTTCCACGAGGGCTACGCCTACCTCGCGGCCTGGGGAGTGCGCACCTGCAAGTACAACGGCGTGCACGTCGTCAACGTCGAAGACGCCGCGAACCCGGAGGAGGTGGCGTTCATCCAGGCGAAAGAGGGCAGCTATCCCGGCGAAGGCATCCAGGCGCTGCAAGTCGATACCAAGCACTTCGACGGCGACGTGCTCGTGTCGAACAACGAGAAGTGCAACGACAAGGCCGGCTTCGGCGGGATGAACCTCTACGACGTGACCGACCCCGAGCACCCGACACCGCTGGCCGTGGGCGTGGGTGATTCCACCGTCAACGGCCAGGGCAAGAAGGCCGCCAACGAGACCCACAGCGTCTTCGCGTGGGACGCCGGCAACAGGGCATACGCGGTCATGGTGGACAACGAGGAGGGCATGGACGTCGACATCGTCGACATCACCAACCCCAAGAAGGCCTTCCTCACCGCCGAGTACGACCTGGACGAGCAGTTCCCGCAGATCCTCCAGGCGGCGCCGAGCAACCTGACCGAGGTGTTCCTGCACGACATGGTGGTCAAGCGGATCGGTGGTCGGCAGGTCATGCTGCTGTCCTACTGGGACGCGGGCTACGTCAAGGTCGACATGACCGACGTGCAGAACCCGGTGTACCTCGGCGACACCGACTTCACCAACCCGGACCCGGAGGCGGCGGAGAGCGGCTTCACCGTGCCCCCCGAGGGCAACGGGCACCAGGCCGAGTTCACCAAGAACAACCGCTACGTGGTCGGCGCCGACGAGGACTTCGCCCCGTTCGCGCTGCTCGCCCGCAACCTGACCGACCGCACGGACATCGACGCCAGCCAGGGCAGCGACACGACGAAGCTGGCGCCGGGTGAGACGATCACCGGCCAGTCGAAGTTCGTCGGCCGCGCCTGCATCGGCGATGCCCCCGTGCCCGCCGGGGACGGCACCCAGATCGCGGTCGTCGAGCGCGGCCTCTGCACGTTCACCGAGAAGGTCACCAACGTGACCAACGCCGGTGGCTACGAGGCGGTGCTGATCTTCAACCGCACCGCCTCCGACGCGTGCAACTCCACGTTGGGGATGAGCGTCGCGGGCAGCATCCCGACGTTCGGTGTCGCTCCGCGGGGCCAGGGCTACGCGATCTTCGACACCCCGTACGACAACGCGGCCTGCCTGGCCGGTGACGGCTCGCAGCTCGCACCCATTGCGGTAGGGACGACGGGCGACACGCTCACGTTCTCGTCGTACTTCGACGGCTGGGGCTACGTGCACCTGTTCCGCAACAAGGGCGGCAAGATGACCGAGCTCGACACCTATGCCATTCCCGAGGCGCACGACCCCGCCTTCGCGGACGGCTTCGGTGACCTGTCGGTGCACGAGGTGGCGACCTCACAGGAGGAAGCCAACCGGCTCTACTTCTCCTACTACTCTGGCGGTTTCCGCGTCGCGGAGATCGAGAACGACGAGATTGTGGAGAAGGGCCACTACATCGACGCCAAAGGCAACAACTTCTGGGGCGTCGAGGTGTTCCAGCAGGACGGTCAGGAGTACGTCGCGGCGAGCGACCGTGACTACGGCCTGTGGATCTTCAAGTACAACGGCTGACTCAGCAGCCGTCGATCGCGGCGCAGGGAGGGTCGGTCCGTCAAGGGCCGGCCCTCGCTGCCGCCGGACGTGGTCTCAGGTGTCGATCAGGTCGGCGTCGAGCTCGTAGGCGCCCTGCACGATGAACTCCTTGCGGGGGGCGACGTCGTTGCCCATCAGCAGCTCGAAGACCTCCGCGGCCGCGTCAGCATCGTGGGCGGTGATGCGGCGCAACGTGCGCCGGCGCGGGTCCATCGTGGTCTCGGCCAGCTGGTCGGCGTCCATCTCACCCAGGCCCTTGTAGCGCTGCACCGGGTCCTTCCAGCGGACGCCCTTCTTCGCCAGCTCGGCGAGCCTGCGCTGCAGCTCGGCGTCGGAGTAGGTGTAGAGGTACCTGTCCATCCCCTTCTTGGGATTGGACAGCTCGATGCGGTGCAGCGGCGGCACCGCGGAGAAGACCCGACCCCCCTCGACCAGCGGCCGCAGGTAGCGGAAGAACAGCGTGGTGAGCAGGCACCGGATGTGCGCGCCGTCGGAGTCGGCGTCGGCCATGAAGATGACCTTGCCGTAGCGCACCTGGTCGAGGTCGAACGAGCGGCCGCTGCCGGCCCCGACCACCTGCAGGATCGAGCCGCACTCGGCGTTCTTCAACATGTCTGCCACCGAGGCCTTCTGGGTGTTGAGGATCTTGCCCCGGATCGGCAGCAGCGCCTGGAACTCCGAGTCGCGAGCCAGTTTCGCCGTACCGAGCGCCGAGTCACCCTCGACGATGAACAACTCGCTGCGCTCGAGATCGGTGCTGCGGCAGTCGGCCAGCTTGGCGGGCAGCGCGCTGGACTCCAGGGCGGTCTTGCGGCGCTGGGTCTCGCGGTGCTGTCGAGCGGCGATCCGTGCCCTGGCCGCGCCGGCGACCTTGTCGAGCACCGCCCGCGCCTGCGCCTTCTCACCCCGTTTCGAGCTGGTGAGGAACGCGGTGAGCTGCCGGGCAACCACCTTGGTCACGATCCGGCGTACGGCGGGGGTGCCGAGCACCTCCTTGGTCTGCCCGTCGAACTGCGGTTCGGCGAGACGCACTGTGACCACTGCGGTCAGCCCTTCGAGCGCGTCGTCCTTGATGACGTCTGGCTCACCGGTCCGCAGCGTCCGGCTGCTCTTGAGCACCTCGTTCAGAGTGCGGGTCAGGCCGGACTCGAAGCCGGCCAGGTGGGTGCCGCCCTTGGGCGTGGCGATGATGTTGACGAAGGACCGCAACTCGGTCTCGTAACCGGTTCCCCACCGCAGCGCGATGTCGACCCCCAGCTCGCGCTCGACGTCCTGCGGCGTCATGTGGCCCTGGTCGTCGAGCAGTGGCACGGTCTCGGTGAAGGAGTCCGAGCCCTGCAGCCGGACCACGTCGCTGACCCTGTCATCGGGGGCGAGGAAGTCACAGAACTCCGCGATGCCGCCGTCGTGCCGGAAGCGCTCCTCGACCGGCTCCTCGCCGGAGAGCACCCCGCGCTCGTCCCGGATGACCAGCTCGAGACCCGGGACCAGGAACGACGTCTGCCGGGCCCGCGTCACCAGCTCGTCGAAGGAGAACGCCGCCTCGCGGGTGAAGATCTGCCGATCCGGCCAGAACCGCACCCGGGTGCCGCTTGTGCCCTTCCGGACCCTGCCGCCCTTGCGCAGACCCGACTGCGCCGTGAACGCGGCAGCGGGGCCGTCACCGGCAAAGCTGCCCGGGACGCCGCGCTGGAACGACATCGAACGGGTGGCGGGTGCGCGGTCGACCTCGACGTCGAGCCGCGCCGACAGCGCGTTGACGACCGAGGAGCCGACGCCGTGCAGGCCCCCGGTCGCGACGTATGAGCCGCCCCCGAACTTGCCGCCCGCGTGCAGCTTGGTGAAGACGACCTCGACCCCGGCCAGACCGGTTCGCGGCTCGACGTCGACCGGGATGCCGCGCCCGTCGTCGGTGACCGCCACCGAGCCGTCGGCGTGCAGCACCACATCGATGACGGTGCAGACGCCGGCGAGCGCCTCGTCGACCGAGTTGTCGATGATCTCCCACACGCAGTGCATCAGGCCACGGGTGTCGGTAGAACCGACGTACATGCCCGGCCGCTTGCGGACAGCCTCCAGCCCCTCGAGCACGAGGAGGTGGCGTGCGTTGTAGGAGTGGTCGATCTTGGCCCCCTGGACTGCCACTGGGCTCCTTGTCCGCTGCCAGGTACGGCGGCCGCCGTACCCGCGTCAGGCTACTGCCGTGGGCCGACAGCACCGTCGAGGCGGGCTGGGACACGCCAGGGGGCGCGGATTCCCACCGACCGGAACTTCGGGCGGGCACCATGCGTCTGGAACGTCGCGAATACGTCACAACCGGAGGGGAACGGCACATGGGAAGCATTCGACCTGGTTGGATGTTGAGCCAGGTGGAAGTCTGACGAGCGAATGGGAGAGAGGCCACACGTGACCACAGCAGTAGCCCCGAGTCCCGCCTTGACCGCCGCCGACCGATGTGACCGCTGCGGCGCGCAGGCATATGTTCGCGTCGAGCTGACCGGCGGCAACCTGCTGCTGTTCTGCGCCCACCACGGGCGGGAGCACGCAGACAAGCTGCGCACGGTTGCGGTCGCGATCCACGACGAGACGGGACGCCTGGACAAGACTCCGGCCTCCGGCCCTGACCAGGAGCACTGAGCTTCCCGGAACGACTCGAGCGAGCGGCGGTCCCCCTGCATGGGTGGCCGCCGCGGTGCTTCTCCCAGCGGACGGCCCGGCAGGCCTGCGCCTGTGGATGACCCGGCGGATGCCAGAGTGGCGCCGTGAGTCCGCTGGCAGAGTTCGCCGTCGGTGCCGTCATTGTCGTCGGTCTGCTCGGCATCGTGGTCCCGGTACTTCCCGGGGCCCTCCTGATCTGGGTCGCCGTGCTGGTCTGGTCTTCGGAGGCGCAGACCAGCACCGGCTGGCTGGTGCTGGCCATCGCCTCGGTCTGCATCGTCGGCTCCCAGGTCGCGAAATGGGCGGTGCCGCAGAGGCGGCTGCGCCTCGCGGGGGTGCCACGACGGTCGATGATGTACGGCGGTCTGCTGGGGCTTGTCGGGTTCTTCGTCATCCCGGTCGCCGGACTGGTGATCGGCTTCCTCGCCGGCGTGTACCTGGCCGAGCGCCGCAGAGTCGGGGACCATGACCGGGCGAGGGCGTCGACGCTGGCCGCGTTTCGGGTTGCCGGGCTCTCGGTCCTGATCGAGCTGCTCGGGGGGCTGCTCGCGGCGCTCGTGTGGGGAGCGGCGGCGTTGAGCACCTGAGGGTGGGGGGCGCAGTCGTCCACAGCTCGGCGGATCGAGGTGTGCGGCACGGGCAGTCGTCGTCTACACCTGAGGTTGTGCATCCATCGGACTCCCCGCGCCCTCGCGCCGTCATCTCACGCTGGCGCGTGGTCCACGTCGGGGCCGAGCCATGCCATCCGGTGTGCAGCCGCACGATCGGGTTCAACCGGATGGGCTCGCCAGACATCATCGTGTTCGACCTGCCTCCGCCGGTGGCGGTGCACTACCTCGACCGGCTGGGCTCCCGGGCTGCGGCCGGACAGCGCCCAGCCGCAGGTGATCTGCTGGCCGACCTGCATCAGGCGTACCGGTTCGCCCTCGTCGGCGTCACCGACGGCCTGCTCCAGCTGGTGTGGCCGGACATCTGCGGGACGCTGCCGTGGGAGTTCGGCTACGACCTGACGACCAGCGGGCTGCGCCAACCCCTGCTGGGCAGCTGGCCGGCGGTCACTCCTCGCCGTGGGTGCCCGGACGTGGCGCCCACGGGGTCTCGTTCGCCGGGCGGATGACCACCAACCGGTCACCGGCCTGCAGCTGGGTCACCGTGGGATCGTAGTAGCGGTATACGTAGCCCTCGCGGATCACCGCGACCACCTGGTCGGGCAGCGACTGGGGCTGCTTGCCGAGCTCGCGCGGCAGCAGCGGGCGTTCGGCCACCTCCAGTCCGTCGCCATAGGTCAGCAGGTCCTCCATGACCGTGCCGAGGCTGGGGCTCAGCGTGGACAGGCCGAGCAGCCGTCCGACCGCATCGGAGGACGTGATCACCGAGTCAGCCCCACTCTGCCGCACCAGCGGAACGTTGGAGCCCTCCCGAACGGCGACCACGACGTAGGCGTCGGCGTTGAGCTGACGCACGTTGAGCGTGGTGAGCACGGCGGAGTCGTCGCGGTCGGTGGTAATGATGACCTGCTGGGCGCCTTCCACCTCGGCCCGCCGCAGCACCTCCCGGCGAGACGCGTCGCCAGCGATCGCGGCCAACCCGTCGGTGTGAGCGTCGGCGATCGCCGCGGGGTCCGGGTCGACGACCAGGATCCTCTCCTTGGTCACTCCGTTGCTGACCAGGGTCGCGACCGCACTGCGCCCTTTGGTTCCGTAGCCGACGACGACCACGTGGTCTTTCATGTGCTTCCTCCATCGGGCGACGCGCCACAGCTCCCGGCCCTGGTGGGCCAGCACTTCGAGGGTCGTGCCGATCAGCACCACCAGGAACATGATGCGCAGTGGCGTCACCACGAGCGCGTTGACGAGGCGAGCCTCATCCTTCACCGGCGTGATGTCTCCGTACCCGGTGGTGCTGATGCTCACCGTGGTGTAGTAGATGGCATCGGTGAACGACAGCGCGCCGTCCTTGGTGTCGGTGTAGCCGTCGCGGCCGAAATACACGATCAACACCATCGTGGTCATCAGGCCGAGCGCGATGAGCATCCGCCGTGCCAGCTCGAACAGCGGGGAGCGGCGGCTCGCGGGCAGCCGGATGATGCTGTGTCGCTCCCCGGGTTTCGCGTCGCTCAC
>JALZMX010000306.1 GCA_030857985.1 Actinomycetota bacterium | reverse complement strand
CCACCTGCTCGATCCGGCCGTGATGCATCACGACCACCCGGTCGCCGACCGCCATCGCCTCGTGCTGGTCGTGCGTGACCAGCACGCAGGTGGTCCCGGTCGCGCGCAGGACCGCGACGGTGTCGGCACGGATCTGCGCGCGCAGGTTGCGGTCGAGGTTGGAGAACGGCTCGTCGAGCAGCACCGCCGCGGGCTCGGGCGCCAAGGCTCTGGCCAGGGCGACCCGCTGTTGCTCGCCTCCGGACAGCTCGTGCGGATAGCGACCGGCGAGCGAGCTCATCTGGACCAGCTCGAGGATGTCCGCGAGACGCGCACGGCGCCGGTCAGCGCTCCAGCGGTCGAGCCCGAAGGCGACGTTGCCGGCGACGGTCAGGTGCGGGAACAGTGCGTGATCCTGGAAGACCAGGCCCACCGGGCGGCGTTCGGCCGGTCGCCAGGCGCGCTTGCCCGCCACCAGCTCACCGCCGATGCTGATCTCCCCGTCGTCGGGGCGCTCCAAGCCGGCGACCAGGCGCAGCGTGGTGGACTTGCCGCAACCGGACGGTCCGACCAGGGTCAGCAGCTCCCCGTCACGCGCCACCAGAGCGAGGTCGCGTACCGCAGCCACGTCGCCGTACCGCTTGGTCACCCCGTCGAGCACCAGCACCGCCTCGGCGCCTGCCACTGCCGCCGGTGCCCCGGCCGTCATCGGTGCCCCTCGGGCAGTCGGATGCGCGAGAACAGCAGCAGCACCGGGAGCATCGCCGCCACGACGATGAGCAGCGCGGGCAGGGCTGCACTCTGCCACCGGTTCTCCGAGGCCAGCTGGTAGACCCACACCGACACGGTGGTGAAGCCGAACGGCCGCAGCAGCAGCACAATCGGCAGCTCCTTGAGCCCATCGATCAGCACCAGGACCAGCCCGACCCCGACCCCGGAGCGCACCAGTGGCAGGTGTACCCGGCGGAGCACCCGCCGGGGCGAGGCACCGAGGCTCAGGGCCGAGAACGTCATGTTCGGGCTCACCTTGGTGAAGCTGGCGTCGACGCTCTGATAGGCGGGTGCCAGGAACCGCACCACATAGGCGTAGACGATGCCGAGCACCGAGCCGGTGGCCAGCAGGCCGGTGCCGCCGGGTACGCCGAGCCCCTCGAGCGCCTGGTCCGAGGCGGCGAAGACCGCCAGCACACCGATCGCCACCACCGCCCCCGGAACGGCGTAACCCAGCATGGTCAGCTGCGCAGCCCCCCGGACGAACCGGCCACCGTGCAGCCGCAGCGCGTGACCCAGGACCAGCGCCACTACGACGCAGGACGAGGCGGCGATGCCGGCCACCACCATGCTGTTGCCCAGATAGCCGAGGAACCGGGTGTCCAGGACCGTCGACGAGTCGGCAGCGGTCTCGGCCACCGCCCACCACAGCAGCTGTCCGACCGGTATCACGAAAGCGGCCCCCAGCACCGCCAGGCAGCTGCCGGTCGCCGCCCAGGCCCGCCAGCCGCGCAGTGACTCCAGCGGCAGGCCACGCCCACGGCCGCCCCTCTGGTGATAGCGGGCGCCGCCGCGCAACACCCGCTCCGCGACGATCACCACGAGCGCGAACACCAGCACCAGGGAGGCCAGCTGGGTCGCCGACTGCCGGTCGAACGTCCCCTTCCAGACCTGGTAGACGCCGACGGAGACCGTCTGGACGTTGAAGTAGCGGACCGTCGCGAAGTCGGTGAGCGTCTCCATCATGACCAGGGCCAGCCCGGCGGCGAGCGAGGGGCGGGCCAGTGGAAGGACAACCCGCCGCATGGCGCGGCGCCGACTGGCCCCCAACGTGCGGGCGGCGTCGTAGGTCGCCGGTGCCTGCTCGAGCCAGGCGGACCTGGCCAGCAGGTAGACGTAGGGATAGAGCGTCAGGGACAGTACGACGACCGCGCCCGGCAGCGAGCGGACCTCGGGGAACCACACGCCCGCACCGAACACCGCGCGCAAGCCGGTCTGCACCGGTCCCGGATAGTCGAACACCGACAAGAACACGAAGCCCAGGATGTAGGCCGGCATCGCGAGCGGCAGCACCAGCAGCCACGCCAGCACCGTGCGGCCGGGGAACCGGTGCGCCGTGACCAGCCAGGCGAGACCGCCGCCCAGCAGCAGGGTGCCGAGCCCGACGCCGAGCATGAGCGCGACCGTCGAGACCACCATCAGCGGCAGCTGGCGAGGCCATCCGTCCTGCGCCGCACCGACCTGGATGAGGCCGTCGAGCACCACGGCCGCCACCGGCGCGACCACCAGGACGGAGATCCCGGCGACCAGCGCGAACCAGATCGGCCGGCCACTCGACCGGCGCCGGCGCCGTGACGGCGGCCACGGCACCGGCGACCGGCGGTCCAGCGCACCGGACGGTGCCGGCGTGGTCCGGCTCACGTGTAGCCGGCCTCGGCCATCAGCTCGACCGCCTGCGCGTTCAGCCGGCCATAGGCCCCGGCGTTGATCGGCTCGTAGTCGAAGTCGCCGAACTCGGCGATCAGGGGCTCGGGCTCGACGTCGGGGTTGGACGGGTACTCGTGGTTGCCGTCCACGAAGCTGTTCTGCCCGGTGGTCGCGAGCCATTCGATCAGGCGCTGAGCCTGCTCGGGGTTGTCGGAGTCGGCGATCACACCGGCACCGGAGACGTTGACGTGCACTCCGCGGCCGCCTTGGTTGGCCCAGAACGGCGTCACGGACATGTCGGGGTCCTCCTCGAGCATCCGGGCCAGGTAGTAGTGGTTGGTGACGGCGACGTCGCAGCCGCCGGCATCGACCGTCTCCAGCAGCAGGATGTCGTTCGCCATGATGTCCACGTCGTTGGCCACCCAGCCACCAACGATGTCGAGCGCGCCGTCGTACCCGTGCGTGTCGATCAGGCTGGCCACCAGCGACTGCGTGTACGACGAGGTCGAGTCGCGCATGCACAGGCGACCGTCCCACTTCGGGTCGGCGAGTCCGGCGTAAGTGTCGGTGTCGTCGAACTCCGCCGGGTCGACCCGTTCCGGGTTGTACATCACCGTGCGCGCCCGCAGGCTCAGCCCGAACCAGCGATCCTCGGGGTCCCGCAGCCCTCGCGGCACAGCCGAGTCCAGCTTCGCCGAGTCCAGCGGCGCGAGCAGCCCCTCTTCGGCGGCCAGCCACAGGTTCCCGGCGTCGACGGTCATGAACACGTCGGCCGGCGTGTCCTCACCCTCTGCCTTCATCCGCTCCAGCAGCTCGGCGTCGTCGCCGTACAGGAACTCCACCGAGATGCCGGTGTCCTCGGCGAAGCCCTCGAACGCCTGCTCGAGGTCGTAGTGCCGACCGGAGTAGACCCGCACGACGTCGCCGTCGTCGGCGGCGACGAAGCCACATCCTGAGGTCACCACCAGCGCGAGGATCGCGGTGCCGAGTGACGCCCTGTTCATCGATCTCCCCACGGTTGCTCTGGCCCCTTGCCGCGTCCTACAGTGCCGGTAAGCCTAACCTAACCTGTGGGGATGCCCACCGACGTGGGTGTCCCGCGCACGACTACAGCGGAGGAACTCGTGATGCGCACACTGCGCTCTGCCGGCCTGCTGATCGCCTCGGTCGTCTCGGTGGTCGTCCTCGTCACCGGGTGCGGCGGCGACGACGGTGCCGACGTCCGGGAGATCGATGGCGATACGTCGGAGTCCGGCTCCGGCTCGGGCTCTGGGTCCGGTTCTGGGTCCGGTTCTGGTTCCGAAACCGGCTCCGAGGAGGATTCCGGCTCAGCGGAATGACCGCCCTGGTGAGTCCCCGGTGACTCCCTGATGAGTCACAGCGCCGACCTGGTGGTGCTCGGAGCGGGTCCGGCCGGCCTGGCGGCCGCCTGGCGAGCCAGCCGCAGCGGGTTGTCAACCGTCGTACTCGAACGGGCCAGCGCGGTCGGCGGGATGGCCGGCAGCTTCACCGTTGCCGGCACCCGGGTCGACTTCGGAAGCCACCGGCTGCATCCGGCGACCGCCCCGGCGCTCCTCGCCGACCTGCAGGCCTTGCTCGGCGGTGACCTGGCGCTGCGCAGACGCAACGGTCGGCTGCGGGTGGCCGGTCGCTGGGTGGGGTTCCCGCTGCGCCCCGGTGAGCTTGCCCGGACGTTGCCACCGCAGCTGCTCGCGCGGGTGCTGGCCGAGGGTCTGATCGGGCCCCTGACGGGGCCGCTGACCCGAGCACGGCGTCGCACCTCGTCCTCCAGCTATGCCGACGTGTTGCGCGCAGGGTTGGGACCCACCCTGTACGACAGCCTCTACGGGCCCTACGCCCGCAAGCTGTGGGGCCTGCCGGGGGAGGCGATCGACGCCGAGCAGGCACGCCGGCGCGTCACCGCCGACACCGTGTGGAAGGTGGCAGGGCGGATGCTGGCGCCGCGGCGCCGAACCGGCCAGGGGCGGTCCTTCTTCTACCCGGTGCGAGGGTTCGGACAGATCGTGGAGGCACTCTCGACAGCAGCGACCCGCGCCGGTGCCGACATCCGGCTCGGCCAGGAGGTCAGCTCGCTGACGGCCTCGCCCGAACACGTCACGCTACGAACCTCGGGAGGCGGGCGGTTCACCGCCGGCCAGGTCTTCAGCACGATCCCGCTGCCGGTGTTGGGCCGGCTCGCTCGTCCAGCCCCCCCGGCGCAGGTGCTGACCGCCGCCGCGGGGCTTCGTCTCCGGGCGATGCTGCTCGTGTACGTCGTGCACGAAGGTGGACGCTGGACCAGCTTCGACGCCCACTACGTGCCCGACCCGGCGACGCCGATCACCCGGATCTCCGAGCCGGCGAACTACCGGGACTCGCCGTCGGACCCGGTCGGCTCCACCGTGCTGTGCTGCGAGATCCCCTGCGACGTCGGCGACCGGATGTGGACGGCGTCCGAGGCCGACCTGGTCGAGCTGGTCGCTGACGCCGTGTCCCGGGTGGGGCTGCCACCGCTGCGGGTGCTCGGCCTGGAGGTGCGGCGGCTGCCGCGGGTGTATCCCGTCTACTCGCTCGGCTACCGCGCCGACCTGCAGGGCATCGAGGCCTGGGCCGATGCCCTGCCTCGGGTGACGACGTTCGGGCGGCTGGGAATGTTCGCCCACGACAACACCCACCACGCGATGGGGATGGCCTATGACGCGGTGGACGCGCTGCGGGACGGGGTGGTCGACGCCGATGCCTGGCAGTCGGCTCGGCGCCGGTTCGCCACCCACGTCGTGGAGGACTGAGCCGGGACCCGGCGGCGGTCGGCGTTCAGCTCCCGGTGCACCGCGGGTACGACGTGGCGCAGGTAGCGGCCGAGCCGGACGAACGACGTACCGCTGCATCGGAACTGGTAGCTGATCGGCACCTCCGCGTAGACGAAGCCCTTCCCCAGCAGGTCCAGGGTCAGCACCTGGGCGTAGTTGTAGTCGTGCACAATCTCGGCGGCGCCGGCGGCGGCCGGCGAGAAGGCCCGGAAACCGCTCTGACCGTCGGTGATGTCAGGACGCCGGGCGAGCCAGCGCAGCCAGGCGGTCAGCACCCGGTTGCCCAGCCGGCGCCGAGCCAGCATCCGACGGATTTGGCCGGTGAACCGCGAGCCGACCACGTAGTCGGCGGTGCCGGCGAGCACCGGGGCGACGACGGCGTGGATGTCCTCGGGAAAGTACTCGCCGTCGGCGTCGAGGTAGACCACGGCGGCCGGACCCAGCGCCACCGCCTCGGCCATGCCCCGGCGCACGGCGGCACCCAGTCCCCGGTTGTGGGTGTGCCGCACGACGACCGCACCGGCATCGCCGGCGACCCGGGCAGAGCGGTCGTTGGACCCGTCATCGACGACGATCGACACCAGTGGGCGGCCACCCACCGTCTCGGGTAGCCGGGACACCACCGAGCCCACCGTCGTCGCCTCGTCGTACACCGGAAGGAAGGCGACAATGGGCGCGTCACCGGTCACCGGCTCGACCGGGGGACGGGCGACGGGTGGCGCCGGCAACCGCAGCCAGCCCCAGTACGACGGTGCGGGCAGCAGCAGCGCGACCAGGCCGATCGCGAGTGCATAGGCGGTCTTCACCAAATGTGTGCTCAAGGCGATCGCGAACGCCGTCCCGGCCGGGATCCCGAACGCCACCAACGCCACCGTGGCCGCAGCCTCGTAGGAACCGAAGCCTCCGGGCGTGACCGCCACCGCCTGCACCGCGATCGTCACGGCGGTGACCGCGACCGCTTCGGTCGGCGAGATCCCGGCGCCGGCGGCAGCGGCAATCTCCCACACCACGACGGACTCCAGCGCCCAGGCCGCCAGCACCGAGGCCCACACGGCTGCGGTCGGCAGCTCCGGTCCGGTGCCGCTGCGCCCGAGCCGGCGCATCCACGCCAGTCCGGCCACGACAATCAGCCCGACCCCGGTGGCCGCCGGCCAGAGCCACGCCCCTGCCAGGCCGGAGCCGAGTGCCGGTGTCGCGAGCAGGGCCAGCGCCAGGACGGCGAGCAGATCGGCGGCGCGCAGCGTGGCTGCGGACGCCAGCACAGGCCGCGCCGGCAGCGAGGTCCGACGCAGCACGCTGGTCACCCGCAACACCTCGCCCAGCCGCAACGGCAGCAGATGGTTGCCCAGCAGGCTGACGTGCAGAGCGGCCCAGGACTGACCGACGCTCAAGCCGGGCAGCGTGGCCTGCCACGCCCATGCGCGCAGACCGAACGCGGCGGCGTAGCAGGTCAGCGCCGCGGCGAGTCCCGCCGCGTTGTCGCGGACCAGGCGCAGCAGCTCGGCCACCGTGGCAACGTCGACCACCTGCGCCAGGTAGCCCGCCGCCAACCCGAGCACCAGAGCGCCGGAGCCCCAGCGCACCCAACGCAGCACAGTCGGTCCTCCACCTCGTCAGCCTCGGCAGAACTGTATGGTAAGCCTGCCCTTAGCTGAGGGCCGGTGCTGCAGTCGAGGAGGACACGCGTGCTGACAGTGGTGACGGGCTCGGCGGGGTTCATCGGCCGGGCGCTGGTGCGTGCGCTTGCCTCCCGCGGTGAGGTGATCGGTATCGACCGGTTGGCGCAGCAGGCCACCCCGGGGCTCACCGCGCTGAGCGCGGACCTGCTCGCCGGCGACCCGAGGGTGCGGTCCGCACTGGCCCGGGCGGACACCGTCTTCCACCTGGCCGGCTGCCCCGATGTGCGTGACCCGCGTCGCGACGCCGACGAGCACCGCTACCGCGACAACGTGTTGGCCACCGCCGCCGTGCTGGCCGCGGTGCCCCCGGCCAGTCGGTTGCTCGTCACCTCCTCGTCCTCCGTCTACGGCGGGACCAGCCCCGGTCGTCCCAGCGGAGAATCCGATCCGCTGCGCCCGCGCGGCGGCTACGCCAGGAGCAAGTTCTTGGTCGAACAGCTGTGCACCGCCCGAGAGCAAGCCGGCGGACGGATCACCGTCGTACGTCCGTTCACGGTGGCGGGGGAGGGGCAGCGGCCCGGCATGGCGCTGGCGCTGTGGATCGCGGCCGCCCGAGACGGGCGACCGCTGCGATTGATCGGCTCACCGCGGCGCAGCCGCGACATCACTGATGTGCGCGACGTCGTGCGGGCTCTCGTGGACCTCGCTGGAACCGAGGCGGCTGGGGTGGTCAACGTCGGTAGCGGCGTCGGTCGCTCGCTGGCGGAGTTGGCATCGGTCGTCTCGCGGGTCGTCGGTGTCGAGGTGCACACCGAGGTGGTGCCTGCCGCCGGGGTCGAGGTGCGGCACACCCTCGCCGACACCCGGCGGCTGCGCCGGCTGGTCGGCTGGGTTCCCGAGACCGACCTGGACGCCCTGCTATCGAGGCAGCTCGCCGCCGCCGGGTGCAGCGAGCTGCCGGGCGAGCGGCACGCAGTGCGGTGACCCCTGAGAAACCCGAGGAAGCCGAGGTGGACGCCGCGCCCGGGGACGCGACCAACCTGCGCGTTGCCGTCTGCGCCGTCGCGGTCCTCGCTGCGCTGTCCGCCGCCCTCGGCATCGGTGTCCGCGCCACCTTCGGCGCGCACGTCGCCGTGGACGAGGTCCAATACCTGCTCAGCGCCCTCTCGCTGGCCGAGGACGGCAACCTCGACATCTCCGACGAGCTGGCCGAGCAGAGATGGCGCGCGTTCGCCGACGAGGAGCCGCCGGTCCAGACCCAGGTGCTGGCGGGCGGCCGGCAGGTGAGCCCGCACGACCCGTTGCTGTCGGCGCTGCTGGCGCTGCCGATGGGCTGGGGCGGCTGGGTGGCGGCAAAGGCGGTGCTCGCGCTTTTCGCCGGCGTCCTGGCCGGCCTCACCGTGTGGGTCGCGGTGCGCCGGTGCGCGGTGCCACTGCGGCTGGCGACCGCCGGCGTCGGCCTGGCGTCGGCGTCGGCGCCGCTGGCTGTCTACGGCCAGCAGGTCTACCCCGAGCTGCCCGCCGCGTTGGCGGTGCTGCTCGGCGTCGCCGCGCTCACCGGCCCGCTACGTCCCAGCGCCCTCGCCATCGTCGCGGCGACGGTCACCCTGGCACCGTGGCTGTCGGTGAAGTACGCGCCCGTGGTGGCTGCCCTGGCCGTGCTCGCCGCGGTTCGCTGGTGGCGGGCCGGACACCGCCGGGCTGTGGCGTGGTTCGGCGCGGCGCTGGTGGCGATGGGGCTGGTGTATCTCGGTGTCCACCAGCTGGTCTGGGGCGGCTGGACCGCCTACGCCAGCGGCGACCACTTCGTCGACACCGGCGAGCTGTCCGTGGTCGGCACGGGTCCCGACTATCTCGGGCGTTCGGTGCGCCTGGTCGGCCTGCTGGTGGACCGCGACTTCGGGCTGGCGGCGTGGCAACCCGGCTGGCTGCTGCTGCTACCGGCGCTGGGAGCGCTCGCCGTCCGGCCGCCGAGGTGGAGCGCGGCGCTCGCAGTCCCCTTCTCGCTCGGCGTTCTGGTGGCCACTTACGTCGCGTTGACCATGCACGGCTTCTGGTGGCCAGGCCGCCAGCTGGTCGTGGTGCTGCCGCTCGCGCTGCTGCTCATCCTTGGTTACCTGTCCGCGCGCGGGACAGCTGTCCGGGTCGTTGCGTTCGGGTTGGGTCTGGTCGGAGTGGCCAACTACGGCGCACTGCTCGTCGACGGCTATCGGGCCGATATCACCTGGGTGTCGCAGTTCGCGACCGTGGCGGCCGCGCCGTACCGGCTCTACCGGGATCTGCTGCCCGACTACCGCGCGGACTTCTGGCCGCTGCACCTGGGGTGGATGGGCCTCGTGGTCGTGCTGGTGGTCCTCGGCTGGCACAGTGTCGCGGCGGGACGTGTCGGCGCTGCGCCCTAGGGTGTGGGACGTGGCTGACGAGAGCGGCTTCGAGGTCGAGTTCCGCGAGCACGTGACGGTCGAGCTGGTGCGTGCGTCGGCGCAGGATGCCGACGTGCTCTTCGCGGCCCGGGTCTCGACCAAGGGCGAGCAGTCGCTGGAGGACGTCGGTGCCGACGCGTCGCGCTCCAAGGGCCTGCTCAACTACCTGATGCGCGACCGGCACGGCTGCTACGACGAGCAGACCGAGGTGCTGACGCGGCACGGCTGGCGCCGTTGGCCGGAGGTGACCGGCGCCGAGGAGTTCGCCACCCGGTCGCCCGATGGGTGGATCGAGTACCAACGGGCGCAGCGGCTGATCGCCGAGCCGTACGACGGGCCGATGCTTCGCATCGTCAAGGCGCACGTCGACCTGCTGGTGACCCCGGCCCACCGGATCTACGCTCAACGGCGCCGTCAACCGCATCGGCAACGGTGGGCGCTGGTGCCGGCAACCGACATGCGGGCGGCCTCTCACCGGCTCGCCATGGGTGGCGGGCTGTGGTCTGACGACCTGGGGCTGACCATGCCGCGGTCGTGGTTCGCCCTGCTCGGGTTCTTCATCGGCGACGGCTCCACCGCGTCGCCGGGCAGCATGCCGGTGTTTCGGCTGCGGAAGAGACGCGAGATCGAGTTCCTGCGGCTCCATGCCGCCGCGTTGGGCTGGGAGCTGCGTCCGTCCGGCGCCGACCGCTGGCACCTGGTGGCCGACGAGGACTTCCGGTTGTTCGCCAAGAAGTGCTACGACGTCAACCGGGCCAAGACGATCCCGGCGGAAGTGCTCCACTCCGGACCCGAGCAGCTGGCCGCACTGCTCGAGGGCTTGATGGCCAGCGACGGCAGCGTGTCCCCTGCGGCCAAGCAGACGTATGTCACGACATCGCCTCTGCTGGCCGGGCAGATCCAGGAGGTCGCGCTCAAGACCGGGGCGGCGGCCACCATCCACGAGATGAGACCGGGTGAGGGTGGCGGCCACTACGGTGCAGAGACCGTCTACCGAGTGACGCTCTGCCGGAAGCACAACCTGCATCCCAGAGTCGGGTGGACGGCTGCGGACCGCGCTAGCGAGGTCGACGTCGAGCACTACTCCGGTCGGGTCTACTGCGTCACCGTCCCCAACGGGACGCTCTACGTTCGGCGTGGAGGCATCCCGGCGTGGTGCGGCAACTCGCCGTTCGAGCACAACTCGATGACGTTCTACGTGCAGGCGCCGATCTTCGTGTTCCGCGAGTTCATGCGGCATCGCATCGCGTCGTACAACGAGGAGAGCGGTCGCTACCGCGAGCTGCGACCGGTGTTCTACCGGCCCGGACCCGACCGCCGGCTGGTGCAGGTCGGCAAGCCGGGCGCCTACACGTTCGAGGACGGTACGCCGGAGCAGCACGCGCTGGTCACCGAGCAGACCGAGGCGGTCTGCCGGGAGGCATACGCCGCCTACCAGCGGATGTTGGCCGCCGGGGTCGCCCGGGAGGTCGCGCGGATCGTGCTGCCGCTGACGTTGTTCTCGTCGATGTACGTCACGATGAACGCCCGTGCGCTGATGAACTTCCTCGCGCTGCGCACCTCCCGCGACAACGCGTCGTTCCCGTCGTTCCCCCAGCGCGAGATCGAGATGGTGGCGGAACGGATGGAAGCCGAGTGGGCGGCGCTGATGCCGCTGACCCACGCGGCCTTCGAGACCAACGGCCGGGTCGCTCCCTGACCCGAGCCCACGGTGACGCGTCAAAGAATTCGGTGACGCAGAGTCGTGCCACAACCGCACAGCGAGTTGGTTGTGGAGTCTGCTCCCCTGGCCGCCCCAGAGACGCTATGTTCTGCTCAGTCCCGTTGCTGCCCGGACCCCCGAGCGGGCAGCAACGGGACCCTCATGTCAGCTGAGGCCACTGCTGAGCATCCGAATAGCAGATATGCTAATATGACCTCCATGGCAGCTGCGGAGTTCATCGCGGGTGGAGAAGTCCTGGCGCGCTGCCGGCGCCGTTCGGAGCTGACTCAGGCCCAGCTCGCGAGCCGCCTGGGCACCACGGCGTCCGCGGTCAGTCGGTGGGAGCGGGGCCACGTCGAGGCCACTTTCGACACCGTGCAGCGGGCAGCGGCGACCTGCGGTGTGTCCCTTGCTGCCGTGCTGCGCGAGCCGGCCGTGGATCAGCACGACGTGTCGCTGCTGGAGTCGACGCTGGCGCTGACCGCCACCGAGCGCCTGCGCCGGCTGGTCGGCCACGTCCGCTTCGTCGAGGCGGCCCGTGACCTGGTGCACGCACGTTGCCCTCCGTGACGGACGCTTCAGTGCCTGCACCGGCCTTCTCACCGATCGAGCTGTTGCGGCTGCTGCAGGAGCACGGCGTCCGATTCGTCGTGATCGGCGGGTTGGCCGCCACGATCCACGGCTCGCCCTATCCGACGTACGACGTGGACATCACACCGCAGGCAACACGGGAGAACCTGGCTCGGCTGTCCAACGCGCTGCGCGCCCTCGAGGCGCGGATCCGCGTGCAGGGGATCACCGGCGGGATAGCGTTCGAGCACGATGCCGACAGCCTGTTGGCGATGCGAACTGTCAACCTCGTGACCCGCCTCGGTGACCTCGACCTCGCTCTGGAGCCCGCCGGAGTGGGCGGATTCGCCGCCTGGGACGCGGGCGCGACGGATCTCGAGGTCGAAGGGGTGGGCGTCCGGCTGGCCAGCCTCGACGATGTCATCCGATCCAAGGAAGCGGCCGACCGGGAGAAGGACCGGGCAACCCTGCCGATCCTCAGGGAGCTGCGTCGGCGCATGAGCCGGTAGCGTAGGTCCATGGCCGAAACCTCCGCGTCCGCTCCGTTCGGGCGGGTCCTGACCGCGATGGTCACTCCTTTCAGCGCCGACGGGGCGCTCGACCCTGACACAGCGCAGGGACTGGCGCACCACCTCGTCGAGCACGGACACGACGGGCTGGTGATCCTCGGGACCACCGGTGAATCACCCACCGTCGGCGACGACGAGGCCGCGACGCTGTGGCGCGCGGTGGTGGAGGCGGTGGCTGGCCAGGCGGTGGTGGTCGCCGGCGTCGGCACCAACGACACTCGCCACTCGGTGGAGCTGGCCAGGCAGGCGGAGAAGTGCGGCGCCGACGGGTTGCTGGTGGTGACCCCCTACTACAGCAAGCCTCCGCAGGAGGGTGTGGCCCAGCACTTCGTCACTGTCGCCGACGCCACCGACCTGCCCGTGATGCTCTACGACATCCCCGGGCGCACTGGCACCCGGATCGCCGCCGAGACGTTCGCGCGGGTGGCCGGCCACGAGCGGATCGTCGCGGTCAAGGACGCGGTGGGCGATCTCGGTGCCGGCTCCTGGGTGATGCAGCGCACCGGCCTGGCCTACTACTCCGGCGACGACGTGCTCAACCTCGGCTGGCTCACCCACGGTGCGGCCGGGGTGGTCTCCGTGGTCGGCCACGTCGCCGGCGACGACTACGCCGCGATGGTGGCCGCCATCGACTCCGGCGACCTGCCCGCCGCCCGGCAGATCTATCGCCGCCTGCTGCCCGCCGTCGAGGCGATCATGACCCGCACGCAGGGCGCGATCATGGTCAAGGCCGCCCTCGAGCTGCAGGGCGTGCTGCCCAACCGGGCCGTGCGCCCACCGCTGGTCGAGGCCACCGAGGGCCAGATCGACCAGCTGCGCCCCGACCTGCTCGCCGCCGGACTTCTGCAGGACACCGGCGCATGAGTCACCCCCATCCCGAGCTCGGCCCGCCCCCGACACTGCCCGACGGTGGCCTGCGGCTCATCCCGCTCGGGGGGCTCGGCGAGATCGGCCGCAACATGACGGTGTTCGAGTACGCCGGGCGGTTGTTGGTGGTCGACTGCGGCGTACTCTTCCCCGAGGACCACCACCCGGGCGTCGACCTGATCCTGCCCGACTTCGAGCCGATCCGGGACCGCCTCGACGACATCGACGCAGTGGTCCTCACCCACGGCCACGAGGACCACATCGGCGCCGTACCGTATCTGTTGCGCGAGCGCGGCAACCTGCCTCTGGTCGGCTCCAGGCTCACCCTCGCGCTGCTGTCGGCCAAGCTGCGCGAACACCGGCTGAACGACGCACCCAAGCACGAGGTGTCGGCCGGCCAGACCGTGCGCTTCGGACCGTTCGAGCTCGAGTTCGTCGCGGTCAACCACTCCATCCCCGACGCGCTCGCGGTCGTGATCCGCACCGACGCGGGCACGGTGCTGCACACCGGCGACTTCAAGATGGACCAGCTGCCGCTGGACGGCCGCATCACCGACCTGCGCGCCTTCGCCCGGATCGGAGAGCAAGGCGTCGACCTGTTCATGGTCGACTCAACCAACGCCGAGGTCCCCGGGTTCACCACCTCCGAACGCGAGATCACCCCGGTGCTCGACCGGGTCTTCGCCGGCAGCCGCCAGCGCATCATCGTCGCCTGCTTCGCTTCGCACGTGCACCGGGTGCAGCAGGTGATGGACACCGCGGTCCAACACCGGCGCAAGGTCGCCTACGTGGGACGCTCGATGGTCCGCAATATGGCGGTAGCCCGCGATCTCGGCTACCTCCGGGTGCCGCCCGACACCCTCGTGGACATGCGCGAGCTCAGCCGCTACCGGCCAGACGAGGTCGTGATCATCTCCACCGGTTCCCAGGGCGAACCACTGTCTGCACTGTCGCGGATCGCGCAGCGCAGCCATGATCGGATCAGCATCGATCCCGGGGACACGGTGGTGCTCGCGTCCTCGCTGATCCCCGGCAACGAGAACGCGGTGTTCCGGGTGATCAACGGGTTGTCGCGCTGGGGCGCGAACGTCGTGCACAAGGGCAACGCGCTCGTGCATGTATCCGGACACGCCAGCGCGGGCGAGCTGCTCTACGCCTACAACGTCGTCCGCCCGCGCAACGTGCTGCCGGTGCACGGCGAGATGCGACACATGCGCGCCAACGCGGCGCTCGCAGTGCTCACGGGAGTCCCGGCCGAGCAGGTGGTGGTCGCCGAGGACGGCGTGGTCGTCGACCTCGTCGACGGGATCGCCCGGGTGACCGGCAAGGTGGAGTGTGGCTACGTCTTCGTCGACGGCTCGACCGTCGGCGACATCACCGAGAGCTCGCTCAAGGACCGCCGGATCCTCGGCGAGGAAGGCTTCATCTCGGTCGTCGTGGTCGTCGACTCGGTGACCGGAAAGCTGGTCAGTGGCCCGGAGATCCACGCCCGCGGTTTCGCCGAGGACGACAACGTCTTCACCGAGGTGACGCCGCAGCTCGAGCAGGCGATCCACCAGGCGGTGGCCGGCGGCGTGGCCGACCCGTATCAGCTGCAGCAGGTGATCCGACGCACGGTGGGCCGGTGGGTCAACTCCAAGCACCGCCGCCGTCCGATGATCATCCCGGTCGTCGTCGAGGCCTGAGCCGCCACGGCGTTTCGGCGTGTGACCTATGTGACTGGTGTGGTTATCGCGTAGCCTCGCCACCATGGCGACCCGTACGTCTTCCCCCTCGAGGTCGCGGAGCTCGAAGAGCAGGTCCTCGAGCTCTCGATCCCGGTCGTCCGGTAGCCAGACCCGACGGCCTGCGCCGTCGAAGAGCCGTTCGTCGTCGCGGTCACGAGCGAGCTCCTCGACCCGTGCACGCCGGACCGGGCCTGGCCCGGTGCGGCTGCTCATGCGTGGCCTCGGCCGCCTGCTGAGGGCGACCTGGCTGGGCCTGGCGCATCTGGTGGGTGGCCTGGTCCGCCACATCGGCAAGACCGCTCGAGACCTCGCACCCGAGCACCGGCGCGACGGCATCGGCCTGTGCCTGGTCGGCCTCGCCATCGTGACTGCGTCCGCAGTCTGGTGGGACCTGCCCTCCGCGGTGGGTGACGTGACCCGGCTCGTCATTGTCGGCTCGGTCGGCTCCTTGGGCTGGGCGGTGCCGGTGCTCCTCCTGGCGGTTGCCTGGCGCACGCTGCGACACCCGGACAGCAACGGGCCAGCCGGGCGCCAGATCATCGGTTGGGCGTCGATCATGTTCGGCGTCCTCGGTCTGGTGCACATCGCGCACGGACTGCCCCGGCCCTCGGATCCCAGGGCCATGAACGAGGCCGGGGGAGCGATCGGTTATGTCACCTCCTCACTGATCGCCGACCTCTTCCGTACGACGGTCGTCGCAGTGCCGCTGCTGGTGCTGCTGGCCGGCTTCGGCGTACTCGTCGTCGCCGGGACCCCGGTGCACCAGATCGCGCAGCGGCTCCGGAGCCTTCGCGACCGGGTGCTCGATCGACACGGCTCGGACACCGACGTCACCGCCGCCGAGGACGGCTCTCGCATGCAGCCGGCCTCGCAGGGGCGGCGCGCGGCGTCCTCTGACGACGAGATGGGTGAGCAGCCCTACGACAGCCCGGTGCTCGAGGGCCGGGAGCTGACCAGGCGTGGGCGCCGTCGAGGCACCGAGCCGTCGGGCACCGAGCCGCCGACCGGGGACGACGGTGCGCCGGTCACCCCAGAGGACGCCGGCGACCTCGAACCTCCCCCACGCACCCCGCTGCCGCAGCGGGTCGAACAGCTCAGCCTCTCCGGCGACATCGCTTACCTGCTGCCGGGCAACGAGATGCTGGAGCCGGGAAGCCCGCACAAGGCTCGGTCCAAGGCCTCCGACGCTGTGGTCGGACGGTTGACCGAGGTGCTCGAGCAGTTCGACATCGACGCGCAGGTCACCGGTTACATGCGCGGACCTACCGTGACCCGGTACGAGGTCGAGCTCGGGCCGGCGGTCAAGGTCGAGAAGGTCACCGCGTTGGGCAGGAACATCGCGTACGCCGTAGCCAGCGCGGACGTGCGCATCCTCTCGCCGATTCCCGGCAAGTCGGCAATCGGAATCGAGATCCCCAACCTCGACAAGGAGATCGTCAGTCTGGGCGACGTGCTGCGCTCGGGATCCTCCCGCGGCGACCATCACCCGATGGTCTGCGGCCTCGGCAAGGACGTCGAGGGAGGTTTCGTCGTCGCGAACCTGGCGAAGATGCCGCACCTGCTCGTGGCCGGCGCCACCGGCTCTGGCAAGTCCAGCTTCATCAACTCGATGATCGCCTCACTGCTGATGCGCGCCACTCCTGACGAGGTCCGGATGATCCTGATCGATCCCAAGCGGGTCGAGCTGACGGCGTACGAGGGGATCCCGCACCTGATCACGCCGATCATCACCAACCCCAAGAAGGCCGCCGAAGCGCTCACCTGGGTCGTGCGTGAGATGGATCTGCGCTACGACGACCTCGCGGCGTTCGGTTTCCGACACGTGGACGACTTCAACAAGGCGGTGCGGACCGGCAAGGCGAAGCCGCCGCCCGGTAGCGAGCGGGTGCTCGCGCCGTACCCCTATCTGCTCGTGGTCGTCGACGAGCTCGCCGACCTGATGATGGTCTCGCCGCGCGACGTCGAGGACTCGGTGGTGCGCATCACCCAACTCGCCCGCGCCGCCGGCATCCACCTGGTGCTCGCCACCCAACGGCCCTCCGTCGATGTCGTCACCGGCCTGATCAAGGCCAACGTGCCGAGCCGGCTGGCGTTCGCCACGTCGTCGCTGGCCGACAGCCGGGTCATCCTCGACCAGCCCGGGGCGGAGAAGCTGGTCGGCCAGGGTGATGCTCTCTTCCTGCCGATGGGCGCGAGCAAGCCAATGCGCATTCAAGGTGCCTGGGTCACCGAACCCGAGATCCGGCACGTGGTGCAGCACTGCACGGCCCAGCTGCAGCCGACGTACCGCCACGACGTCACGCTCGCGCCGCAGGCCAGGCGCGAGCTCGATGACGACATCGGCGACGACCTCGACCTGGTGTGTCAGGCTGTCGAGCTGGTGGTGACGACGCAGTTCGGGTCCACGTCGATGCTGCAGCGCAAGCTTCGAGTCGGTTTCGCCAAGGCCGGCCGGCTGATGGACATCCTGGAGAGCCGCGGCGTGGTTGGGCCCAGCGAGGGCTCGAAGGCGCGCGACGTCCTCATCAAGCTTGACGACCTCGACGAGGTCCTGGCCACTTTGCGGGGGGAAGCATGAGCGAGAGCCACGGCGTCGAACCGGTGGTGGTCCGCCGTCGGGCGAGCCTGTCCGCCGCGATCGGTGCGGGCGCCGGTTCGCTCGCCGGCATGTACCTGTGGCGGGCGGCGGATCAAGGCGGGCTCGTCTCCTGGCTGGTGGGAGCGGTGCTCGGCGTGATCGCCGTGATCCACCTGCTGCAGTGGGTCGACGCCCGCACTCCCTTGCTGGTCGCCGACGAGACCGGTGTACGCGTGCGTTTCGGCAACGAGTGGCACGGTCTGCTGTGGTCCGACGTGGCCGAGATCGACGTGCAGCCGCGCCAAGGGCTGCGCGACGGCCACCTGATCGTGCGGGCCGATGAGGCGGCCGGACCGAGCGGCGTCGAAGGCGAGCGGGCCGGTGGGCGCAGCCGCCGCGCTCTGGCAGCTGTCGAACGCAGGTACGGCGCGCCCTTTGCGGTGCCGCTGGCGCTGACGACGGTGATCTCCACCGAGGACGTGGACAGCGCGCTGAGGGCGCTGCGCGAGCGCGGCACCAGTGACCGCTCCGCCACCGTCGCGGTGTCCGCGCCCGAGCCCGAGCTTGCCGAGCCCGACACTGCCGAACCCGACACTGCCGAACCCGACACTGGGGCCGAGCCCCCCGAACCTGAGCCTGCCGAGCAGCCCCGGCCGAGTTCGCAGCCGCAGCCCGAACCCGCCCTCCTCACGTCACCACTGCGGGTGGTGCGCCGGGCGTTGCGCGTCGACGTCATCCGCCGTCTGCCGGCCGCAGATGCCCCCGAGTCGTCCGCCTCGCCGAACTCATCGGCACCGATGGTCGGGATGCTGGCGCTGGCCGAACCGGTCGAGCAGCAGGAGCGACCGCAGGGCAACATGAGCCTGGTGCTCGGAGCACCGGCAGCTGCGCCGCCGGCCGGTTCCCGGCCGCAGCTGGTCGAGGCTCCGGTCCCACCGCCCGCGGCCGATCCTGAGGTCGAGACCCGGATCGGGGCGCGCCTGGCCGAGGCCCGGCGGCGGGTCGGTCTCAGCGTCGACGAGCTGGCTGCCCGCACCCGGATCCGCCCGCACGTCATCGACGGCATCGAGGCCGATGACTTCGCCCCCTGCGGCGGCGACTTCTATGCGCGTGGCCACCTGCGGATGCTGTGTCGGGTCGTCGGGGAGGACCCCGAGCCGTTGCTGGCCGAGTTCGAGCAGCGCCACGCCACCGCTCCGGTCGGCGCACGTCGTGTCTTCGAGGCCGAGCTGGCGACCGGTACGGCGGGCGCCATCCGCGGTGTCGGTTCCGGCGGCCCACGCTGGGGAGCGCTGGTGGCCACCGTGCTGGTGCTGCTGCTGGTCTGGGCTGTCGCGGCGTACGTCGCTGACAGCGCGCTTCGGCCGGAGCCGACTGTGCCGTCATTGGATCAGGATTCCGGCGGGATCACCGCCCCGACGCAGGACCCGCCGAGACAGTCGCAGCAGCCGCCCGTGCCGCCGGTCGAGCGGATCGCGACCGCACGGATCAGTGCGGTGGGCGGGGACAGCCGGGTGATCGCCGAGACCAGCTCATCGGACACGATCTTCGACGAAGTCCTGCGGGACGGGCAGAGCCACCGGCTGCGAGCCGATGAGCCGTTCGCGCTGGTCGTCGCCGACGCGGGCGCCGTGCGGGTGCGAGTGGATGGCGAGAAGTACGGGACGCTGGGTGCTTCAGGCGAGCA
>JALZMX010000300.1 GCA_030857985.1 Actinomycetota bacterium | reverse complement strand
AGCCGTCGCCGACGGCCGCCGCCGGGCGGCCGCTCCGGGCGAGCAGCCAGGACAGCACGACCATCGCCACCATCGCGGCCGCGAGCGGCGGCAGCGCATCGCCGGTGGAGGCGTCGGGCGGAGCCATCGCTGCGAGCAGCGCGACCCCGCCGAGGCCGAGCAGAACCAACATCCCCAGAGCGCGGCTCCGGGTCGCGAGGATGCCCGCCACCGCACCGGCGGCCAAGGCGCCGAGCACGGTGCCGATCACCAGCAGCGGTTTGTCGAGCTGACCGACCGCCTGGATCGCGCTCTCGGCGACGTCACCTGGCGTGACGGCAATGATGCCCTCGCCGATCGCGAGCACCGGCGAGGTGCTCAGCGAGAGCACACCGGTGACGAGCTCGGCCGCGGCGAGACCAGCTCCGGCGCTCACGGCGCCGGCGAGCGCCGCGCGGCGGATCTGGGAGGAGGGCACGCAGCCATGATCGCCGACTGCTCCAAACGTGCTCGTGCCGTCCGGCATGATCATCGGGTGACCAGCTCCTCGCCGCGCATCGGCATCGGCGTAGACAGCCACCCCTACGAGGAGGGTCGGCCGATGTGGCTGGCCGGCCTGGAGTGGCCCGATGAACCGGCCGGCCTGACCGGTCACTCGGACGCCGACGTCGCCTGCCATGCCGCCTGCGACGCGTTGCTGTCCGCCGCCGGGTTGGGCGACCTGGGCAGCAACTTCGGTACGACGGAGCCGGCGTGGGCCGGCGCCAGCGGCGCGGCTCTGCTCGGGGAATCCGTACGTCGGGTGAATGAAGCCGGCTTTGACGTCGGCAACGTCGCCGTACTGGTCATCGGCAACCGACCCTCGATCGGAGGTCGGCGTGCGGAGGCCGAGTCGGTGCTGACGCGGCTGGTCGATGCGCCGGTGTCGGTGAGCGCGACGACGACAGACGGGCTAGGACTGACCGGCCGGGGTGAGGGCGTCGCCGCCATCGCCACCGCACTCGTGACCCTGCGCTGATCGGCTGCTCCGTCGGGCCGGTCCCGGACCGGCCACGCCGGTGCGCAGCACCTCGGCGAGCATGAGCACCGTCTCGTGGGACGGTAAGTCCTCGACCGGCACCGTCAGGGCCAGGCACCAGTTGGATCGCGCGGATGCCCCCGGCATGTTGGGGCGCCGCTCCTCGGCCACGGCGTCCTCGAGTGTCGCGGACACCAGCGTCGACGGTGCTCTGGCGAGCAGTCGGTGGGCACCCTCGACCACTTCCTCGACCGTCGCTGCCTCGTTCAGACCAGCCGGCTCGCGCAGCCGCGAGAGCAGTGTGCGGCGACCGCTGGCAAGCTCCTGCTCAGTCCCCCTGCCGAGCTGACGCTGTTCGGTCAGGTCGGCACCGCTCCACAGGCCGGCCACTGTGGGCAGGTCGTGAGTCGTGACGGCGGCCATCGCGTCGACCGGCCAGTCGGCGGGGTCCTGGTCCTCGAACCAGAGCAGCCGGTACGACAGCACACCGTGCTCGGCCATCGCCGCGCGTACGCCGTCCTCGACCGTGCCGAGGTCCTCGCCCACCACGATCGCCTGGGCGCGATGGCTCTCCAGCGCGACGATGTCGAGCAGGTCCTCGCTGGGGTATCGCACATACGCGCCCTCGGCGACGGAGCCGCCGGCCGGTATCCACCACAACCGGAACAGCCCCATGACGTGGTCGATCCGCAGGCCGCCCGCTCCGGCCATGGTGGCGCGGATCGAGTCGATGAACGCCTGGTAGCCGTCCGCGCGCAGCCGCCACGGGATCAGCGGAGGCGTTCCCCAGTCCTGCCCGCTGGAGTTGAAGGCGTCGGGCGGGGCGCCGACCGACACTCCACCAGCCAGCTGGTCCTGCCATGCCCAGGCGTCGGCACCGCCCCCGTCGACTCCGATCGGCAGGTCCTGGATCACGGTCAGGTCTGCGCTCGCGGCGTGCAGCTGTTGGTCCAGCAACCACTGCAGCCAGGCATGGAACGTGACCCGAGCCCGGTGCTGCCGGGCGAATCGAGCGACCGCGTCGCCGTCCGGCCGGCGCAGGTCCATCTTCCACGTGCGCCAGTCCGGCCCGTACTCCTCCGCGAGCGCAGACCACGTCGCGAACTCCTCCAGCGACCGACCCTGCTGCTCCCGCCAGGTTGCGAAGCCATCCGCATCGTCGCGGACGACGTACAGCTGCCACAGGGCTTCTCGCTTGAGTGTCCACACGGCATCGCGGTCGATCAGTCGGTCCCGGTTCAGGCGATGGCCCCGGCTCGCGAGTGATGTCAGGTCGACTCGGTCCGCGCCCGGCACGTCCTCGACCCGCAGGTACAGCGGGTTGCGGTAGCGGCGGGAGACCGGCAGATATGGGCTGGCTTCCTGCGGCAGTGTCGGGGCGACCGCGTGCAGCGGATTGACCAGCAGGAAGCCGGCGCCGAGCGTCTGCGCCCATTCGCGAAGCGTGCCGAGATCGGCGATGTCGCCGATGCCCCAGCTCGCGCGCGACCTGGCGGCGTACAGCTGCACCGTCCAGCCCCAGGCTCGCCAGCCCTGCGGCAGCCAGCACCGGCCGGGGGAGACGATCAGCCGCTGCTCCGCCCCGTCCTCCCTGCGCAGCTGGTGGTATCCGAACGGGAAGTCGTCGGGCAGCACATCGACAACGGGACGCGTCTCGCCGTCCTCGCAGGCGATGTCGACAGGTCCGGTGCCGAGACGACGCCCGCGCCGGGTGACCAGCGGCGCCCGCATCTCCAGGTCCGCCGGTGGCCGACCGATGACGTGACGAAGCGTGCCGATGGTCTCACCTGACACAGCGTGGCGTGCATCCATCGAGTCCAGCCAGCTCGGCTGGATGCCCCATTCGTCGGAGCCCAGCGAGTCCTGCCGGCCTGTCGTCACTGGCACTCAGCTGCGCAGGTAGGACGCGCCGTTGACATCGATGATCGTGCCGCTGGCGAACCGGGCGCCCGGCGAGGCCAGCCACAGGACCGCCGACGCGACCTCGTCCGGTCGCGCCACCCGGCCGAACGGCGACTGTGCACGTACGTCGTCGCCATCGGGGCCGTCGAGCGCCCGCCGCGCCATCTCGGTCTGGACGAACCCGGGTGCCACCGTGCCGACCGTGATGCCGTGCGGCGCCAGCGCCACCGCCATCGACTGGCCGAACGCGTTCAACCCCGCCTTCGACGCGCCGTACGCTGGGCACTCCGGCTCGCCGCGGAAGGCTCCCCGGCTGGAGACGTTCACCACCGCGCCGCCACCGGCGGCGATGAGGTGCGGGAGCGCGCAGTAGGTCGCGTTGGCCGCGCCCACGAGGTTCACCGCGAGCG
>JALZMX010000287.1 GCA_030857985.1 Actinomycetota bacterium | reverse complement strand
GCAGACCCCGAGCGACGGCGGTGTGGGTTGGCCTCAGCCCGACCGGATGCCCGGTCGCCACCAAGACCCGTTCCCGTCGTCGCGCCGCAGCCCGTAGGCGGACCGCCATCGCGTCCAGCCGCTCGATCGTGCGCTCGGGTTCGATCCTGTCCTGACCGTGTGTGTGTTCGGGGTCGGGTGAGACGCCGCAGCGTTGTGCCATCAGCGCCAGCACGTCGCCCGGAGTCCAGGCGCCGTCCGGCTCGAGGCCGAAGAGATACAGCGGCTCGCGGCGGCTCAGCCGGAGGAAGTTGTTCAGGTTGTTCTCGCGCGACGTGGCGACGTCGCCGGCAATGCCGCAGGCAACCAGCTGCGCCTGCAACTCTTCGCGGGTCGGCGGCACGGTGGTGGTGGTCACGCCCGCCACAGTAGGTCAGCTACCGGCTGTGGGTGCGCCTGCGACAGCGCGTGGCGGGAATGTCCGCCGAACCACGGACGCTGTCGTCAGGCATGTCGCAGAGGATCTACGCCATCCACGAGAACCCGGACTGGTGGCCCCCGTTCGCTGCGGCGTTCGAGCGAGAGGGGCTCCCGGTGGAGCAGTGGCTCTTGACCGGGAGCGGACGAATCGACCTCGACCGCAAGCCGCCGAAGGGTGTCTTCTGGTCGCGCATGTCCGCCTCGAGCCACACCCGGGGGCACGACCTTGCGAAGGAGCATACCCGCGCGGTTCTCGCCTGGCTCGAGGGGCACGGACGCCGCGTCGTCAACGGCCGACGCGTGCTCGAGCTGGAGATGAGCAAGGTGGAGCAACACGCGGCGCTGCGGGCCGCGGGCATCGACGTCCCGCGCACGGTCGCCGTGGTTGGCACCGAAGAGCTGCACGAGACGGCTCGTCAGCTGTCGGCGCCGTTCATCGTCAAGCACAACCAGGGCGGTAAGGGTCTCGGCGTCCAGCGGTTCGACGACCACGCAGCATTCGACGTGGCGCTGAGCGACGGACGGGTCGAGCCGGGACCAGATGGGCTGACGCTGGTTCAGGAGTACGTCGCGCCGGCCGAGCCGTTCGTCACGCGCGCCGAGTTCGTCGGCGGGGAGTTCATCTACGCCGTCCGCGTCGCCACCACGCAGGGCTTCGAGCTGTGCCCGGCGGACGCCTGCGCCCTGCCCGACGCCGCGCCGCTCTTCGAGCTGCGCAAGGACCACGAACCTCCGCACCTGTCGGCGCTGCAGCGGTTCCTGCACCAGAGCGGCACCGAGGTGGCCGGGATCGAGTACATCCAGACGGCGGACGGGCGCGTGGTGACCTACGACGTCAACACCAACACCAACTACAACCCCGACGTCGAAGCGCAGGCAGAACGCAGCGGTCCGCTGGAGATCGCGCGGTATCTTGGGCGCCTCCTCGCGCCCTGACCCCCTTGCTACTGGCCGTCCTTTTCCAGCCGGCCCCGGAAGGCCTCCAGGTTGCGGGTGGACTCGCCGCGGGCCTGGCGCCACTCCCACTCCTTGCGGATCGACGAGGAAAACCCGAGCTCGAGGATCGTGTTGAACGACTCGTCGGCGTAGGTCAGGACCGACCCGAGCACGCGGTCGATCTCCTCGGGGGTCACCGCGTGCAGCGGCAGCCGGCCGTCGAGGTAGATGTCACCGTTGTGGTCGACGGCGAACGCCACCGCATAGAGCCGCAGGTTTCGCTCGAGCAGCCAGCGGTAGACCGCCTCGTGGTTCTCGTCCGGACGGCGGGCCACGAACGCGTGGACTGCCACCGCGTGCTCGCCGACATCGAGCTGGCATGGGGTCTGCAGCTTGCGGGCGCCCGGCAACGTCACCGTGAAGACCCCGTCGCCCGACCTGGACCAGTCCAGCTCGCTGCCCGACAGACTCTCCTCGATGGTGCGGACCGCGTCTTCGCGCAGCACGGTCATCCGGCCCGCGCCGCGAACGCTGCGCCGAGGCGAGAGCCAACGACCTGTTCGTACACGTCCAACGTCTTCTCCGCCGTGCGCTGCCACCCGAACCCGGCGGCGTGCCAGATCGCCGCCCGCGACATCTGCGCGCACCGGCCGGGGCTGGTGGCGAGCTCCTCGAACGCGGTCGCGTAGTCGCTCGGGTCGTGCCCGGCGACGAGCAGGCCGGTGCGGTCGTGCCGCACCGCGGTGGTCAGGCCGCCGACCGCCGCCGCCACCACCGGGGTGCCGCAGGCCTGTGCCTCGACCGCGACCAACCCGAAGGACTCGTTGTACGACGGGACGCACACCAGCGTCGCCGCGGAGTACCACAGTGCCAGCTCGTGCTGCTCGATCGGCGGCACGAACCGGACCAGGTCGGCGATGCCCAGCCGCGCCGCCAGGTCGACCAGCGACTGCGGCCGGTCCAGGCCACTGCCGGACGGTCCTCCGACGACCGGTACGACGGTGCGCGTCCGAAGCTCCGGGCGACGACGGACCAGCTCGGCGACCGCGTGCAGCAGCACGTCGGGCCCCTTCAGCGGCTGGATGCGGCCGGCGAACATCAACACGATCGCATCAGCGGCAAGACCGAGCCGCTGGCGCGACTCGGGTTGCCCGCGAGGCCGGAAGACCTCGAGATCGACACCGGGGTGGATCACCTCGACCCGGTCGGGCGCGGCGGCGTACCTGCGGACCAACTGCCGCGCCTCGTCCTCGGTGTTGGCGATCAGCATGTCCGCGGACTCGACCACCTGCTCCTCGCCGATGATCCGGGTCCACGGCTCCGGCTGGTCGCCGTCGGCGAGCGCGGCGTTCTTCACCTTTGCGGTCGTGTGCATCGAGTGCACCAGTGGCAGCGCCCACCGGTCGCTGGCCAGCGCGCCGACCTGCCCGGACAACCAGTAGTGGGAGTGGATCACGTCGTACCAGCCGAGATCATGCCCCGCCTCGACGCGCAGCAGCTCGCGGGCGAAGGTGCACAGCTGTCCGGGCAGCTCGCCCTTGGGCAGACCCTCGTAAGGACCGGCAGGCACATGGCGCACCAAGACACCCGGCGCGACGTCGACCACCGCAGGCAGCCCGCTCGAGGTCGCCCGGGTGAACACCTCGACCTGCACGTCGACGGCGGCGAGGCGGCGCGCCAGCTCGAGGACGTAGACGTTCATCCCGCCTGCGTCACCGGTGCCGGGCTGGTCCAGCGGCGAGGTGTGCACGCTCAGCATGGCGACACGCCGGATCCGCGTCATGCTCGTCATCCGCGTGATGCACCTCCTTGGCGACCTACAACCGCAGCGGATCCTGCCCCATTCCCGGCACTGCTGCGCAGGCTGCGACGATGGCGCGATGGGATCTGTACGACGTACCGCTGTGGTCACGGGCGCGAGCGGCGGCATCGGTGCGGCCACCGCCCGCCGGCTCGCGGAGCAGGGGTACGAGGTGATCTGCGCCGCCCGCCGGCGCGAACAGATCCAGGCCCTAGCGGCCGACATCACCGGCCGCGCGGTGGTGTGTGACGTCACCGAGTCCGAGTCGGTGGCGGCACTGGCCGAGGCGGTCGGCGGGCGGCTCGACGTACTGGTCAACAACGCCGGTGGCGCCATCGGCATGGAGCCGATCGCGGAGACCAGCCCGCAGACGTGGCGCGGATCGCCTACGAGGGCGGCGGCGGCTACACCGCGGCCAAGCACGGCGTCGCGGTGCTCACCGAGACGCCGTGCCTCGAGCTCTGCGGCCAGCCGGTGCGGGTGACCGAGATCGCGCCGGGCATGGTCCGGACCGACGAGTTCGCGCTGCGGCGCTTGGGCGGTGACCGCGAGCGGGCCGAGGCTGTGTACGCCGGGGTTGAGGAGCCGCTGACCGCCGACGACATCGCCGACTGCGTCTCCTGGGTCGCCACCCGACCCGCGCACGTCAACCTCGACCTGATCGTCGTCAAGCCGCGGGCGCAGGCGGCGCAGCACAAGGTGGCGCGCACCACCCCATGATGCTGGCGCGGTGGTCCCGGCGCCTAGAATCGGCCGCCATGCCCGCCGCACCCACCAAGAACGCCTCCCGCGAGGATCTGCGCAACGTCGCGATCGTGGCGCACGTCGACCACGGCAAGACGACGCTGGTCGACGCGATGCTGTGGCAGTCCGGCGCGTTCGGTGTCCACCAGCACGTCGACGACCGGGTGATGGACTCAGGGGACCTCGAGCGCGAGAAGGGCATCACGATCCTCGCCAAGAACACCGCGGTGCGCTATGCCGGTCCTCGCGGGGACAGCAACAGCGCGGACGGCGGCCCCGGACACCACGGCCCGGTCACCATCAACATCGTCGACACCCCCGGGCACGCCGACTTCGGCGGTGAGGTGGAGCGCGGGCTGTCCATGGTGGACGGGGTGGTGCTGCTCGTCGACGCCTCAGAAGGCCCGCTGCCGCAGACCCGGTTCGTGCTGCGCAAGGCGCTGGCGAAGCGGATGCCGGTCGTGCTCGTCGTGAACAAGGTGGACCGTCCGGACGCCCGGATCTCGGAGGTGGTGGAAGAGACCTACGAGCTGTTCCTCGACCTGCTCGACTCCGACTCCGGCCAGGACTCGCTCGACTTCCCGGTCGTCTACGCCTCCGCCAAGGCGGGCCGCGCATCGCTGCAGCAGCCCGCCGACGGGACGATGCCGGACTCACCCGACCTGGTGCCGCTCTTCCGGACGATCCTCGAGTCGGTGCCCGCACCCCGCTACACCGAGGGTGCGGCGTTGCAGGCGCACGTGACGAACCTCGATGCGTCACCGTTCCTGGGCCGGCTGGCGTTGTGCCGGGTGCGTGAGGGCGAGATCCGCAAGGGCCAGACGGTGGCGTGGTGTCGCCGCGACGGTTCGATGAACCGGGTCAAGATCACCGAGCTGCTCGTCACCAGGGCGCTGGAGCGCGTGCCCGGTGAGCGGGCCGGTCCCGGTGACATCATCGCGGTCGCCGGCATTCCGGAGATCACCATCGGCGAGACACTCGCCGACGTCGACAACCCGGTCCCGCTGGCCCTGATCACGGTCGACGAGCCGGCCATCTCGATGACGATCGGCACCAACACTTCGCCGTTGGCCGGCCGCACCAAGGGTCACAAGGTCACCGCCCGGCAGGTCCTGGACCGGCTGGACCGGGAGCTGGTCGGCAACGTCTCGCTCCGGGTGCTGCCGACCGAGCGGCCCGACATCTGGGAGGTTCAGGGCCGGGGTGAGCTGGCGCTGGCGATCCTGGTCGAGCAGATGCGCCGCGAGGGTTACGAGCTGACCGTGGGCAAGCCCCAGGTGGTGACCCGCGAGATCGACGGCAAGCTGCACGAGCCGGTGGAGCGGCTGACGATCGACTGCCCGGAGGACTACCTCGGCATCGTGACGCAGCTGCTCGCCGTACGCCGCGGCCGGATGGAGCAGCTGGTCAACCACGGCACCGGCTGGGTGCGGATGGAGTATCTCGTGCCCGCTCGCGGGCTGATCGGCTTTCGCACCGACTTCCTCACCGACACCCGTGGCACCGGCATCGCGCACCACGTGTTCGAGGGCTACGAGGCGTGGGCCGGTGAGCTGCGGACCCGGCCGACCGGGTCGCTGGTGGCCGACCGCACCGGGGTGGCGACGTCGTACGCCATGTTCAACCTGCAGGAGCGCGGCACGCTGTTCGTCGAGCCCACCACCGAGGTCTACGAAGGCATGATCGTCGGTGAGAACTCCCGCGGTGACGACATGGACGTCAACATCACCAGGGAGAAGAAGCTCACCAACGTGCGTTCCTCCACCGGTGACGAGCTCGAGCGCCTGGTGCCGCCGCGACGGCTGTCCCTCGAGCAGTCTCTGGAGTTCTGCCGCGAGGACGAGTGCGTCGAGGTGACGCCGCGGGCCGTACGCATCCGCAAAGTTGCGTTGGACGCGAACGAGCGGGCCAAGCTGCGCGGGCGGGCACGCAAGGCCTGACCCGAGGACACTGCAGCTCCTCGAGCAGGGTTGGGACACCCGGCGTCACAGTGCGGCTTTCAGGGCCGCCTCGGCGGTGGTGTTGAAGGCGACCATCCGAGCCTCGCGTACGGCGGTGGAGGTCGACCTCAGCGTGTGCACGGCGATGCTCGCGGCGTCGCCGACATCCCAGCCGTAGACGCCGGCCGAGACCAGAGGCAGCGCCAGCGTGCGAGCCCCGATCTCGTCGGCGACCGCCAGCGCATTGCGATAGCAGGCGGCGAGCAGCTCAGGGTCGGTCTGACCCGCATGCCGGTTCGGCCCGACGACGTGGATCACCCGGGTGCACGGCAGGTCTCCGGCGTACGTCCAGCCGGCCGCACCGGTGGCGAGGCCGTCAGGAAACCGGCGCACGCACTCCTGCAGCAGCGTCGGGCCGGCCGCGCGGTGGATCGCCCCGTCGACTCCGCCGCCGCCGCGCATGGCGGAGTTGGCGGCGTTGACGATCGCGTCCACATCCTGCGCCGTGATGTCCCCGCTGACGATGCTGATCTCCATCGCCTCGGTGCCTCAGCCCCGGGTCAGCGACCGGACCGTGGGGCGCACGTCGAGGAGGTAGACCAGCGCGGCGACCGTGCCGATCAGATTGAGCAGACTCAGCGGGTGCCAGAAGAGCATGTGCGCGACGAGGAAGAGGCCCAGGATCAACAGCCAGAACTTCTTCGTCTGCCGGTCGGCAGCCGGAAACACCTCGGGCTGCCTGGCCAGTGCATCGAGGAAGGCGAACGCCTTCGCCCCGAACAGGGCAAGCGTGGCCACCAGCAGGATGGTGTTCTGGACGGGGTCGAACACGCCCACAAGCCTACCGGCTCGCTGCACGCCCGAATGGAGCCGCAGCCGCAGAGGTCAGAGGGTGGCGCGGACCTCGCCGACGCGTTCGCCTCCTCCGAAGATCGGGGCGGCGCCGAGCTCGTCCAGCAGCGGATGCGTCACGCTGAGGCGGCGCAGCGCGGCCGCCATCACCACGGCCCGGGCGCGGCCACCGCCGTCGTCGATCTTCAGCGCCACCGCGCGGCCGTCGGGCAGCGCGACCGCGTAGACGGCCTCCGCACCTCCCTTGCCGATGGTGCCCGGCAGCGCCCGCAGCAGCCGGGCCTCGTCCCGCTCGCTGCCCGAGGCGTAGTCGGGGAACTCCCGGTAGGCCGCGGCCACCCGGTGCTCAGCGGTGCCGGGCTGGGCCAGTGCGAGCCGCGAGAATGCCGTGGCCAGCCCGACCAGGGTGGAGGCGAACAGCGGGGCGCCGCAGCCGTCCACGCCGACCGCCTCGACGGGCACGTCGGTCAGTGCCTCCATCGCCGAGCAGAGCGCCACCTGCAGCGGGTGCTCGGGATCGCGGTAGGTCGTCACGTCCCACCCGTTGTGGACGCAGGTGGCGAGCATCGCGGCGTGCTTGCCGCTGCAGTTCATCAGGATCGATGCCGGCCGCAGACCGGCCCGCAGCGCCGCCTCACGCACCCGCTCTTCCACCGGCAGCTCGGGCGGCGTCTGCAGCGCCGACTCGTCCAGGCCGGCCCCGGCCAGGATCCGACGTACGCCGTCGAGGTGGAACGGCTCACCGGAGTGCGACGCGGCGGCCAGCGCCAGCAACGCGCCGTCGAGGTCGAGCCCGCAGCGCAGCATGCCCACCGCCTGCATCGGCTTGTTGCTCGACCGGGGGAACATCGGTGACACGACGTCGCCCAACGACCACAGCACCGAGCCGTCGGCGGCGAGGGCGACCACCGAGCCGTGGTGGTGGCCCTCCACGAATCCCGACCGGACGACCTCGGCGACGACCTGGTGGGCGGACAGGCGGGCGGATGCAGACACGCTGGGCGACACTACCGGGCGTCCGGACCGGCGCCTCAATGGCACAATCGGCGGCGTGCCGACGCCTGGGACCGTTTCGACCGGACGCGTGCCGCAGTGGACACCGAGCTCACGCGAGCTCGATGACCTCGAGCTGATCAGCATCGGCGCGGTCGCCACCGACGCGTTCGGCGACTCGCCGCTGACGCTGACCGTGCCGGACGAGGTCGCCGCGCAGGGTCGCGAGGCCGGCTCGATCGAGCTGACCGATCCCGAAGGGCTGCCGCTGGCCCGGGTGGAGGTGGCGCAGACCTCGCCGGCCGGTGCCGGTGATGACCGCATGGTGGCCATCGCCGGCACGGTCACGCCGCTGGCGCACCACGAGTTCGGCGCCTTCCGCCGCTACTTCAAGACTCCGGGCGAGGTGCGGACACAGTTCGCCGATGCGGAGTTCATCGTCGTACCGGTCCGCGAGCCGTTGACCGACACCGCGATCGAGGCGATCAACCTGACCGCCCGCGAGGCTGGCAAGGCGACCGCGGTGCTGCTCGTCCACGTCGGCACCGGCAGCCCGCGCGGGGTATCCGCGGCCGGGCTGATGCGCGCAACCCTGGCGGCCGCCGAGCAGGTCGACCGCGGCTACGTCGTCGCCGTACCGGTGGCCGCTCGCGACGACGAGGAGGCCGACGCCTGGTTGCGCGCGCACGTGGCGAGCTGCTACTCCCCCGCGGTGCACGGCTACGTCAACGACGGCGCGCTGCCTGAAGCCGTGGCCGCCGCGGTCGCCGTCGACCGCCCGCCGCGCGACCGGCAGGGCGTGGTGATCTTCTTCACCGGCTTCTCGGGCTCGGGAAAGTCGACGCTGGCCCGCGCGCTGCACGACGTCCTGCTGGAGGATGGTGCCCGGACGGTCACGTCGCTGGACGGCGACGTGGTACGTCGGCACCTGTCCGCGGGCCTGGGCTTCTCCCGTGAGGACCGGGAAACCAACATTCGGCGGATCGGCTGGGTGGCGGCCGAGATCAGCCGCCACGGCGGGATGGCCATCTGCTCGCCGATCGCGCCGTTCGACAGCACCCGGCAAGAGGTTCGTCGGATGGTGGCAGAGGCCGGCGGCGGCTTCGTCCTCGTGCACGTGGCGACGCCGATCGAGGAGTGCGAGCGCCGTGACCGCAAGGGCCTCTACGCCAGGGCCCGAGCCGGTGAGATTCCCGACTTCACCGGGATCAGCTCGCCGTACGACGTGCCGAGCGACGCCACCGTGCATGTCGACACCACCGGTCGCAGCATCGCAGACTGCCTGCAGGACGTGCTCGAGGTGCTGTACGGCGAAGGCTGGCTCCGGCCATCGAGCCGGACAGGACATCACACATGACCGAAGTCGTCACCGGCGGGGCGTTCGGCATCCTCGTCGTCGCGTTCCTGGTCGGCATCGTCGTAGGGCTGACCGGGATGGGCGGCGGTGCACTCATGACACCGGCGCTGATCTTCCTCGGCATCAACCCGACCGCAGCCGTCGCCAACGACCTCGTCGCCGCCGCCGTCAACAAGAGCGTCGGTGCCGCGGTGCACTGGCGGCAGGGATCGCCGAACCTCAAGCTGGCCGGTTGGCTCATCGCCGGGTCGGTGCCGACCGCGTTCGCCGGTGCGTTCATCGTGCAGGCCGTCGGGGCCAGCGAGGAGCAAGAGGGGTTCGTCAAGCTGGCGATCGGCTGCGCGCTGCTGTTCACCGCCTCCACCTACACGCTGCGCACCTACCTGCAGCTGCGCGAGGTCACCTCCGGAGCTCCGCCGCGCAGTGCCGACGTCGTGGTCCGGCCGATCCCCACGCTGATCGTCGGGGCGGTGGGGGGGCTCCTGGTAGGCGTGACCTCGGTCGGCTCGGGGTCGCTGATCATGGTTGCGCTGCTGCTGCTGTATCCGGCGCTGCAGGCGGTCAAGCTGGTCGGGACCGACCTCGTGCAGGCGGTTCCGCTGGTGCTGTCCGCCGCGATCAGCCACGTGCTGGTCACCGGCGTGGACTGGCAGGTGTTGATCCCGCTGGTGGTCGGTGGTGTTCCGGGCACGTTCCTGGGCTCGCGCATCGCGCACTGGGTGTCGCAGGCGGTGGTCAAGCGCGGCATCGTGATCGTGCTCACCCTCACCGGGCTGACCCTGCTCGGCGTACCCGCGGCGATCGTCGGCATCACCGGGGCGGCGCTGCTCATCCTCGGACCGCTCGGCTGGGCGGCGGTACGCCGGGCACACGGGCTGGCGCCGTTCGACACGATCCCCGTCGGCAACGGACCCGGGACCGCGAGCGGCGACCGCAAGGACGCCGACACACCCGGTCATCGGTAGGATGGCCGCTGCTTTCGACGTTAGGACCCATACCCCATGCCCACGCACGCTGACTATCGCCTCAGCCAGCTCGACGAGCTGGAGGCGGAGTCGATCCACATCTTCCGCGAGGTCGCGGCCGAGTTCGAGAAGCCGGTGCTGATGTTCTCCGGCGGCAAGGACTCGATCGTGATGATGCGGCTGGCAGAGAAGGCCTTCTACCCGGCGAAGATCCCTTTCCCCGTCCTGCAGGTCGACACCGGCTTCGACTTTCCCGAGGTGCTCGAGACCCGGGACCGCTGGGTCGGCCGGCTCGGTGTCCGCCTGATCGTCGCCTCGGTCGACCAGGCCATCAAGGACGGCGTGGTGGTCGACGACGGCAAGACCAGCCGCAACCGGCTGCAGACCGGCACGCTGCTGCACTGCATCGAGGACGAGGGGTTCACCGCCGCCTTCGGTGGTGGCCGCCGGGACGAGGAGAAGGCCCGGGCCAAGGAACGCGTCTACTCCCACCGCGACGAGTTCGGCCAGTGGGACCCCAAGATGCAGCGGCCAGAGCTGTGGTCGCTCTACAACGGCCGGATCCGTCAAGGCGAGCATATGCGGATCTTCCCGCTGTCGAACTGGACCGAGCTCGACATCTGGCACTACATAGGCCAGGAGGACATCGAGATACCCACGATCTACTTCTCCCATCAGCGTCGGGTGTTCGACCGCGACGGCATGCTGCTCTCCGACGGCGAGTTCGCCACGCTCAGGCGGGGCGAGACGGCTGAGGAGCGCACCGTCCGGTTCCGCACCGTCGGCGACATGACGCTGACCGGCTGCGTGGAGAGTCCGGCGAGCACGATTCCCGAGATCATCGCCGAGATCGCGGTGGCCCGCGTGACCGAGCGCGGCGCCACCCGTGGCGACGACCGGTTCAGCGAGGCCGCGATGGAGGACCGCAAGCGAGAGGGTTACTTCTGATGACCGTGTCTGCTCCGTCCGTCGGGGCCCTGCCCTCGATGGACCTGCTTCGGTTCGCCACCGCGGGCTCCGTCGACGATGGCAAGTCCACGCTGATCGGGCGGCTGCTGCTCGACTCCAAGGCGATCTTCGAGGACCAGCTCGAGGCGGTGGAGAAGACGTCGGCCTCTCGGGGTTACGACTACACCGACCTCGCCCTGCTCACCGACGGGCTGCGCTCCGAACGTGAGCAGGGCATCACGATCGACGTCGCCTACCGATACTTCGCCACGCCGAGGCGCAAGTTCATCATCGCCGACACCCCCGGCCACGTGCAGTACACCCGCAACATGGTCACCGGCGCCTCCACCGCCGACCTGGGTCTGGTGCTCGTCGACGCACGCCAGGGGCTGACCGAACAGTCTCGTCGGCATGCGGTCATCCTGTCGCTGCTTCGGGTGCCGCACCTCGTGCTCGCGGTCAACAAGATGGACCTCGTGGACTACGCCGAGGAGACCTACGAGAAGATCCAGGCCGAGTTCACCGCGTTCGCCACCAAGCTGACGATCCCCGACCTGACGATCGTCCCGATCTCGGCGCTCAAGGGCGACAACGTCGTGACCCGGTCGGAGGCGATGCCCTGGTACGACGGCCCGTCGCTGCTGCATCATCTCGAGCACGTGCACGTCGCGTCCGACCGCGACCTGGTCGACACCCGCTTCCCGGTGCAGTACGTCGTCCGTCCGAAGTCCGACGACTTCCACGACTACCGCGGCTACGCCGGTCAAGTTGCCGGCGGAGTCCTCAAGCCGGGTGACGACGTGCTGGTGCTGCCGAGCGGATTCACCTCCACGATCACCGGGATCGACCTGTTCGACACCGAGGTTTCCGAGGCCTACCCGCCGATGTCGGTGACGGTGCGGCTCGAGCACGACCTCGACGTGTCGCGCGGCGACATGATCTGCCGCCCCCAGAACGCCCCGTCGCCGAGCCAGGACATCGACGCGATGATCTGCTGGATGGCCAATGAGCCGCTGCGGCCCCGCCAGAAGCTTGCGATCAAGCACACCACCCGCGGTGGTCGGGCGATGGTCAAGGACATCCAGTATCGCCTCGACGTGAACACGCTGCACCGCGACCTGGAGACCAAGGAGCTGGGTCTGAACGAGATCGGCCGAGTGCAGCTGCGCACGACCGTGCCGCTGCTGTGCGACTCCTACGAGAAGAACCGCACGACGGGCTCGTTCGTTCTCATCGACGAGGCGACCGGCGTCACCGTCGGCGGCGGCATGATCAACTGAGCCCGCTCGTCCCCTTCTCCCGCCCGGTGCCCTACCGGGACCGGCTGGACGCCGGTCACAGGCTGGTCGATCCGGTGGTGTCGGCGCTGGAACGTCACGGGCTCGACGCCGCCGAAGCGCTGGTGCTCGGCCTGCCGCGTGGCGGTGTAGTGGTCGCGGCGGCGGTGGCGGAGAGCCTGGGCTCCGAGCTCGACGTGCTGTGCGTGCGCAAGCTGGGTGTACCCGGGCACGAGGAGCTCGCATTCGGCGCTCTCGCCTCCGGCGGTGGGCGCGTCGTCGACTCGACGCTGGTGGAGCGGGTCGGGCTCGGTGCCGACACGGTCGGTGCGGTCGTCGCCCGGGAGACGTCCGAACTGCACCGGCGAGAGCGGGCCTACCGCGGGGACCGTCCCCCGCCGCGGGTGACCGGCCGGGCGGTGATCGTGGTCGACGACGGGTTGGCCACCGGGTCGACGGCGACCGCTGCCTGTGCTGCGCTGCGGGCAGCCGGTGCGGATTCGGTCATGCTCGCCGTACCCGTCGCGCCACACGGCGCCCTCGACGCGCTGCGACCGGTCGCCGACCCTGTCGTCTGCCCCTCGACGCCGCGCTTCTTCGGTGCGGTGGGCCAGTGGTACGACGACTTCGCCGAGGTCACCGACGACGAGGTGCGTGCGCTGCTGACGACCTGAGCCGGGCGGCCCTGGCCGCGCGCTCGGCCCGGTCGAGCTCCAGGGCTGCCTCTGGGGTCGGTGCGGTGCCACCGAGATGCACTGGGTGCCATGGGGCATCCTCGCCCGGCACCGGCTGGTCCGGATGTGCGCGCTGGGCGTCGTCGAGTAGCTCCTGCATCCGCATCCGCAGCTTTGCGGTCGCCTCGGCGGCGTTGTTGTCGTCGTTGACCGGCACCGGCGCTCCGACCGCGATTGAGATCGGGCGGTGCCGGGTCGTCAGGTCGCGCGGAAGGTGCTTGGTGTAGAGGCGCTGCGTGCCCCAGATCGCCACTGGCAGCAATGGGGCGTCGGCACGCAGCGCCAGCCGGACGGCGCCGGACTTGATCGGTTTGACCGTGAACGACGAGCTGATCGTGGCCTCGGGAAAGATCCCGACGGTCTCACCGCGGCGCAACGCCTCGATCGCGGCGTCGAAGGAACCGACACCGGCCTCGCGGTCGACGGGGATGTGGTGCATGCCCTTCATCAGCGGTCCGGAGACCGGGTGGGTGAAGACCTCGTGCTTGGCCATGAAGCGCACGCGACGCCCACTCGGCCGGGCTGCCAGCCCGCAGAAGATGAAGTCGAGGTAGCTGATGTGGTTGCTGGCCAGCACGGCGGCGCCGGTGCGCGGCACGTTCCCCGCTCCGGCGATCGTGATCTGGAGGTCAAGTGCCCGAAACGCCGTACGGGCAAGGCCGACGACCGGTGGGTAGACGAGTTCCACAGGCGGCAGACTACGGGGATGGGCGTCGACCTCAACAGCGACCTCGGTGAGTCATTCGGGCGTTGGCGGCTCGGCGATGACCAGACGATGCTGGGGCTGGTCACCAGCGCCAACGTCGCCTGCGGTTTCCATGCCGGTGACCCGTCGACGTTGCGTGCGACATGTGCCGGCGCCGCGGCGGCCGGGGTGGTGATCGGGGCGCAGGTGGGCTACCGCGACTTGGCCGGGTTCGGCCGCAGGTTCATCGACGTGGAGCCGGCGTCGCTGACCGACGACGTGCTCTACCAGCTGGGGGCGCTCGACGGGTTCGCCCGGGTCGCGGGCACGTCGGTGCGCTACGTGAAGCCGCACGGCGCTCTCTACCACGCGGTCGTGCACCACGAGGCCCAGGCGGCGGCAGTGGTGCGGGCGGTCGGCGAGTACGACGAGAGGCTGGCCGTGCTCGGACTTTGCGGGTCGGCACTGCACCGAGCCGCCCGGGCGGGCGGGCTGCGCACGGTCTGTGAGGCGTTCGCCGACCGGGCCTACACCGCCGAGGGGACCCTGGTGGACCGGCATCGGGAGGGTGCGGTGCTGACGGACCCCGAGGAGGTGGCGCGACGCTGTCTGCAGATGGTGACCGAGGGCCGGGTGCAGGCGGTGGACGGCACCCTGGTGGCGGTGCGGCCGGAGTCGGTGTGCGTGCACGGCGACAGCCCCGGCGCCGTCGCGATGGCGGCCGCGGTGCGGCGACTGCTCGACCGTGCGGGTGTGCCGGTGCGCGCGTTCGTCGATACGTGATGCGGATCATGCCCTGCGGTGATACGGCGCTGCTGCTCGAGGTCGGCTCGCTGCCGGAGGTCATGTCATTGCATGCGTCGCTGTCGGCGGCCGGGCTGCCTGGCCTGCTGGATCTGGTGCCGGCCGCCCGGACCGTGCTGGTGCGGTTCGACCCTCAGGCGGTGTCCGCGGCGGGAATCAGGAGGAGAGTCGAGCGCGTATCCCACCTGCCCGAGATCTCGGGCAGGTGGGATACCGGAGGCCGTGAACTGGTCGAGATCGCGGTGCGCTACGACGGGCCTGACCTCGAGGCGGTGGGTGAGCTCACCGGGCTGGGTGCTGCCGGGGTGGTCGCGGCGCACACCAACCAGATGTGGACCGTCGCGTTCGGCGGGTTCTCGCCGGGGTTCGGCTACCTCGTCGGCACCGACCACCGGCTGCACGTGCGCCGTCGTGACACGCCGCGCACGTCGGTGCCGGCCGGGTCGGTGGGGCTGGCGGGCGAGTTCAGCGGGGTGTATCCACGCTCCTCACCCGGCGGTTGGCAGCTGATCGGACAAACCGACGCGCCCCTGTGGGACGTCGACCGCGACCCACCGGCGCTGCTGCGGCCAGGGGTCCGGGTCCGGTTCCGGGAGCCGGCGTGAGCCTGGTCGTCGTACGCCCCGGACCCCTGGCGACGGTGCAGGACGCCGGACGCTTCGGACACTCAGCGGTCGGCGTCGGTCACGCCGGCGCGGCCGACCGGGCTGCGTGGCGGCTGGCGAACCGGCTGGTCGGCAACGACGAGGCCGCGGCCGCGGTCGAGATCACGATGGGTGGGTTCGCGGTGCGGGCGACGCACCCGGTGACCGTGGCGCTGAGCGGTGCCGCGTGTCCCGTCTTGGTCGACGGGCGACCCTCACGGCATGTCGAGGCGATCCGGCTCGACGCCGGGACGCTGCTCGAGCTCGGCGTGCCCGAGCGTGGCCTGCGCAGCTATCTCGCCGTTCGCGGCGGCATCGAGGTGACGCCGGTGCTGGGGTCACGTTCGACCGACACGATGGCCGGGATCGGTCCCGCTCCGCTGGTCGCCGGTGCATCCCTGCCGATCGGCCAGGCGCTGCATCAGATCCCGGCGGCCGACGTCGTACCGCTGTCGCTGCCGGGCGAGCTGACGCTGCGGGTGCTGCTGGGTCCGCGAGACGACTGGTTCACACTCGCTGCGATCGACGCGCTGCTGGGTCAGCCATGGACGGTCAGCGCCGACGCCGACCGGGTCGGGATACGACTACAGGGTGCGCCGCTGGGCCGCAGGCGCCGCGACGAGCTGCCCAGCGAGGGTTGTGTGCGCGGTGCTCTGCAGGTCAGCGGGGACGGAATGCCGACCATGCTGCTCTCCGACCATCCGGTGACCGGCGGGTATCCGGTGATCGCGGTCGTCACCGACGTCGACACCGACCATGCCGCGCAGGCCAGGCCGGGGACGACGATCCGCTTCCGGCGCCGCTGACGCGGCTGCTCCGAAGCGGCGCTGGAGGGTCAGGACTTGCGCGCCTTGTCGCTCTTGCGCCGGTTGGCCTTCTTGATCGCGTCGACGAGCTGGTCCTTGGCCATCTTCGACCGGCCGACGATCCCGAGCTTCGTCGCCACGTCGTACAGATGCTTCTTCGACGCGTTGGAATCCACGCCCTCGGCGGTCCTTCTCGACGTACCCCTGCCACCCTCTGCCTGCGCGTCCGAGGGGCCTTTGCCCTTCTTCTTCTCCCAGCGGTCGCCGATCTTCTCGTGGGTGTGCTTGAGCGCCGAGTAGGCGGTGCGGTTTGCCCGCTCGCCCTCGCCGTAGGAGTCCACGGCCGAGTCATGAGCCTT